>JALHRW010000014.1 GCA_022841245.1 Planctomycetota bacterium
GCCCTGATGTCCGACCAGGACGCCGCGACCGGCCAGGTGGCCGCCTTGGGTGCGGCCGGCGCGGCCGGGGGCCCGCTCGTCACCCCGCCCCGGCAGCATCGGCTCGCCGGCGGCGATGTCGCGCCGGGCGAGCGTGCCGACGAGCACGGCTGGATCGACCGCCGCCGCCAGGTTCAGGCGGGTCGCGGCCCGCACCTCGCGGCGCACGTCCTGCGCGCCGATGATCGCGCCGCGGCCGAGAGCACGGGTCGCGACCGCTATCTCGACGTCGCGTTCGATGCGCAGCACGACCAGGCTGCGGCCGCTCTCGCGACCGTCCTCGAGCGCGCGGACGCGGAAGGCGGTCTCGCCGAGGGCCTGCGGATCGAGCGCTTCCGCGACCAGCGTCGCACCCTCCGGCACGGTAAGCGCACCGCTGCAGCGCACCTGGATGATGCGCGTGCCGGTGACGGCGGCGGCGGCGGCGGCGAACAGCTCAGCGTCGCCGAACGTGCGCGCTCGGCGTGCCACCGTGCCAGAACCAGTGATGCGCAGGGTGGCGGGTGCGGCGGCGCGGGTGGCGAGGGCGGTGACGACGCGCGCGTCGATCTGCACCGCGGTCAAGGTCGGCAATTCGGCGACGGTGAGGGCGCGAAGGCGGTCGCAGATCTCGGCTTCGCCGCTGAGTTCGGCGACCTCGCCGAGCGTTGCGCGCGGACCGGCCGCCCAGGTCTCGGCGCGGATCGCGATCGCGACCTCGCCGGAGGCCAGCAGGCCGGCAGACAGCAGCAGCGTCAGCAGCCGCAGGCTCATGCCAGCTACCGGATCAGCTCATTGGCGGTGCGCATCATCTGGTCGGCCGTGGTGATGCTCTTGGAGTTCATCTCGTAGGCGCGCTGCGCCACGATCAGATTGATCAGCTCGGTCACCGACTCGACGTTGGCCTTCTCCAGCGCGGCGCCACGCAGGGTGCCGAAGCCGGGATCGGTGGGGAAGCCGGAGGTCGGCGGACCGCTCGCTTCGCTCTCTTCGAAGAGGTTGCGGCCATTGGACAGCAGGCCGCTGTTGTTGCGGAAGCGCACCAGGGACAACTGGCCGACCGTGCTCTCGACGCCGTCGATCTTGACCGTCACCGTGCCGTCGCCGGCGATCGAGATGTCGTTCTCGGCCACGCCGTCGGGGATGGTGAAAGCCGGTTCGAGATAGTAGCCGTCGGCGGTGACCAGACGTCCGTCGGAGTCCATGCGCAGATCGCCCGCCCGGGTATAGGCGGTGGTCGCCCCGTCCGGCATCTGGATCTGGAAGAAGCCGTCGCCCTCGATCGCGACGTCGAGCGGACGTCCGGTCGGCTCGATGTTGCCAGTGGTGAAGATGCGGGTGGTACCGCTGACCGTGACGCCGGTACCGACCTGGACGCCTGTCGGGTTGCGGCCCTGCTGGCCGGCGCGCGCGCCGGGCTGGGTCTTGATGTCGTAGTAGAGATCCTGGAAATCGGTCCGCTGGCGCTTGAAGCCGGTGGTGTTGATGTTGGCGATGTTGTTCGCCAGCAGGTCGACGTTGTACTGCTGAGCGGCCATTCCGGAGGCGGCGGTCCACAGGGCGCGAGGCATGGTCGGTTCCTTTCTCTGCTAGGTCATCCGCGCAGGATGTCGCTGTAGCCTTCACCGGTGCGCGATTGCTCGGTGAGGGCTTTCTGGGCTGAGTCGTAGCGTCGCTGCAGCGTCACCATCTGAACGAGTTCATCGACCGGGTTGACGTTGCCGCGTTCGAGCTGGCCCTGATGGATGACCGCCTTGGTGTCGATCAGCGTCTGATCGGCGGGATCGAAGTAGATGCCGTTGGAGGGCGGCATGTCGTGCAGCTTGGCGACCGTGGTCACGCGCAGCTGGTCGATGGTCGTGCGGACCAGGCCTTCGGTGGAGCTCTGCTCAGTGGTGACCAGGCCGCTCTCCTCGATGACCACCCGGTCGACGTTCTCGGGGATGGTGATGGGTCCGCCCTGGCCCTGGACCAGATGACCTTCGCGGGTGGTCAAGCGGCCTTGCAGGTCGAGCTTGAAGTTGCCGTTACGTGTCAGCCAGGTCTTGCCCTGTCCGTCGCGCACGGTGAAGAAGCCATCGCCATGCAGCGCGAGATCGTAGGTGCCGCCAGTCGGGTCGCGCAGGCCGTCGGTGAACTCGGTGTAGCGACCGTCCGCCGTCACCCCCGCGCCGCCGTCGTGCTTGATTCCGCCGTTGCGCCCCTCGCCCGCGAGGATCTCGGCGAAGCCGACCCGGATCACGCCCTCGCGGCGATAGCCGGGGGTCTGGGCATGTGCGATGTTGCGCGCCGTGCTTTCGAGCATCTTGGTCTCGGTGACCATGGCGCTGGCGGCGGCGTATATGCCCTTGGGCATCGCTGGCTCCGTGTGGCGATCCGCGACATGCGGGGACGCTGCGGGTCCTTAACGCGCAGGTGATGCCAATGCCGCCACGCGGCGCCGCAACTCCTTGGTAGGACTACGTCCCAGCCCGACCACCGGCGGGCCGAAGGTCAGGCATGCCCGCCGCCGCTCCCGCCACCACGACTGCTGCGCTGGTACCCGATCCGTCGGTCCGCGTCCTCCGCCGACGGCACGATTGCATGGCGACGCCTGCAGCTGGCCTGACCGCGCGGAGCGCAACGCTGCACGCCTCCCGGAGCTACCATGCCCAACGCCGCCGATAGCGCCCCCGAACGCCTCGACCCCAACTTCGCCGTCACCCAGCCGGGCAGCGATCTGCTGTGGTACGACGCGCGCACCCTCGGCCTGCGCGGCCAGGGTTGGCAGGACGGGCTGGGCCAGCCTTTCGCCCGCCTGCCGGCCCGCGCCGAGCAGACCGTGCGACCCGAGGTGTGGAGTCTGGCCCAGCACAGCGCCGGCCTGGAGATCCGCTTCGTCTCCGACGCTCGGGAAATCAGCGCTCGCTGGACGGTGCGCAATCCCAACCTGGCGATGGACCACATGCCGGCCACCGGGGTCAGCGGCCTCGACCTCTACGTCGACTTCGCCGGCAGCTGGCGCTGGCTGGGGGTCGGCCGGCCGAACCAGAGCCCGACCAACCAGGGTCGCCTGATCGGCGACATCCCGGCCCAGGGGCTGCGCTCGTACCGCCTCTACCTGCCGCTCTACAACGGACTCGAATCGCTGCAGCTCGGCGTGCCGAAGGGCGCTGTCCTCGCCCCAGCCGCTCCTGAAAAGGCCCGCCCGGTGGTGGTCTACGGCTCGTCGATCGTGCAGGGCGGCTGCGCCTCGCGCCCAGGCATGGCCTACCCGGCGATCCTCGGCCGGCAGCTGGGCGTACCGATGATCAACCTCGGCTTCTCCGGCAATGGCCGGGCCGAGCCCGAGGTCGCCAGCCTGGTCGCCGAACTCGACGCCGCGGTCTTCGTCCTCGACCCGCTGCCCAATCTCAGCGCCGAACAGGTTAGCGAGCGCATCCCGCCCTTCGTCGCCGCCCTGCGCGCCCGCCACCCGCACACCCCGATCGTGCTGGTCGGCAACATCACCTACCTGCAACGCGTGCTGCAGCCGCCAGGCAGCGATCCCGGCGACAAGAACGCCGTGCTCCGCCCGATCGCACAGCGGCTGATGGCTGCGGATCCGCTGATCTTCCACGTCCCCGGCGAGGCGCTCTACGGCGACGACAACGAGGCGACGGTCGACGGCGTCCACGCCACCGACCTCGGCTTCTCCCGCATGGCGGCGGCGATCCGGCCGGTGCTAGCGCTTGCGCTGAACGCCGTGCGCTAGCGGTTTGCGCTGGAGGCCTGCGCGCGGGCTAGCGAACGCGGCTCACCATTCGAGGATCACGGCGCTGGTGCTGGTCGGCGCATCATCAGGCACCAGCTGGGCCTCCCGGCCCGGCCCGGACATGCGATAGCCGGCCGCCTGCAGGCTCTGCGGCCCACGGCGCATCCAGCGCATCGGATCCGAAGGGACGTGCTCTTCGTCCCAGACAGGCGGGCGGCGCCCGCTGCGATCGGCGGTCAACCCGAGCCAGAACCACGCCGGCATCTCACGCATCTCACGCAAGGCGCGTAGATCCTCGGCATCCTGCGGGCACGGCAGATGGGCGCCGGCCTCTCGCGCCAGCGCCCGTGCCTGGGCCACCGGCAGTTCGAGACCGAGGATGAGCCGCGGACTGCTCCCGACCGTCGCCGCCATGGCGCGCAGCCGACGCCAGTCCTTGGCGCGGAGGGCCACCTGGGCGCGCAAGCGGTTGATCAGCGCCGCCGGATGATGCAGGCGTTCGAGCTGGTCGACAAACGCGTCGAGCTCAGCCGGCCGGACCTGCACATCCCAGATCACGATGTCACGCAAGCCGATGATCGAAAGGACCGGGGCGAGGTCGGTCACCGGGGTCCCGCTGACGTCCAGCCGGCTCATGGTCACGCCGGCGAACGGCGTCAGATCCCTGACCTTGGTCCGGGCCAGCCCGATCGAGGCGATGCCAAGCTCGGCGATCGGAGCGATGTCCTCGACCGCCGTGCCATCGAGCAGCAGCCGGGCCTGAGCGGTGAAGGCGATGCGGCGCAGGTCCTCAAGCGAGCGCAACGGAGTGCCGCCGAGGTCGAGGACGGCGAGGGTGGCGCCCTTGAGGTCCGCCGGCCTGGAGAAGGCCGAGTCGCGCAGATGCAGATGGCGGAGCGTGGCGAACGGCAAGGTGGTCAGATCCTCCACTGGGCAGCCATCGAGGCGGATGGTGACCAGGGCGGTGCGGGCCAGCGCCGACACATCCGTAATCTTGCAGCGCGACAAGTCGATCGTCGCAAGCTGCTGTGGCAGCGGCGGAATCGCTGTCACCAGGGTGTCAGCCAAGCGCAGGTCGGTGAGCCGGGCGCAACCCGTGAGAGGCGCGACATCCACCACCGGGTTGCCGCTGAGATCGAGTTCCGCCAACGGCAGGCCGGCGAGCGGAGCGAGATCGACAACGCGGTTGCCGGCAAGCTGCAGCACGCGCAGATGCGAACCAGCCAGGGCGGCCACGCTGCCGATGCGGTTGCCGGCCAGGTTCAGCACCGACAGCGGCATGCCCTTGAGCACCGCGATGTCGGCGACCTGGTTGCCGGTCAGATCGAGATGCACCAGGGGCATGCCGGAGAGCGGCGCCAGATCCTCGATGCTGTTGCCGGAGAGGTCGAGGCTCGACAGCTTCATGCCAGCCAGGGCGGCGATGCTGCGCAAGCCGAGATCGGAGAGGTCGAGGTGCGAGATCTGCGGGCTCTGCTTGAGCAAGTCGAGCAGCACCACGGTCACGTGCTCGGGTATGCCAGTCAGACGCTGTTCGAGCAGCGCGAGGGCGCAGCGCTCCTCGGGGTGCCGGGCCTGCACGGTCTGGGCCAGGCTCAGGGCCCCCTGCCAGTCCTGGCGACGCCACCGGCACACCGCCTCCGCCTGCATGACATCGAAGAGCAGCGGCGAGGCGGCCAGCTGCGAGGAGGCGCGGGTGAAAAGCCGGCTGCGTTGCCCGTCATGCTCGGGCAGGAGGCTGGCCATCAGGTGGGCCTTCACCATCGCGAGGTCGCTGTCACGGCCGGGCGGCAGTCGCCGCAGCAATTCGCCGAAGGCTGCCAGGGCATCGGCGTGGTGGCCGCTTTCGGCCAGGGCGTCGGCGGTGGCCAACGGCCCGGAGTCAGGAGCACGAAGGGGCTTCTCGACCCGGATGCGGTGGATGCGCACGGCGTTCCAGGCGCGCAGCGCCAGCCAGCGCGAACGGCTGTCGCCGATCGGGATGATGCTGCGCAGGCGGTAGACCTCGCGTCCATCGACCAGCAGCCGCAGCAGGTCGCCACGCTTCTCGATCGCGAGGGAGTAGCGCGTCCCGGGCTGGAAGGGCACGCTCACCGGCGAGGGCCGCTGCGGCGAGCCCGCGACCGGGCTGGCCGAGATGAAGGTCTGGGCACCATCGGCTCCACCGAACTGGCAGGAGTATCCGGGCGGAGTCATCGACGGAGACGGCAAGTTCTGGCGCGGAATGCCGAGCATCAGCTCAAGGCCGTCGATGCGCTCCTGCCAGGTGGCGTCAATGGTGATGCGGACGTCGCCTCGGCCATCGACCCCCTCCATCCACACCATGCGGCCCGGCGGCGGGGCGAACGAGGTCGCGTCCGGCGTCGGCACCTGCGTCGCCGCGTCGACATCGGTGGTGGTGCTGACCAGTCCGGTCAGCTGCCGGCCTGGCGACGGCTCCCATTCGGCGACGCCCTGCCAGATGCTGCTGCGCAGGTGCGGCAACCACCACACCGAAGAGGCCGCTGCGACGAGCGCGACGGCGATGGTGATGACTGCGCCAGCGCGCAGCAGCCAGCTGCGCCGCTGACGGTGGTGCAGGCGGCGGAATTCCGCTGTCACCGCCAGCTGCGCCGGCGCTTCGCCGTCGAGGTCGCCGGCCTCGGCGCTGCCGAGCGCCTGCACCGCGTCGGTGGCCTGCAAGCCGTCTCGAGCGGCGGGATTGTCCGGCCACAGCGCAAGCGCCGAGCGGAAGCCGGTTGAGGCGGCGGCGATGCCTTCGCCGGCGGCCTGCTGTCCTACCAACATGCCCTCTGCCTGCATGGTGATGGCGACGCTCTCAACACGGCGCAGCCACAGGCCGACAGCGGCGGAGAACTGCAGTACGTCTGGCCAGCGCTCGCTGCGCTCTGGCGCCATGGCGCGGCGCGCCGCCGCAAGCAGGTCGGGGGGCACCCACTGCCGGACCTCCTGCGGCAGCGGGTCAATGTCGCCGCTGCGCTTGCGCTTCCAGAAGCGCGTCAGGTTCTCCTCGACGACCAGCGCCGAACGCAGCGTGAGCAGCTCCCAGAGGATGGCGCCGAGGGCGTAGACATCGCTGAGCGCATCGGCACCAGCGCCGCCGATGCGCTCAGGGGCAAGGTACGAGGCGGCGGCCGGCGACGGATCGGCGGGACCCTCCCAGCCGTCGAGCTCGACGCCGCCAAGGGCGTTGATCAGCACGCGTTGCGGACGGAGGTCGTTGTGGAAGACGCCGCGCGCGTGCGCCACAGCGAGCAGTTCGGCGATGCGGCGGATCAGGACAATGCGATCGGTAAAGCCGGCGATGGCCTCCGGGGGCTGACCGCTGCGCGCCGCAGCAATCAGATCGGCGAGCGGGACGCTCGGTCTCGTGGGCGCATCGCTGAGCTCAAAGCTGTCCTGGACCATGGCTCCACCGTAGACGCGGGCCGCCCTTTGGCTACTGGAACATGACCTCCTGCGGCAGGAAATGCCGTTATTTTTCAACAAGCGGCGATGTTGATCAGGATCGGACATCGCCTGATCAGACTTGGGGGGGGGCGCTCAGCTGAGCTGTCTGAGGAAATGCACTTCACCCAGATGGGTGATGTCGTTAACCTCATGTGATGGCCGATGACGTCACCCCGACGCTGCGCGAGCCCCCAGCCGGAACGGCGTCCGACGATGGCGGAATCAGGACGGTGGGCGAGGCGGTGGGCGAGGCGGCGGATGCCGCGCCGCCTGTGCTGTGCGCGCCACCGCTTAAGGGCATCAGCGAGCCAGCCGGGCGCTACGCAGTCGCCAGCCTGCTCGGCCGCGGCGGCGGCGGCGAAGTCTGGGCGGTCGAGGACCGCCGCCTCGGCCGCATCATGGCGGTGAAGGTGCAGGCATCCGGCAGCGCCGGCGACGCGTGCGCCGCCGAACGGTTCGCTGCCGAGGCCCGCACCACCGCCAGCCTCGAGCATCCCAACGTGCTGCCGGTACACGACCTCGGCGAGACCGCCGACGGACGCCTGTGGTTCGCCATGCGCCAGGCTACCGGCGTCACCCTGGCCGAGGCGATCGCCCTCGCCGGCGAAGGCCGCGTGCCCGAGCCCATCCGCGACACCGCTGACCGTGTGCAGGTGATGATCCGTGTCTGCGAGGCGGTGGCCTACGCGCACAGCCGCGGCGTCGTCCACCGCGACCTCAAGCCAGCCAACATCATGATCGGCGAGTTCGGTGAGTTGCTGGTCCTCGACTGGGGCTCGGCCGAGCGCTCCGGCGCCGGCGGAGAGGCCGGTGTGGTCGGTACGCCCCTGTACATGTCGCCGGAGCAGGCCCGCGGCGAGCCGGCCGATGGGCGCAGCGACGTCTACGCCCTTGGCGCAACCCTGTGGCAACTGCTCTGCCTGCGTCCGCCGCTGCTCGCCCTCGGAGAGGGCGAGGATTTCTGGGAACGCAAGCGGCGCGGCGACATCGAGGAGCCGCCAGCCGGCGTCGCCGCGCGCATCCCGTCTGACCTCCTAGCCATCGCCCGCCGCGCGCTGGCGCCAGCGCCGTCCGCGCGCTTTGCCAACGCCGCCGGGATGGCCCGGGCCCTGCGCCTGTGGCTTTGCGGGCGCGACGCCGCCGTCATCTGCGATCAGGCCGAGCGCACCGTCGCCGAACTTGAACGTTCCGGCGACCACGCCGCCTTCATCCGCGTCGAGAACGAGTTCCGCCGCGCCTGCGAGCTCGACAGCGCAAGCCAGCGCGCCCGCGACGGGCTGGCCCGCGCCCAGCGCGGCCACATACGCCACGCCATCGCCAGCGGCGACCTAACCCTCGCCAAGGAGATCCTCGACACCATGCAGCCCGCACCTCCCGATCTGGCCGACGGCGTCGCCGCTGCGGCGAGTCGCCGCCGCAGCATGCGCATCTCCCTCTACGCCGCCGCCGCCGCCGCCGTGCTCCTCGCCGCCAGCCTCGGCTGGTGGGCCTGGCGGGAGCACCGCGCCAGCCTCGGCGCGTGGCAGCCGCTGTGGTATCGCGACTTTACCGTCGCTGGCGCCGGCGCCGACCCCTCCTGCCTTCGCACCCACGAGATGACCGGCCGCTTCGCCGGGGTCGAGGCGCAGGGACCTGACGGCGTGCTGCTGCACGAGAAGAATCTGTTCTGGCTCGACGGCGTCACCGACCGAGGCGATGTCCGCCTCACCGCCGAGGTGGTGTGGCCGCATGTCGTCGACGGACTGGTGCTGTACGTCAACGCCCGGCGTAGCGAGGCGATCGACAAGGTCGACATCGTCCCCGGCTTCGGCGGGCACATCGGCGCCTTCCTCGGCACACGCACGTTCCTCTCGGTCAACTGGCCCAATGAGCGCGGACAGCCGTTCCGCTTCGCCGCGCCGGCGCTGCGCCCGGGCATTCCGTACCGCCTGTCGCTGACCCACGCCAACGGGCGCCTCGCCATCGCCATCGACGGCACCGTCATCATCGACGAGCCAGTGGTGCTGCCGCCGCGGGGCCCGGAGTTCCGCAGCTTCGCCCTGCGCCCGTGGTCCGACGTGCTGGTGCGCAGGCTGACGGTCGAGCGCCTCGCCCTGCCTGAGCGACCCAGCCCGCTGCTTGCCGGCGACACCCTACTGGCCGGCGACAGCCCGCTGCAGGCCATTGCCCTCTTCCAGCAGGTCGCCGAGGACCATCCCGGTGGTGCGCTGGCCGAGGACGCGCTCGCCCGCGCCGTCCTCGCCGGCTGCAAGTCGGGGGCGCCCAACGCCTGGAAGGAGCCGCTCGGGCGGCTCGAACGCGCCTTCCCCTCCTCGCCACTGCTCAAACCCTGCCTCGAGGCCGAGGCGATGACGCACTGGACCGCGGGCGCCCTCGACCAGGCCGTTGATCTCGCCGGCACACTGCAGCGCCGCTTCCCCGACAGCCACATCGCTGTCGACCTGCTCCACCGGCGGCCCGATCCCCTGCCCGAGGCGGTCCTCGCCCGCCTGCTCGCGTTGATACGGCAGACCCCAGGCATCGAATACCTCGACCTCAGCGCCCTGCCGGTCTCCGATCTCGGCTTCCTCAGAGGCATGCACCTGCGCTACCTCATCCTGCACCGTACTGCCGTCAGCGACCTGTCGCCGCTGGCCGGCATGCCGCTGGTCGATCTGACGGCGCGCTATGCGCCGCTGGCCGACCTCACCCCCCTGCGCGGCATGCCTCTCCAGGTCTTGCATCTCGACCATACCCGCGCCAACGACCTGTCGCCACTCGCCGGCATGCCGCTGCGCCGCTTCAGCGCCATCGACGTGCCGCTGGTCGAAGGGTCGCTGCGCGACGTCTCGCCGGTCGAACTGCACCTCTCCGGCTCCGGCCTCGGTGAGCTGCCCGATATCGGCTACAATGAGATGACGACGCTCGACATCCGCCGCACGCACATCGCCGACCTCGCGCGGCTGCGCTCGGCCCGTCGTCTGGTGCACGTCAACCTCGAATACACCGCTGTTGTCGACATCTCCCCGCTGCGCGAGGCTCCGCTGCAGCGCCTGAGCATCTCGCGCACTCACGTCCGCGACGTCGCCAGCCTGGCCGGGGCGCGACTGCGCTTCTTTGACGCCGACGATGCGCCGCTGACCGACGTGCGCGCGCTCGCGGGCATGCCGCTGCGCACTCTACGCCTCGACAACACGACCGTTTCCGATATCTCGATGCTCGATCTCTCTGCGATCGACTGGCTGAGCATCAACGGCACGCGCATCACCGACATCGCTGCGCTGCGCGGCATGCCGCTGCGCGGACTGGCGATCGCCAGGACGGCGATCACCGACCTCGACCCGGTGCTGGGCATGACCCAGCTGCAAAACCTGACCTTCACCCCGGCCAAAGACCAGGAGCGTTTCTGGACCGCGCTGGTCGCCAAGTTGCAGCAGGAGGGGCGCCACGAGCTGGCGCGCAACATCGGCCAGCGCCTGGCCTGGGCGAGCGACGACCCGGCGCGGATGAAGGCCGTGGCCGAGCCGCAGCAGGGCCGCCTGCGCTTCGACACCCAGACCTACGTCGACGCCGCGACCGCGCGCAAGACCGCCCGGCGCCTCGGCGCCCGCCTGCCCTGCCTGAGCGGACCGGCGGATGAAGCGCGACTGCTCGCCCTGCTCGGGCCGAACTGGTACCGCTGCTGGCTCGGCCTGGACGTGGACGCCGACGGCGCCCTGGTCTGGGAGGATGGCAGCAAGGCGACCTGGACGCGGCCCGCCGATCCCTCGGGCGCCGCCGCCGGCGCCTGGCTGGCCGGCTTCAACCAGCAGGGCATCATCTGGTCGCGCGTCGCGGCCGACGGCAAGGAGACATGCAACCTCGTCCTGGAGTGGGACGCCCCGACGCCGTAACGGCGGAGCGCCGCCGGGGCATGGCGCGGACTGATCTGGCGATGCTCGATCCTGCCCAGACCGGCATGCACGTGGACTATGCGCTTGGGCCGGGCGAGGAACGCCCCTATGCTGAAAATGCCGACTTCGCCGCTGGCGACCAGTCTCGGCACGGAGTTGATCGACCACATGCAGCCCGCATTACTTCCCCGTCGCCACATCGTCATCGCAGTCATCGCCACGACGCTCGTCCTGGCGGCGGGTATTGCACTGCTCGTCTGGCGTGAACGCCAGGCCACGAGCGGGGAGTGGCAGCCCGTGTGGGCGCGCGACTTCACTGCTCCCGGTGCCGATCCATCGTGCCTGCGCAGTGCGGTGATGACCGGGCGGTTCGCCGGGGTCGAGGGCATGGGTGTCGATGGCGTACTGCTGCATGCCTGGAACCTCCTCTGGCTAGAGGATGTCACTGATCGCGGCGACGTGCGCCTGACCGCCGAGGTGATCTGGCCTGATGCAGTCGACGGGCTGGAACTCCACGTCAACGCCCGCCGCAGCAGCGCCATCGACAAGGTCGATACCCCGCCGGGGTTCAGCTGCACCGTGGGAGGCTCCCTCGGTGTGCGCACCTACATATCGGTGACCTGGCCAGGCGAGCGCAACCAGCCCACCCGGCTTGCCTGCCCGGAATTGCAGCCCGGCCGGCCATATCGCATCACTCTGACGCACGCCGAGGGCCGCATCGCGGTGGCCATCGACGGGACGGTCATCCTCGACCAGGAGGAACTGCTGCCGCCGCGCGGACCCGAGTACTGCAGCTTCGCCATCCGCCCGTCCACCGACGTGCTGCTGCGCAGTCTCAGCATCGAGCGCCTCGGCCTGCCCGCGCGACCCAGCCCGCTGCTGGCCGGAGATGTGCTGATCGCCGGCGACAACCCGGCGCAGGCGGTAGCCGTGTTCCAGCAGGTTGCCGATGACCATCCGAAGGGCTCTCTCGCCGAGGAGGCGCTGGCGCGCGCGGTGCTGGCCGCCTGCAAGTCGTCGGACGTCGAGGCGTGGAAGGATCCGCTGGCCCGGCTGGGCAGGGAATTCCCCGGGTCGCGCCTGCTCCAGCCATGCCTGGAGACGGTGGCGCTGAAGCACTGGACGCGTGGCGATCTCGCCCAGGCCCTCGACATCGCGGAAAGGCTGCTGAAGGACCATGCTGACAGCCAGGTCGCCACGCTCCTGCTGCATCGCCGGCTGTACTCCATGCCGGGGGGTGACGAGATCACCGCTTCGCAGGTCATCCCGCCAGCATCGCTGGACCGCCTCATCGGCCTGCTGCACCGGACCAGGAACCTGGAATACATCGACCTCGCCAATCTCGCCATCAGCGATCTCTCCGGTCTGCGCGGCCTGCAACTGCGCTATGTCAACATCCAGAGCAACCCGCTCTCCGACCTCGCGCCGCTGGCGGGGATGCCCCTGATCGAGCTGAACGCCAGCTACAGCAAGGTGCGCAGCCTCGAACCGCTGCGCGGCATGCCGCTGCAGGTGTTGCGCATGGAGGAGGCACCGATCGAGGACGCCGCAGCCGTCTCCGGCATGCCTCTGCGCAGCCTGCGCATCGGCAGCGCCCCAGCCTTCGACCCGAGCAGACTCCGGGATATCGCGCCGATCGACCTGGCGCTCTACCATGTGCCGATGAGCGAGCTGCCGGCGATCGACTACACGCGCATGGTCGTGCTCAACATCCAGCGCACCGACGTGATGGACATCTCACGCCTGCGCTCGGCCCGCAAGCTGATCAACGTCAATCTCGAGTACACCAAGGTGGCGGACGTCTCGCCGCTGCGTGAAGCCCCGCTGCAGTGGCTGAGCACCTCGCGTACGCGCATCACCGAGCTCTCCTCCCTGGCCGGGGCGCGGCTGCGCTGGTACGATGCCGATGATTCCCCGCTCATGGAGGTGAAGTCCCTGGCCGGCATGCCCCTGCGCACCCTGCGGCTGAACGGAACCCTGGTCACCGACCTGTCGACGCTCGACGTCTCGGCCCTCGATTGGCTGACGCTCGACCGCTCGCTGGTCACCGACCTGTCGCCGTTGCGCGGCTCGCCGCTGCGCGGCTTGTCCATCGTCCGGACCGCGATCACCGACCTCGATCCCATCCTGGCCATGCCGCAGCTGCGCAACCTGAAGTTCACCCTGGGCAAGGATCAGACGCAATTCTGGGACGCCTTGATCAAGCGGCTGCAGACCGCGGGCCGGCTCGAGCTGGCGCGCAGCATCTCGCACGCCCTGGCCTGGGAGATCGGCGATCCCGTCCGGATGAAGTCGCTGGCCGAAGCGCACCAGGGCCGCCTCCGCTTCGACAGCCAGACCAGGATGGAGTTCGCCAAGGCTCGCGCCCTGGCGGCGCAGTTCGGCGCCCGGCTGCCGTGCCTGACCGGCCCCGAGGACGAAGCCCGGCTGCTCAGCCTGCTGGGTCCTGCGTGGACCAGCTGCTGGCTGGGGGTCACTGCGGACGGCAAGGGCGGCCTGGCCTGGGACGACGGCACGGCGGTGGCATGGAACCGGGTTCCTCCGCTGATGCCGATCCTGCCCGATACCGCCTGGTTCATGGCCTCGAACCGCCACGGCTTCATCTGGAGCCAGGTACCCGCCACCTCCAGCCACAGCCGGTGCAACCTGGTGCTGGAGTGGGAACAGGCACCCTGATTCCGGACGTCAGCCCAGTTCTGGTCCGGCGATGGCCCATAGCCCGGCGCCGCTGGTCGAGCGGCCGCCGCGCAGCATGCGCGTGAAGCGGCGCTCCTCGACGAAGCCCAGGCTGCCCAGCCACGCGCACCACGTCGGATCGTCCACCGCATCGAGGCCCACCGGCCCGGCATGGCCGGCGCCGATCGCGCTTGAGACCAAGGCCTGGGCAGTCGCCAGATCCGGCGCGACCACCGGTCCGAACTGGGTGAATACCACGCCGGGGCGTCCGAGCAGACAGCCACGCACTGCGCCTCCGCCGTCCGTCGCGACCCAGGCGAGGTCGGGATGGCGCCGGTGCAGCCAGCGCAGCAAGGCTCCCCGCTCGGATCCGAACGCGTGCGCATCGAGTGCGGTGACCGCGGCCAGATCGTCCTCGCGCATCGATCGCACACCGGCTGCCGGAGCGGCGGCCGCCGGGCGCGGGCGCAGGATCAGGCGGCGCAGCTCCTGGTGGTCGGTGAAGCCGAGCCGCTGATAGACCGGCCGACCGGCTGCGGTGGCGTCGAGTCCGAGGACGGCGTCGGCCGAAAGCGAGGCCATCGCCGCCTGCATCAGCCTGGTGCCGATGCCCATGCGGCGCAGCGCGGGATCGACCAGGACCATGCCGATCCAGGCGCAGCCGGGGAAGGCGAGGACGGTGGCCGTGCCGATGACGCGGCCTTGACGCACGGCGGCGAAGCAGCCGTGAGGCTGCAACTCGATGAACATCCGCCAATCGTCGGGCAGCTGGTTCCAGCCTGCCAGGGCGCACAGCCGCATGCCGGCATCGATGTCGTCGGCGCCCAGCGGCCGGATGGCGATCCCACCGGCCCCGGCGTAGGACGGCTGCTCGGCGAGCCAGGCGAACCGCTCACGAACGAAGGCCAGCTGGTTGGCTGCGATGCTTGCGATCATGGCCGCGCCGGCGGCAGCGTCGCCGCCACGCGCGTCGCCCCACACGCCGGAGCAGTCGCGGCAGCCGATGCCGAAGGTGTTCAGGTCGCTGCGGCGCAGCTTGTTGCCCAGGCCGCCGCCCGCCGGCAGCGCCTCTTCCGGCGGACGGACCACCGCCGGGCGGATGGCGAGGATGCGCGAGATCTCCGAAGCGCCGGCGTGCAGCTCGCCCTCGCCAAGCCGCGCCCCCTCCTCCGAACGGTCGAAGGCGGCGCCGCACTCGACCATCAGCACCTTGAGCAGGCGGTCCTGGGCGTTGATCTCGCGGATCACCGGTCCGATGAAGAAGTTGCCGCCGTGGCCGTTGACCACCACGACGCGTTCGAAGCCCTGCCGCTCGAGTCCATCGAGCAGGTCGCGCACCACCGCCATCGCCGTCTCCGGTCGCAGCGAGAACGAACCGCGGAAGCCGGTGTGCTCATGACTGGTGGCATAGAACAGCGGCGGCATCTGCGCGGCGCCGAGGCTCCTCGCCAGCAGGCCGGCGAAATGCTCAGCGAGGATGGCGTCGGTGAGCAGCGGCAGGCGGCCGCCATGCTGCTCGCACGAGCCGATCGGCAGGACGGCGATCCGGGTCGGCGATTCCTGCCAGTCGCTCGAGGTTGCGTAGCCGTCGAGGGCGCGTTCTGGGATCATGGCAGCAGCTCCTGCAATTCGACGGTGCGGCGTTGACGGCGGCTGAGTTCGGCGGCGAAGCACATGGCGTGAGTACGCAGGGACTCGTCGGCCGAGGTACGCATGCGCGAGCCATCGCCGCTCGCTACCGCGTCGATGAAGGCCTCGAAAAGCAGGGCGTCGCCACCACCGTGGCCACCCTCTTCGCTGAGATCGATGGCCTCGGTGCGTTCGCTTCCGAAGACATGCACGGTCAAACTCTGCGGACTCTGCCGGTAGACCAGTTCGCCGAGCGTGCCATGCACGCGTACGCTGCGCCCGCCGCCGGCGGACAGCCCGGTCATGGTGAATCCGGCGGTGATCCCGCCGGGGAACTCGAGGTTCACCACCTGATGGTCGACCGTGTCGTTGTCGCAATGCCAGACGCAGCGGCCGTACGGTCCCTCCTGGATCGCCTTGAGGTGAGCCTCGCGCGAGTGGTCGACCGGGCTGCACATGGCCGCCGGCCAGCCGCTGCGGCGCTGCGTATCGACGTAGCAGCGGAACGCGGAATAGGTGCAGGTCGCGAGATGCGGACAGCCGTCGGAGCAGCGCGCCGGGGCGCCGGCCGGGGCGTTGCCGGCATGGAACCAGCTCAGCGAGCCGAACGAGGAGACACGCTCGGCGGTGGCGCCGACCAGCCAGCTCAGCCAGTCGAGGTCGTGGCAGCTCTTGGTCAGGATCATCGGCCCGGACTTGACGCTGTTGGCCGCATTGCCGCGGATGTAGCTGTGCGCCTGGTGCCAGAAGGCGACGTGCTCGGACATCTCGACGTGCACGATCCGCCCGATGATGCCGCTGTCGACGGTCTCTTTGATGCGCTGGTAGCCAGGCTGATAGCGCATCGAATGGCAGACGGCGAGGATGCGGCCCGATGCGCGCTGCGCCGCGGCGATGGCCCGGCAGTCCTCGAGGGACAGCGCCATCGGCTTCTCCAGCAGGACATGCCAGCCCCGGCGCAGGCAGGCCAGCGCCGCACCCAGGTGCTCGCGATCGTGGATGGCGATGACCGCAGCGTCGGCCTCGACGCCGTCGGCGACCATCGCCTGCCAGCCGAGGTGGCGGGCGGAGGCGGGAAGTCCGAGCGCGTCGCCAAGCACGGACAGACCGCCGGCATGGACATCAGCGATCGCCACCACCTGCACCGATTCCGGCCGGCGCCCCGCGCAACGCGCGAACATCGTCCCGCGCCCGCCAGCGCCGGCGATGGCCAATCGGATCGGTCGGTCGTGCATGTCGCCCCCGTCTCATCGATTGTAACCAACTGGTTGGTTACTGCAACAGCCCCGGTTTCTCCGCTTGGATATCGCAACCGTTCCAATCGGATGCAAGCCATGTGCAACCCCACCGGTATCCGGTCATGACCCAGGACCGCGCCGTCCGCACCCGCGAGGCCATCCTCGCTGCCGCGGTTGAGGAGTTCTCGTCCGAGGGCTACGCCGGGGCCCGTATCGACGCCATCGCCCAGCGGTCACGCGCCAACAAGCAGCGCATCTACGCCTACTTCGGCAACAAGGAGAGCCTGTTCCGCGCCGTGCAGGCCGATGCGCTGGCCAAGCTGATCGCCTGCGAGGAGGCCGTGCTGGAACGCGCCGAGGCCGAGCCGCAGCGGCTGACCGCGCACCTGCGCGACGGCTACATCACCTTCCACCGCGACCATCCGGAATTCCGCCGCATCCTCGCCTGGGCCAACCTCGCCGGCATCGGGCCCGAAGGCGGCAGCGCTGAACACCGCACCGCAGTGCTCAAGCGGCTGAAGAAGGTGTTCCAACGCGCGCAGACCTGCGGTGGCGCCCCGGCCGGGACCGAATTCAGCCCCTGGCTGGTCGCCGTCACCGCGATCATCTACTTCATCTTCTCGAACCAGCGCACCGCCAGCGTCAACCTGGGCATGTCGCTGGCCGACCCCAAGGTCCACGACGAACTGGTGCGCTCGGCGATCGACTTGCTCGGACCGCCTCAGCCGAGGGACCGGCAGGCCTGATCGAGTCCGGCGAGCAGCCTCTCGATATCGGCATCGCCGACGTCGAGCGGCGGACGCAGGCGGATCTGCCCAGGACCGGCTGAGAGCAGGAACAATCCGGCGAGGTCGCGGGCGGCGGTGATGAAATCCCCAGTGCTGGCGTGGTCGCGCAGACTGAAACCCTGGTACAAGCCGAGGCCGCGGACCTTGCCGATGCGACCGGGATGGCGGCAGGCGAGGTCCTCGAGCCCTGCAACCAACCCCAGCGAACGCTCCGCCGCCCGTTCGAGCAGATGCTCCTCCTCGACCACGCGGAACTCCTGCACCACCCGGACCATGTCGCAGAGGTTGCCACCCCAGGTCGAATCGAGCACGCCTTCATCCTCCATCGGGTGGCGCATGTAGACCGCACCGCAGCCGAACTTCTTGGCCACCGCGATGGCCTGCGGCGGATGCGGCAGCCCGAGCAGGTCGCTGGCGAAGATGGCGCCGCACTGGCCGCCGGCGGTCTGCACCTCGTCGAAGGCCAGACAGGTGCCGTGGCGGTGGGCCAGCTCGGACAGGCGTGGCCAGAAGCCAGGCACCGCGACGCGCTGGCCGCCGGCCCCCTGCAGGATCTCGGCGATGATGCCGACCACCTCGCCGGGATGGGCTTCGAGGATTGCAGCGATCGCCGCCAGGCTGGCGTCGGCCACCGCCTGGTTGGCGGCAGCATCCGCCTCCGGGTCGTAGGCGGGGAAGGGGACGCTCTCGGCGAAAGGGAAGAGGCCGTGGAAATCACGGGTGATGAGCGGTGCGTGCGCCAGACCGGTGAGGCTGAGAGCGAACACCGTGCGGCCGTGGAAAGCGCCCTCGAAGCGGATGAAGCGATGCGGCGCTTGCTTGCCAGCCGGGCCGTGGCGGCGGTCATGCAGGTTGATCAGGTACTTCAGCATGTTCTCCACCGCCTCGGCGCCGGAGTTCACGGCGTAGACCTCGACCGGGTTGCCGCTCAGGCAGGCCGGAGTGAGGCGCCGGAGCAGCCGGTAGTAATCGAGACACTCGACGGTGAGGTAGTCGGGGTTGCCCAGCTTGTTGTTCGCCACCAGGGCGAGGCGAGCCAGGTAGGCCGGTTCCTGCAGGCGTGGATGGTTGTAGCCGAGCAGACGCGAACCGTAGACGCCCGACCAGTCCTGCAGCAGCTGCCCATCGATGGTCGCCAGGGTCAGGCCGCGGCAGCGCTCGAGATCGACGACGAAGGGCCATGGATCGGTGATGACATAGCGGTTGAGCTCATCGATCAACGTCGCGGCGCGCGGGCCGGGAAAGGCCGTGGTGGTGGGCGGGAAGCCGTCATGGCGGGCGATGACGGGGAGGTTCTCGATCATGGAGTGACGCTAGCGGCGACTGCGCCCGACAGCCATGGTCCGTCCTGACGTCCCTATGTTTATCCCTGATAATCCGCACATTGTCCTTTGTCGAGCGTTCCACCGGGGTAGGCTGCCGGCTATGCGCCTACCGATCAGCCAGCTCAGCATCGAGGAACGTCCGCGCTACAGCTACGGCAGTCTCGAGACCACCATCCGCGCCATCCGCGACCATCGTCCGCTCGACCTCAACGCCGAAAGATGGCGCGAACGCAATCCGGGCGGCAGCCATGCCGACTGGTGCGCAGCTGCGCGCGCCTGCGTCGTCGACGGCCTGCACTACGACGCCGGTCCGGTCGACCTCCAGGCCGAGACCATCTCGCGGACGGTACGCGACGGCCTGATCGTCGAGCACGTGCGCTTCAACACCGCGCCGTGGTTCCGCATCGACGGCTGGTTCCTCATGCCCGAGCAGCGCAGCGGACCGATCCCCGGCATGGTGGTGATGCATGCCTGGGGCGGGCCGATGATCTTCGGCAAGGACCGCATGGTCAACGCGGGCCGCGACCACCCCATCCTGGTCGAATCGCGCAAATCCTACAGCGACCGCTACCTCGCCGAGGAGTACGCGCGGCGCGGCTACGCCGTGATCATCATCGACTCCTACCACTTCGGAGAGCGCTTCCCGCGCGGCATCGGCGGCATCCCGGAGTCATTCGACCCGTACGAGCTCAGCGCCGAGGAGGCCGAACGCATGACCGAACTGGGCTACGCCCAGATGTACATGTCGGTCAAGCAACTGAATTGGGCGGGCACCACCTGGATGGGCATCTTCTACGAGGACGACCGGCGCTGCGTCGACTATCTGCTCAGCCGGCCGGAGGTCGATCCGAAGCGCATCGGCTGCACCGGGCTGTCCGGCGGCGGCTGGCGCACCAACTTCCTCGCCGCCCTCGACCGCCGCGTCACCGCCTCGGTCAGCGTCGGATGGATGGGTACCGGCGACCACCAGCAGCTGTACAACTTCTCCGGCGCCATCGGCACCTTCTGCCTGCTGCCCGGGGTGTGGAACCGCCTCGACCTGCCCGACATCGCGATCATCGGCGCTCCCTGCGCCAGCATGGTCATCGTCGGCTCGCTGGATGGCCTGCTGGCGCAGACCGGCGTGCGCGAAGCGGCGCGGCAGATCGCGGACGGCTACGCCTGGGCCGGCAGCCCCGACCGCTTCTCCTACCACCATCCAGCGAAGGAGCACTGCTACGACGCCGATGTGCAGGAAGCGGCCTTCACCTGGTTCGCCCGCTGGCTGCACCCGTGATGCCAGCACTGCGCCGCAGCATCGTCCAGGAGGGCCGATCCGGCCCCTGGCCGCATACCTTCCCCTTCGATCCGACCTACGGGCGCACGCGCGACGACCTGCTCGCGTTGCCGCCGCCAGAGGACGAGCCGGCTGATTTCGACGCCTTCTGGCGCGCGACCTACGCCGAAAACGAAGCGTTGCCGCTGCGCTACAGCCTGCATGCCGTGCCCTACCCGGATCCGGCGGTCACCGCCTACCGCGTCACCTTCGACTGCTGGGGGCAGGCCCACAGCGGCGCCTGGCTGCTCGAACCGAGCCACGGCGGAGCCAGTCTCGGCTGCGTCATCGGTCACGGCTATGGCGGCCGTGAGGACTTCCAACCCGGCGACTGGTGCCTCAACAGCGCTTCAGACCGCGATGTGGCGCGGATCTTCCCGGTGGCGCGCGGTTTCCACATCTCGCCCCATGATGGCATTCCGCACAACGACGCTGGCCGCCATGTCCTGCACGGCATCGAACACCGCGACACCTACGTGCTGCGCGGCTGCGTCGCCGAGCAGTGGACCTGCTCGCGCATCCTGCTCGAACGCCATCCGCACCTCGCCAACCGCCTGGTCTACGCCGGCGGCAGCTTCGGCGGCGGCATCGGCGCGCTGATGCTGCCGTGGTGCGACCGCTTCGTCGGCGCGAAACTCGGTGTACCCACCTTCGGCCACCACCCCATCCGCCTGCGCAGTCCCTGCCAGGGCAGCGGCGAGCGTGTACGCCAGTACGCCGCCAGCCACCCGGAGGTCAGCGAGGTCCTCGCCTATTACGACGCTGCCACATCCGCGCGACGCATCCGCATCCCGATCGCGGTTTCGGCAGCGCTGTTCGATCCGGGAGTGCCGCCGCCCGGGCAGTTCGCGGTCGCCAACGCCTTGGCCGGTGAGGTGCAGCTGACCATCCTGTCGCACGGCCATTTCCAGCATCCCGAAACGGCCAGCGAGGGACCACGGCACGAACTGGCGGCCGGGCGCTTCCTCCGCCGCGTTGCGGAGTCGGTCTGACCACACTCCTGTATGGCGGGACGGTCGCCGAACTGGAGCGCCTGCTGCGGCGCACCCGCCGCAACTCCCCGTTCCCCCACCTCGACGCCATACCTCCGGTGCGGATGGCGCGCATCCGCGCGAGGGCCCGCCGCAGCGGCATCTGGCAGCGCCTCGACACGCTCGATCCGTCGGCTCCCATCCCGGTCCTGCCCCGCTCGGCCTATCGTGAATACCAGCGCAGCGGCGGCCGCGACCAGTGGGAGGCGCTGCAGGGCCGGCGCCTCGCTCGCCTACGCGAGGCGAGCCTGGCGCTGTGGCTGGGCCACCCCCGCGCCGACCGCGACCACCTCCAGGACCTGCTGTGGGCAGCCTGC
Source organism: Planctomycetota bacterium (assembly GCA_022841245.1). Classification (GTDB taxonomy): domain Bacteria; phylum Planctomycetota; class UBA11346; order UBA11346; family UBA11346; genus UBA11346. Next base: position 21,393 of record JALHRW010000014.1, read on the forward strand.
GAGGACTGGACCTGGGTGATGCCGGCCCATGAAGCACTGGCCGTCGATCTGGGCAGCGCCGGTCTGGCGCGCATCCTGGCCGAGATCCTGCACGTGCATCGCGCTCGCCTCGAGCGGGAGGTCGTCAGCCGCGTAATAGAGCGCATCGACGAGCGGATCTGGACCCCGGTGGCCGACCGGCGCACTCCGCTGTGGTGGCGACGCGGGACGACCAACTGGAATCTCGTCTGCTGGAATGGCGTCATCTCTTCCGCGCTCACGCTGGTCGATGACCCGCGGCGGCTAGCCAGACTGCTGCATCCGGCGCTGCGCGGCATCGCCTGCGGACTCGATGGTTTCACCTCTGACGGCGGCTGCCACGAAGGCATCGACTACTGGGATTACGGCTTCGGCAGCTACCTGCACACCGCTCTCGCACTGCTGCGGCGAAGCGGAGGAATCATCGACCTGATGCACGCGCCGCATTGCCGACGCATCCTCGAGTACCCGCTGGCGTGCTACCTGCGCAGTCCCGTCCGCGCCGTCTTCGGCGATGGGCGACCCGGCTACCTCGACGCGGAGACGGCGTTGATGGCCGGCGTCTGGCAGGACGCCGATGCGCTGCTCGCCTACTGCCGGGCGGATCCCCGCGGACGCCTGGAGTGCCGCACCATGCACAGCCTCGCCCTGGCTGACGATCGCCGGCTGCCGAGCCCCCCGCCAGTGCGCGACGCCGTGCTGCCCGTGCTCGGCCAGGCCCGCATCCAGAGCGCCCCGGGAACGCAGCAGACGACCCTGTTCGTGCACGCCGGGGACAACGGCATCCCGCACAACCACAACGACCTCGGCTCCTACTTCCTGTACCGCGGCGATCGCGAACTGCTCGCCGATCCCGGCGGTCCCCGCTACACGGCATCGACCTTCGGGCCGCGGCGCTACGACAACGTCTACTGCAGCGCCCACGGCCATGCCATCCCGGTGATCGACGGCGTGGCCCAGGAGGCCGGATCACGCTACCGTGCCAGCCTCGCGACGCGCCTCGGCGCGACCTGCAAGGAGATCGTGGTCGATCTGTCGAACGCCTATCCGCGCCGGGCGGGCATCGCCAGCTACCGACGCACCTTCCGCCTAGCCGTCGCGGACGGTTCCGTCGAGCTGATCGAGGATCTCGCGCTGCGCCACGTGCCACGCTCCCTGGAGTTCCGCTTCATCAGCCACGCCGAGGTCCGCCGCTTCGGCAAGCGGATCCGGCTGGGTGGACCCGGCGATGGACTGATCCTCGCTGCCCACACCCCAGGCGTGTTCACCATCGAGCATCTGCAGGCCGAAGCTGCAGCCGAAGGCAAGGCGCTGGCGATCCGGCGCATCACCTTCACCCCGCAGCGGCCCGCAGCTTCCGGATCCTACCATTTCACCCTGCGGCCGGTTCCCGGCCGGAGGAGCAGCCCATGAGCGCATCGCCCCGGCTCACCGCCGACACCTACCTGCGGATCATCGCCGCCGAAACCGAGCGCGCCTCGGCTTGCCGAGCGTCGACTCCGGCGCAGCTGCGCGCCTGGCAGGGGCGCTTCCGCCGCCGGCTGCGCAGTCTGCTGGGCATCGACCACACCGCGGCCCGTGGCCGCACCGCCCTAGCCCCGCGCCGCCTCAGCCGGGTGGTCACGCCGAGCCACATCCGCGAGGAATGGCGCATCACCACCGAGCCTGGCTTCGTCCTGCCCTTCGCCGTGCTCCGTCCGTTGCACGCGGACGGCCCGCTGCCGGTGGCGATCACCCCACACGGCCACGGCGTCGACGCCCGCCTGAAGTACATCGGCGAGGGCCCGCGCATCCACGACGAGGATGACATCGCGCTGCAAGCGGTGCAGTCCGGCTACGTCGCCATCGCCCCCGACATGCGCGGCTTCGCCAGCCTGCGCACGGCCAAGGACATCGCCGACGACCACTTCAGCTCCTGCCAGACCCTGCACCTGCGCGCCCAACTTCTCGGCCGCACGCTGATCGGCGAGCGCTCGTGGGACATCCAGCGCCTGGTCGACTGGGTCGGGACGCAGCGCGACTGCGACGCCGGACGGATCGCGGTGGTCGGCAACTCCGGCGGCGGGATGATCAGCCTGTTCGCCGCCGCGCTCGATCCACGCATCGCGGTGGCGATGCCCAGCGGCTACTTCTGCACCTTCGCCGACTCCATCGGCAACATCGTGCACTGCGCCTGCAACTATGTCCCGGGCCTGCTCACCGAAGCCGAGATGTGGGACGTCGGCGCGCTGATCGCTCCGCGTCCGGTGCTGGTCATCGCAGGACGACACGACCCGATCTTCCCCATCGCCGCGACGCGGCGGGCCTTCTCAAAGCTGCGCTCCATCTACCGCGTGCTCGGCGCCACGGACCGCTGCCGGCTCTCGGTCGGCGATGCCGGACACCGCTTCTACGCCAAGGACGCCTGGTCTTTCGCCCGGCGATATCTCCGGCGGTCCGACGCAATGCCGACCCGGAACGCCTAGGGATAGGCGCGCGGACGGTGCGACTGGTGCCTGATCCAGTGGTAGCGCTGGAACAGCACCTGATCGTCGACGATCTCCGCATCATTCGTCTGACCATCGGAGTTCGGATCCAGCGCCGAACCGCCTGGACGGGGGATCGGCTTGTTGAACAGATCGTAGATCCGCCCCGCCGGATCGATGGCGAATACCGTCTCCAGCAGGGTCCATTCGACGGGCAGATCACGCACCGTGTCGAACACCTCGCCACGGATGAAGGCGCGGAACAAATGGCTCTTCTGGAAGAGGAAGTTGCCAGTCAGGCTGAAGCGGTCGCTTGACGGGACCACCGGACCGAAGCGGTCCACGCCGGCAGGGGCGCTACCGCTCGGCTTGTAGCCGCTGCAGCGGGCCTGCGAGTCGTTGTCGAAATCGATCGCCTTGAAGTCCGGATACTGGGCGCTGGAGCCGAAGAAGCTCAGGCGCATATCATTGAGCACCAGTTCCATCAACCTCGCCTCGCCAGCGGTGATCTTCCCGTCTGCAAGCAGGCTGGCGATGGTATTGTTCGCCGTCCAGGCGACGAGGTTGCAGCGGTTCTTGTACTGATTCGAATCCGGGCCTGCATAGGGGAAGTTCTTCACCAGATACAGGCCCTGCGCCGATGATGCGAGCGCCGGACCGAAATGCTCGCCCAGGTTGTTGACGAACAGCCGATCGACCTTCCATATCGCATCGAAGGCGGACGGGCTGTCGACCACGCCGTCGCCATCGGCATCCGTATCCATCACATCCGCATCACGCATGCCGATCGGCGCCGGGTGCAGCGGCTTGCCATCGGCGAGCAGCGGCATGAAGGCCGGGTTGGTCAGGCCGGCCGGGTACTGCACCCGGCCATCCAACGGGTAGTCATCCGAGGCGCCGCCATTGTCCGGTAGCCAAGCCGCCTGAGCCACCGAGACGGCATGGAACCAGGCGACCGCCAGATCCATGTAGTACGAATCCTCGTAATAGACTCCGGCACGCCGGGTGAACGAGGCACCGCCGGCCTCGTCCTCGACGTAGGAGAAGTAGGCTCGCCACAACTCGCCTCCGACGACGTTGTCGTCCTTGATCACCTGAGCGGCGTACGCGCGCAGCTGCTGCCGGGCACCGTAGGATCTGCGCACGGTGTTCTGCGCCCCGCCGCCCATGCCCCAGAATGGCGGCCGTGGCGAGACGAAAGCGACCGTGGCCGGCGCTGCCATGCCTAGGACCGTGGTGTTGACATCGATGTCCTTGCCCAGATCGCGCCGCCAGTCCGGATGCGGCGTGCCGGAGGCCAGTTCCGTACCGGGGTACGGCAGAACGCCAAGATGGGCGAAGCTGGCGCCGTGACTGCTGGCCGGGGCGAAGAGGTTGAGGAACGCGCGCTTCTCGCGCACCGGCGGAGGCGAGAGGCTCCACGGGTCGAGCTTCGTCGCATACGGCGCACCGACGACCGAGTCGCCATCAGCGTTGATGCCGGTGATGGTGTACTTGTCGTAGTAGTGCAATCCGCGGGGGGTCGCCTCCTCGGGCAGGTAGGCATCGAACATCGCCTGGATCGCATCCGGCACGGCGGTCGGCAGGTTGATCTGCCAGGGCGTATTGACCTGGCTGTCGGCATAGTGCGCACCCGGAGCGGGCACGACGTTGGGCCGTCGTCCATACGGGCTGAGCGTATAGGTCATCGCGGACTGCTTGCCGAAGGCGCTCTTGTCGATGAACGCCTGCATGTTCTGCCACGTCGCCATCGGACCACGGAACGCCGATGTGAGTTTGCTCGACAACGTGCTCTGGTTCGGTCGGCTGTAAGCATCCGGTTGGGCGTACCGGTGCATGTCCAGGCCGACGAAGTGCGACAGGATAGGGAAGCGCGAAGGATCGGAAACCGTGTCGGTAGCCGGGGTATAGAACGACGATCCCCTGCCCTGCCCGAGCAGCCAGCCGTACCAAGCGCCGCGGAATCCGGTGCCCTCCTCGCCGACCCACAGGATAGCCATGATGTTGAACAGGGGATCGGCGTATTTCGCTCCGATCACCTCGTCGAGTTCGTCGTACGGCGCCGTAGTCGACTCGGTGTACGTGGTGGACTTGGCGGTGGTCGGGTCGACCGCGGTGTACGGCTCCTGCCAGCTGATCGGCAGATGCCCGGAGAGATCCTCTATCGCCACCGCATAGCGGAAGCGATAGCGGGCCGAGGCGCGATCGGGCACCGGCACGAGATCCTGGTCGAGGTAGAGCGGACTGTTGCGATTCGGCGTCCAGGGCTCGCCCCGCCGGCGCGCCGGGTCGGGATTGACCGGATCGGCAGGCGCTGGGTGCTCCAGATGGAAGGACACCGGTTTGCCCTTGGCCTGGGCGTACGGCTTCAGGTAATCGTATACCGGCAGGTCATCGTGGTAGTAGCCGGGCTCGATGTAGCGCGCCAGCCCATCATGCAGCAGCATGCCTTCGGCATACACCTCCGCCCGGTTGCCGTAGCCACCGCCGGTCTGATACACCCCGTTGTAGGGCACGGTGAGCAGCAGTTCGGTCTTCACATCATTGCCGTTATCATCCTCCATGCTCGAGGCCGAACCCATCGGGTTGTAGCCTTGGGCATTCGCGACCGTATCGCCGCGCAGCGCCTTGCCGACCCGCCGCGTATCGATGGCGTCGAAGGCGGTGCGGTAGCGCAGACCGAGATGGGTCGGCAGTCCGGGTTGCGACAGGTAGTCGCGGGTCAGCACCTCGGCCGCGTGGGCCGCTCCCTGGCGTGCCGTCATCTCGGCGAGCGAGACCAGCTGCATGGATTCGTTCGCATCCCGGCGCAGGCGCATGCTCGACATGAACGAATACGACATCGCCACCATGACCAGGAGGAGGCCGAGGGTGAACAGCAGGATGCTGCCGGTGCGATGCCGCTGGTGATGCATGCTCTCGTCTCCTCGGCTACCAGGGCGGCAGCTGCGGGCCGGTGGGGAATGACAGGTTGACGGGAACGACGATCGCTTCGCCGCTTTCGGGATACTCGCGGATGATGAAGTCGATGCGCACCAGCAACGGACGCATATCGGCGACGGTACGCTCCGCTCCGGGCGACGATCCCTCCGATCCCGGCACGGTCGCGGCACGCGCATCAAGGTACATGCCATCAATGGCGTAGAGATTGGCCGACTCGCAGCTTCCGCCGCCGAGAGCCGGCCCGGAAACACGCTGGATGCCGGCCGTCGCCGTCGCCGTGGTGACGGCCCCGCCGCGATCGACCAGCGAGATGCGCACATCAGTTATGGTGAAGCGAGGCGGGACCAGGCCGAGCATCTGCTCCTCCAGGTCCGCCGCGTCACCCTTCATGCCGACGATGGCATGGTTGACACCGGACAGGCCGGGGATGAAGCGCAGGTCATTGTCATCGAGATCGCGCCGGCGGTCGCGCCGGTGCATTGCCGTGGTATAGGCGAAGCGTGACGAACCGCCCGACAACCACGTTGCCTGTCGATAGCCGGAATTGCGTCCGAACTCGAAGGCCGAACGGCGCCGCACCGGAGGGACGGCAGCCGCATCAGTGCCGCCACCGCTCCAGCGGAATCGGCACCAGAGGATGTCCCCCTTCTGCTTGCGCGCGAAGTCGTAATGCACCTGACTGGGGTCGGTGACCGTGGCCATCCAGGTCAGGGCCAGCGTCTCATCACCGGTGTTCCATGCACCATCAGCACCCGGTTGCGCGCTCAGCTCCCACTTCGCGGTATGCACCGTGGCGGCGAGATCGCGCGCCAGGGCCCGGTGCGTGTTGGCGATCACATCATGGGCCGCGACGAGCACGCGGTTGCGCTCGGCGATGCGCCGCACACCGATGAATGCGCTGATCGCCAGGGTGAGCAAAGCAACGCCGATGGCAGCCGCCACCAGCACCTCCAGCAGGGTGAAGCCGCGATTCCTCACCGATGCCTCAGGATGCGCTGCTTGAGTCCGGCGACATAGCGCCCATCCCGCCCCCAGAACACATCGACCGTCACATCAGCTGCGCGGCTGCCCTGGGTGAGGACGTCGACCGCCTGTCCGATCTCGCTGCGCCTGACATAGTAGCCGTTGATCGTGCCTGCGGTGACGATGTCGTAGGCCGCCCCCGGCGCGACAGAGAGGCTGCCGCTGACCAGGGCCCAGCCGTCCCCATCGCCGTCGCCGACATCTGCGGTCCGTCCGCCGGGCGCGTAATCGGCCAGGGCGACCTGCGCGGTCATCGTCGCCGACGCGGCCGAAACCGCTTCACCGGCCCAGCGCAATCCGAGCCGGGACATTGCCAGCACCGAACCGATGCCGATCACCACCAGGAGCAGGGTGGCCACGATCTCGATCATGGTGAAGGCCGAGCGCCGCTGCTCAGTCATCGAGCCACCACACGCGCCTGACCAGCATTCCGCTGCTCACCACATCGTTGATCGGACGTCCGCGGACGAGCAGGCTGCTGCTGTTGTTGCCGAGGGTGTTGGCCTGGTGCAGCCAGCCGAGGCGGCAGTTCTGCCACACCTTGTTGCTCCCGGCATTCGTGCTGTCGAGCCAGTCGCCTGGAACTACCGGCCAGGTCTTGCGTCCATCGAGATAGCCCTCCTGGTGCTTCACCGCGATCACTTCGGTGGTGCCGAATTCGCCGAGGAATACTCGGTAAGCCGGCGTGATGCTATCGATCGCCTCGCGGGCCGAGGCGAAGGTGGTCCGGTCGGTGTCGACATCCGGAGCGAGTGTGACATGCCAGCCGCGGTTGTGCTTGGTGAAATGCTGCACCTCCGGGCCGTCATAGGTCACCTCATACAGTTCAGCGCCGATGCTGTCGTTGTCGGAGCCAGGCAGGAAGACATAGCGCGATCCGGAGGTCCCGTTGCGCGTCTTATCGTAGGGGATCTTGCAGCGCTCGCGGATACCGGTGCTCCCGCCATTGGTGGGGAAGTACCTGCGGGTGCGGTTGAACTCCAGCGCGCGCACCCGGCCATCGGGGAAGAATGCGAAGCCCATGTCCATCCAGTCGGCATTGACCAGCGGACGCGGCTCGTCGAGCGGCATGTACGGTCTCGCCACCGGATTCCGGCAGCCGACCACATCCGGATCCTGGGTGCCCTGGTAATAGAAGCCGCTGTACGCGACACCGGGCTTGTACCCGCCCCAGGGCCAGAGCGTCTTGGTCGCATCATCGAAATAGCCGAACCACGGGCGCGGGTAGGTCGTCTCGCCAGCCGAACCATACCACACGTTCCGCGCGTCGTTGGAGGTCGGCGCCCGGATGCGCGGACCGTCATCGAGATCGCCCAGGGCAAGGAAGCGCACGCGCCGGGCCGGCAGCACGATCGGGTCGCCGATCCAGGCCTCGGCCACCTCCTTGAGCAGGTCGGGCCCGTAGGCGTCGCCGGCTCCGGCGTAGGGGATGCGGTCATGCAGACTGCTCGACGAGGCGTAGGTGCCGTTGGTCGTGGCCAGGGCCACGGCCGGACCGAGGATGCGGTACCAGTGGGCGCCGGAGCGGTTGTTCAGCACAGCACCGCTGCTGCCCGGCTCGTTCTGGATGTGGAAGACCACCGCATGCATGCTGCGACGCCCGATCGACAGGTTGCGCGCCCGGATGAAGGTCGCTTCGAGGTATTCGGCCTGGCGCCGCACCTCGGCGGCACGCTGCTGCTTGCCCGTGGACATGAACACCATGCCCATAAGCGCTGCGAGAATGGCGATGACCACCAGCAATTCGACCAGGGTGAAACCAGCCCTCATGGGACGAGCCCCCGATGATAGCGGGCGGCACCGATGTCGTCGCGGTTCTCGGGCGCATCGCGCATGGGTGCGATGCGCCGGTCGGGACCCGATGACCAGATCTCGAATTCGAATTCCCACGGCCGCCCGGCGTGCGTGCGGATGTCGGATGCCAGGCTGGTGGCAGTCAGCCGTCCCTTCGCCTGCAGGCCGAACTTCGACTCGATCAGCCGATGGTGGTTGATGTAGTCGACATTGTACTCGGGGGTTATCCACGGTCCGCTCTCTCCGCAGACCACCGGGCAGACGTAGAGCAGCGGCTGACCGTACATGTCGATCAGCGCGTCACCCTGGATGCGCTGCTTCTCGATCTCGCCGCCGAGGTAGTCGGAGCCCCAGCCCTTGCTCGTGCCCGGAGGGACCAGCAGCGGCGATCCGGCATTCTCCGCCACGCCGTCGATCTCGCCGCATCCAGCATGGATCATCAGTCCGGCGCGCTCGCGGCACATGCGGTTCAGTACCTGGGCCCCCGGCGCGCGCAACTCGGAGAGGTTATCTCCGGCGCTCCAGATGCCGGCGACGACACTCGGCGTCGTCTTGGTGAAGCGGTGCGGCGCCACATCGTAACGGCCCTTCGCCCTGGCCGCGTCGCTCCGCAAGGTGGTCCGTTCGGCGTCGGTCATCTCGTGGGCGATATGGTAGGCGAGCCGATTGTCGATGACGGCGAACTCCGGCGGTGCCGCATCATGCTTCTGGTACGGATAGACTCCGATGTCGGCCTTGAACCGCTTGACCGCGGCATCGACCTTGGCGAGCAGAGTGACGGTGTTCGTCCGCTTCGCCGCACGCATGGCGATCTGCAGCATCGGCATGGCCATGCCCGCCAGCAGTGCGATGATGCCGATGGCGATGAGCAGTTCGATGAGGGTGAAGCCGCGCCTCATCGGGCGTCCTTCGCGTAGACCCAGCCGGCGCCGATGGCGGCAACGCCGTCCGGACCGAGGGACCAGACATAGGGGAAGGGCAGCGCTCCTTCGGCGATGGCCCCGGCGCCGGCATCCCAGCGCCGACCCCAGGCCCGCTCGCGCCCGTTCGCCGCATCCCAGTTCCAATCCTCGAGCGATGCGGGATCCGATACGGCCGGACGCGCCAGGGCGTAACGGTACGGCCTGCCCCAGGGATCGAGCAATCGGCCTTGCGCATCGCCCGGACCGGTACGCGGCAGGTCGGCCTTGATCGACTCCAGCAGCAGCAGTACCGCCGACGACCCGACCGATGGCGGCTGGTTGGCGATGCACTGGTCGCTCTGCGGTGGGGGATAGCGCCGGCCACCACCATCGGCGTTTCGGTAGCTCTCGAGGCACTGGGCCAGCTGCTGGATCGCCTGCTGGGCCGAGGCCACGGCCGCCCGGCGGCGCAGCAGGCCGAGCGCCGGCATGAGCAGCGCGACCAGCACGAGGATGATGCCGATGGTCACCAGCAACTCGATCAAGGTGAAGCCCGCCTTGGACGAACGTCTGTGCTGTCCGGCTCGACACGCAAGAGCTCTGGCAGGCGTTTCCATTCTAACCCCTGTAATATGTGCCGTGATCCTTGCTATGCAATGGTCCCACATGCCATTTCCATGTGAAAAGCTGATTGAATCTGCGCCGTGGCTTTCCCTCGCGATGCTGCTTCCTGTCATCACCTCGTGCGTCCGGCTGTTGTCTTCCGACCGGCGCCTGGGGCAGGTCACCGTGAGTGATAGCATGGGTTGGCTGGCGATTGCAGGCATGGTTCTACTCTTGATTGTGCCTATCACCAGGGTGACTGACAGAGAATCCATGTCATCGCGAGCATCGTTGATGCGTAATCCTGACCACCCCTGCGCAGCCGCGGAAGACCACTTGTCCCCTCAGGCCATGTTCTATCCTGATTTTCCGATGTTACAGAAAGACCTCCCCCGCTTCCGCAGCTGCGAGCCCTCAGGCGCACCTCCCGGCTGGTGCCTACGCTGCGTCGCCCGCTGCCAGGGCCAATCCGGGCAGACCTTCGACCGTCCCCATCACGCCTATACCTCGATCGAGTATGTGGAGGAGGGCTACGGCACGCTGACCATCGGTGGCCAGTCCCGACGGCTAGGCCCGGGTGACGCCTTCATCCTGCCCGAAGGCGAAGCCCACCGCATCGTCTGCGACGATGTCCACCCCTGGCGCATCCTCTTCATCGACTGCAGCGGCCCCCTGCCACGGCAGCTGCTGGCAGCCTACGGCCTTGATGAGGTGCGCATCTTCCCGCGCACCATGATCGCGCAGCCGATGCGCAACCTCCTCCATTTCACCGGTGACGATGCTGATCTGCAGGTGCGCGCGGGACAGGCCATCCATGAGACCATCGCCATGCTGCACCGCAGCATCCGCAAAGTGCCCGACTGGCCCGACATGGTCATCCGGACCAAGGTATTCATCGACGCCAACCTCGAACGTCAGATCCGCATGTCCGACGTGGCGCGGCACGCCGGCTGTTCGGAGGCGCACCTCAGCCGAGTCTTCCGCCGCTGCCTCGGCATGCCGCCCGGCGACTACATCATCACCCAGCGCATGGCCCTGGCGAAATCGCTGCTCTACTCCACCGGCGATCCGGTGAAGGCCATCGCCGCCCGCCTCGGATACCGAGACACCTTCGCCTTCTCGCACGCCTTCAAGAAGTCGGTCGGCGAAGCCCCGACCCTCTGGCGGTCGCGCCAGGCGACGATCTCGTCGGTGGCCTAGCAATACCCCAGCATCACCTGGCCAGGAAGCTCAGCACCTGGTCCTTGTCCATGGTCACCGGTCTGGTCGCTGCGCCGACCGACACCTGGTACTGCGACAAATCGGTACGCTTGCGCTGCTGCTCGGTGCCCTTGCGGCCGGTGCCGACCTCCTCGTACTCCGGCAGCGGAGCGGTCCACACGCCGTTGGCATCCGTCACGCCTTCGGCGACCTTGCCTCCGTCCACGCGGGCCACGGACACGGCCGCCCCGGCAGCGGCCTTCACCGTCAGGGTCCAGCCGAAGAGGTGGCCAGCCGCATAGTTCTGATAGTCGTTGATCTTGACCTGGAACGGCACGCCATCGAAGCGGTTGGAATAGAAGCCGACATTGCTGGTCTGGCTCTTCCACCAACCGAGCCACACCGGCGCATACGGTTGGCGCCCCGGCCGGACGGTGCAGGTGAAATGGTTGTCCTGCAACGTGGTGTTGCCAGCCGGCCCATAGGTGTTGGCGATCCACACGGGCGTGTCGTCGCAAACGATGCGGTTACGGACATAGCTCCCGCCATTGTCCGAGCCGCCGACGAAGAAGGCGTACGCACCCCAGCCCTTCTCGCTGTGGTTCGGCTCACCGTCGTTGCTGATGATGAACTCATTCTCGTAGATGAAGTTCTGTCCGCCGCCGACGCTCATGTAGATGCCGTGAGCGCTGGGCGAATAGGCCTTTTGCGCTTCGGGGAACGAGCGACCCTTGATGGCGAAGCGGTTGTGGTGGATGCGGTTGCCGACGCAGATGTTGTCGCCGCTCTTGCGGTTGTAGTCGGTAATGCGGATGCCGCTGACGCTGTAGATGGTGTCGGAGTACTCGTTGACCGGTGGTGATGCGGTGATCTTGAAGTCGTTCTCGTAGATCTCGGTGTCGCGGGCGCCGAAGACCAGGATGGCCGAGCCCTGCTCGGGGTGGAAGCGGTTGTGGTGGATCTTCGTCCCACTGCCGGCGCCCAGGCTGTAGTGGTTGACCACCGTCTGCCGGTTGACGAACAGGTTGCGTGCCACCTCGCCGGCGGCGCCGCGGATCGACACCTGGCCCTGGCCACCGATGAATTCGCTGTCGGTGACCACCGAACCGTCCGCGCCACCGGTGAGATTCACCGTGTAGTCGGCCTGGCGGTGGCGGTCGATGATCCACGGCGCATCGATCTCGGTGCGGCAACGCGTGATCGCGCCGTCGGCGAAGCGCATGGCGTTGGCGTTGATGCCGCTAGCGATGAAGCGCACGTTCTCGACCGTGCAACGCACCTCCTTGGCCGTGGAGATCAGACCCCAGGTGCGAATGCCTTTGGCGCCGGACTTGACCGTACCGTTGCGGATGGTGATGGCGCCCTTGCCCTGGACCAGCGGAGCCGACTTGGCGCGCTCAGCATCGACCAGGGGCGACCACTCGAAGAAGGCGGTATCGTCCCCGTCGAGCACGCTCTTGTAGTAGGCCCAAGGCAGCACCTCGCCGACCACGCCGATGCCGTAGTTCAGCGCCGGACGGATATCGACATCGTCGATGACGCAGTCGCGATTATTCGCCTTGACGCGAACGCGGTATTTTCCGGCTGGTTGGTTCCACAACAGGGCGAAGACCGTGCCGCCGCCGAGCTTCGGTGCGCGGTTGGATTCCGGGCAGCTCTTGCGCTCGCCGAACGGCGTCTTGAGCACGCACTCGATCTGCTTGCCTGACTCGTCCTCGACCCACACGCCCACCGCCATCTCATGCGAGGATACCGCCACTTGCGCGTAGTAGGCCCGGTTCGCGACCGGCAGCGTGATGTATTGCGATACGATCTCCTCGCCCTTGGGCAGGACGCAGGTCATCGGCCCGACCATGGGGTTGCGCCAGCGCCGATCCTCGGCCTTCGCCCCGGGGGCCTTGCTCACATCCCAGGCCTTGAGCCCCTCCTCGAAGCTGCCGTTGGGCACCGGTTGATACGCCGCACCATCGTAAGTGATGGTGTAGCCATTGAGGTCCAGCACCACGTCCTTGCCGAGATGGATCGCGCTGGCCGGCGCAGTGACGTCCTGAGTCAAAACGTAGGTCTTGCCCGCTTCGGCGTAGACGCCTGGACCGGTGACGGCGACCTCGCCGGGCTGCAGCGTGCGCGGTTTGGTCTGCTGCCAGACCGGCTCGGCGGCGGCGGCGAGGCTCACGACGGAGGATAGCAGCACGGCGGACAGAGTGGATGTCATGCGGCCATGCTATCGGACATGGACGGACAAGGCCATGGCGTGGACTGACCGTCCGATGTCGAGTCCTGGCAGTCGTGCAGGCCTCATCTCGACCAAGCACCCAGGCAGGTCTTGCAGCCGCGCGAGTCGCGGTTGATCTGCAGCGTAGATCAGCGCACCTCCTTGCTCCCGTCCATCACCACCTGTTGGCTGCGATCGCCGATCTCGACCGTGTGCGGAGTCGACACCTCCTTGCCCGCGTGGCTCATGCGGAACTGCCGCAGCGGCATGGCGATGCTGCCCTCGGCGGCGATCGCACCGCGGAAGGCCTCGACTCCGGCCGCGTCGCGCACCACCACGACCTCGCCCGGCTTGCCGTGAACCGTCAGTGTCCATTCGATGGCATAGTCGCGCGAGCCGGGCTTGGTGCCGGTCCAGTCGACGTCATCGGCCGCCGTGCCCGGAGCGAAGACGCTGTCGATGAAGCGGTGGAATCGACTGACATGCGTGCCCATGGCGACGAAGGTATGGAAACGAGGATCCTCGCCGACGCGGACGAAGCGGCAGCGGCTGAAGTGATGGTGCGAGCCCTTGCCGTAATCATCCCCGAGCCGGATGAGGTTGGCATTGGAGATGAAGGTGCAGTCCTGGTAGGTGACGGGGAGCTGCTCCGCCTCGCGCGCCGGCAGGCCATGGGTGGCCACGCAGGAGACCTTGCTGGTCTCCGCGTCCTGGCTGATGACCTTGATGAGCGAGCCGCGCAGAGTCAGGCCCTTGATGTATGGATCGGAGAAGAACTCGACTCCTCGGATCTGCGCTCCGTTGCGACCGTAAATGCACACGGTGTTGCGTTCGTACAGCGAATCCGTCGATGGGGTCTTGTTGGTTCCCCACTGGGTGTGGCGTAGGCCGTTCATCGAATTCTGGTCGCCAAACCCCTCCCACCAGCGCGTCTTGCCGGTGTTGATGCCCTGCATGTGGATGAAATTGTCGTGCGCCTTGATGCCGTCTCCCCAGGGGACCGCTATGGCGTGGTAACCGGTAGCGAAGAGGCGGTTATGGTGCAGCTCTCCGCCAGTCTTCACCGAAAGGCCGAAGGAGTTCGTGGCCCACGAGTCGACGTAGATCTCATTGCTGAAGATCCGCTCTGGCGAGCCGCGCAGACCGTTCTGCCTGGTGCGCGCCAGCAAGTTGTGGTGCACCAGGTAATCAGCCCCATTCGTGCCCAGAGCGTCGATGGCAGCGCTCCCGGATCCGTGGCGGTTGTGGATCATCGTGCCCCGATCGCGCAGGAGATTATGGTGGACGAGCCGGCGATCGCCGGTGTCACGGAAACGGACTCCGCAATTCTGCGCGCTGTTGTAGTCGATCTCCAGACCTGCCAGCTCGATCTCCGACACTTCGCGCAGGTAGAGCGCGTTGAAGCCCGTCGATTCGTCGTTGCCTCGGTTCTTTCCAGGACCGGTCCAGCCCTGGATGATGCGGCCGTTCAACAGCCTGACACCCTGCGCCTTGTTGACCTTGATGCCGAACGAACCGGTCTTGTCGTAGCTGGCCCATTTGTCGGTGAAATGCCCGTCAGGAAGGACTTCCGTAGCATAGGTCACGGTATGCCCGCCGAGATCGAGAGTGACGCCGCCCACCCGGATCTCGATCGCCGTCCTTGGCGCGGTCACATCCTGGGTCAGCAGGTAATCGCCCGGCTGGTCGATGATGTACGGGGGTCCCGGCCGATTCCCAGGGAAGGGCGCGAAGGCCAGTGTTTGGCGCGTGGTGAAGGTAGCCGCCGGCCCCTGGGTCTTCGTGCCGGCCTCGTCCTCGTATTCAGCTCGCCAGTGGTAGGTCTTGCCTGGTTCGAGCCCGGTCAGGTGATGGATGTGGATGGAGAATGGCCGTTCGCGCACGTCGCTGAGCTGCCCGAACGCAGGTGTCGGACCGAAGGCGACGCGGCTGCGGGCCGGCAGGTTGCTCTGGAAGGCGACGACCGCAGAGGTTTCCGAGGCATGCACCCAGGTGCCGTCCTCGTACTGCTTCAATTCCGCACCGAAGACCTCGCGGACCAGCGGTTCGACCTCGGCTCCGAACTGGGCGATGCAGAAGCGGTTGAAAATGTCATAGACCTTGTCGGGCGGATCTGCGGCAACCACCGCCTCCTGTTCCTTGGCCGTAGCGATCTGCGCAGCTTCGCGCCCCCCATCCTCGGCAGCGGGGAGCCGCTGTACCGTGAACGACATGAGGACCAGGACAGTGAGCGCGATGCGATGCATGATGATCCCGGGTTCAGAGCTTCAGCGTCTGCGCCTTATCCATCGTCACCGTGCGCTTGTCGCCATCGCCCTCGCCGACCAGCACCTGGTGCGGGGTCATCGCCTCCTCCTTGCAGCCGGTGATGCCCTTGGCCTCGCCGCCCTCCGGCCAGGTCGGCGGATGGACGTTGAACTGGGTCAGCGGCACGCCCAGCGTGCCGCTCTCGGGAAGCACCCCGTCGAAAGCGGGCTTGCCAGCGGCGTCGAGGATGCGCAGCTTCGTCCCGGCCTTCCCCTGCAGCGTCAGCGTCCACTGCACGGCGTAGCCGCTCTTGCTGCTGGTCTGCTGCCAGAACACATCGGTCAGCGAGGTGCCCTTGCCGAGAACGGTGTCGAGCATGCGATGACCCCAGGTCGAGTAGGCGCCGCCGAGCGCAACCGTGTGGTAGTCCGGCCGTTCGCCCTCGCGCACCAGGGTGTTGCCGATGAAGTGGTGGTTGAAACCCTTGCCGTAGGAGTCGCCGAGGCGGATGTTGCAGACGTTGCTGATCAACGTGTTGTTGCGATAGACCACCGGGTTCGACTCGGTGCGATCCTGCACTCCCTGCGCCGAGAGGCAGGCGACCTGGGTGGTCTTGGCATCCTCGGCGATGGCCTTGACCACATTGTCGCGGAAGACCAGGCCCTTGATGCTGACATCGCTGAAGAAGCCGGTGCCTCGCAGTTCGCAACCACCGCGACCCTTGAGTACGATGAGGTTGTCCCAGTACTCGAGGTCGTTGCGCACCTGGCCGCCCTTGCCGTAGTTGGTCACGCGCATCGCCTCGAGGCAGCTCATGTCACCCCAGGTCTCGTTCCAGCGCTTGTTCGCGTTGATGCCATGGAACCAGACGATGTTGTCGTGGACCTTCAGCGACTCGTGCGCCCAGCCGAAGCCGTAGGCGTTGAAGCCGGTGCCGAAGATGCGGTTATTATGCAGCTCGCCGGCCTTCACCCCGGGTTTGGACAAAGGCTGGATGGCGAACGAGTTGGTCGACCAGCTGTCGACGTAGACCTCGTTGCTGTGCATCGACGTCGCCCCGCCGAAGCCGTTCTGGCGCGTGCGGCGGACGAGGTTGTGGTGGAAGGCGAACGCGTTCGCGCCTTCTTCCTTCGAAAGCCGGATGCCGATGGCGCGCGTGCCCGAGCCGTGGCGATTGGCGATCACCGCGCCGAAGTCGGTGAAGACGTTGTGGTGCAGGCGGATGTCGCCGCTGGGATGGTCGAGGGTCATGCCCCAGACCTGCGGCCCATGGTAGGCGACGCGCACGCCGGCGACCTCGCAGCCATCGCCCTTGATCACCACTGGACAGAAATTCTCGCTTTTGTCGTTCTTAGCCAGGGCTGGTCCCGCACCCTGCACGATATCGCCATTGAGCAGCCGGAAGCCAGACGAGAGGTACTTGAGCTTCGCCTTGCCCGAGCCGCGCACGTCGATGCCGGCCGGCACGCTCGCCGCCGCACCGTCAGCGAAGGTCACACGGTGACCATCGAGATCGAGGGTGATATCATCGCCGACCACCTGGAAGGCGGTCCCGGGAACGGTGAGGTCGGCAGTCAGGATGTAGGTCGCCTGGTCGGCATTGAGCACATAGGGCGGCCCGGCCAGCGTACCGGGGATGGCGATGGCATTGCCCAATTCGCGCGTCTTCACCGTGCGGTCGGGCGAACGCACGGTGTTGCCACGCTCGTCCGTCGCGACCACGCGGTAGTGGTAGGACGTACCCGGCTTAAGCCCGCGCAGCGTATGCAGATGGAGGAAATGCAGCCGCTCCAGCGGCTCGCTGCGCTGCCCGTAGTTCGCGTCCGACCCGTACTCGACGTAGGCCACAGCCGGCAGGCTGCTCTCGAAGGCGATGCTGGCCGAGGTGAGCGAGGCGTGGACCCAGTCGCCGGCCTCGAGCAGCTTGAGCTCCTTGCCCAGCTTGGCGTACATCAGCGGCTCGCTCTCGGCGCCGAAGTGCGCCTTGCAGAAGGCGCTGAAGGCACCGTAGATCCGCTCTGGCGGCATGTCCGCCGTCACTGCCTCGAGTTCGCGGCTGGTGCGGTCAGCCTCGGCGCGTGCGCCATCGGCAGCGGCCAGGACGCCGGTGAAGAGGACGATGGCCAGGGCGGTTCTCATCGGACGCATGCCTACCTCCATGCCGTGAAGCATGCCGGCACGATAACCGGGCGGCGCGCCCGCAACATAGCGAGCCGTGACACGTAGATGCAATATCCTGCTATGACCCGCTACGTCGCACTGGCCGCAACTCATGCAGCGCAGCAGCCTGGTCGAAGGGCAGGAAGCCGCCCCCGCCATGCCAGCGACGGCCGCCGTCGAGGAATCCGGCGAGGGCACGGCGCAATGACGTGTCGCGCGGCAGACGCGCCGGATCGACGGTCTCGCCGAGGAACACGAACCACAGGCCGCCGTCGCCCCAGGGTTTCACCGGGTGCAGGTGCAAGCAGCGCTGCAGACGTAATGGATTGGCATCTGCCGGAAGGATCTCCTCCAGACGCGGATCGAGGAACCAGGTCGAGCACCACATCGCCCGGGGCGGGTGCTCGGGATGATGGCGGGGGAAGAACTCCACTGCGCGGCGGAAGCTGTCAGCGCAGGACTCCAGATCCATGCCGCCGCCAACCGGGATGTGGATCGAGAGGATGTCGTCGCCGCTGCGCATGAGCGGTTCCCAATCGTTCGCCGCCAGCTCTTGGCTGGCTCGGCACGCGTAGCCAGTTGGATCGATGCGATGTCCGATGATGATCTCACCGCCCAACTGTAGCCGGGCCGTCCAGCCCACGGTGGCAGGCGCATCGCCCGGCAGGCACAGTCCGTCGTCGCTCAGACGCAGTCCGTCGGCAGCCAGGGTCAGAACGCCGCCATCGCGGCGGTTGCGCAGCACGACAATCGGCGCGGACAGCCGCGCGAGCTGGAATTCGAGCCTGCCCAGGCGGACATACGCGTCGTCCAGGTAGGTGCGCAGCCAGGGCAGCTGACGGGCGTACAAGCCGCTCGCGCTCTGCCCACGCCGGTAGTTGCCCGCCATGCAACGCACCTGCTGCGCCGTCTCCGCGGTCGCTTCCGGCGGGTAGCCGCGACGGCGGTGCACCGCGGTCAGCGCGGCAGGGAAGCCTGTGGCCAGCAGCAGATGGAACGCTCCGGCCAGGCGGCCGAGGCGCGTCTGCAGCTCCGGCGGCGTGCCCATATTCCCGGGGACGGGGTCGAGCCATAGCCGCCAATGCATGTACCACGCGAGCGCCTGCAGCGGTTCGTCCTGGGCGATCTGCCCGGCCACGTCCTGCAGGACGGCAAGCGAATCGTCATCCAGGCCACAGGCCCGGTGCGCGGCGGCGACGGCCGCCGGATCGATGAAGGGCAGCGGGCCAGCCGGACGAGCTGCGACGGCTTCGCCCCAGCGCAGTGACAGATGGGCGACGGATCCGGGTTCGGCGATGGCGCCGCAGAGCTGCT
Source organism: Planctomycetota bacterium (assembly GCA_022841245.1). Classification (GTDB taxonomy): domain Bacteria; phylum Planctomycetota; class UBA11346; order UBA11346; family UBA11346; genus UBA11346. The sequence goes on from JALHRW010000014.1 coordinate 40,277, forward strand.
CAGGAGTCATCTCGCCTCCGCTTCTCCCGCCATGCTGCCTTTCCCGGGAATGGATGCCAGCAGGGCTGCGCCGATCACCAGGGCGCCGCCGGATACGGTGGCAGCGGTGAGCCGCTCCTGGCCGAGCAGCAGCGAGAAAATCACGGCGAAGACCGGCTCGAGACAATAGATCACTGCTGCACGCGCCGGGGTCAGCGCCGGCTGGGCGCGGTTCATCAGCCAGAAGGCGCCGATCGAGCAGAATACCACCAGCGCGGCCATCGCCACGAGCCAGCGCGTATCGCGAAACAGGCCGGTGATCACAGTGGAATCGTGCAGGACGAGGCCGCCGACCGCCAAGGCGATGGCGAGGTTGACCACGCCGACAACCAGGAACATCACCACCGTCATGCGCGTGGCATTGCAGCGGGGGCCATGGTGATCGATGACCAGGATCATCCCGGTGAAGCACAGCGCCGCGACGACCGTGACCAGCTCGCCGGCATGCGGGAAGGGCGGAGCGCTGATCAGGCTGCCGGCGGACTGCGCTTCGGCGGCGCCGAGGGTCAGCACCAGGCAGCCGACGACGGCGATGGCGCTCGCCACCCACACCCGGGAGGGGACGGCACGTCGCAGGATCAGGGCCTGGGCCACCGGGGTCAGCAGCACGGGCAAGGCGGTGATCATGCCCGAAACCGAGGGCACCACCCAGGACAGGCCGAGGATCTGAAGGAACATGCCGGCGGCCATGAAGCCGCCAAGGGCAAGACCGCCGCGCATATCGGCCCTGCTCGGCAGTCCGCGCATGACCACGGCAAGCAGGGCCGCAGCGATGAGATAGCGCCAGCCGTTCACCGTTGCCCCGCGCGCTGCCTCGCCGGCGGCGCCCAGGCTGGACATCACCAGCGGCATCAGGGGGAAGGACAGGCCCCAGCAGAGGCAGCACACGACGAGCATGATCGCGGCCGGCCCCTGATCGAGGCGGCGTGAGACGGACGGTGCTGCCATGTGCTGGTCAGAATCCCGACGCCGGCTTCACCGCCAGGGTGAAATCGCCGCTGGCCACCATCGTGCGGATGACATCCGCCTTGTTGCCACCCTTTCCAGCCAGCCACTCCGCGAGTGCGCGCTGATGGAAGCAGACGATGAAGCTCAGCCGCACCCGGCCCTGGGCGTCCATGCCCCACTCCTCGGCCGGACTACGTCCCGCGCTGCCAGCCTTGCGCAGACTCATTGCCGGCACCTGCGGCGGGAAGGCGTGGACCAGGACCTGGCCGCTGCCGCCGTCGAAGCTGATCTGCGCCGGAGCGCGTCCAGCCATGCCCGGCATGACCACCAGCACGCCGCTGCCACCCAGACGGCTGTGGACGTCCAGCCAGCCGGCGGCCGAGCGCTCCTGCATCACCGGCAGCAGCGGCACGTCGTAGCCGGCCGCCTTCCACGTCCAGGCAGTGGCCGGATCGAGCTGCAGAATGCCGCCCAGTCGCCAGATCGGGAAGCGCTCGGCGTCATCCGACAGCGCCCACGTCGGGATCTCCGGCAGGTGGCCGAACTGGTAGCCGTTGCAGCTCTGGTTGACCAGGTACTGCTCGTCGCGGCCATTGCCGCCGATCGTCACCACCAGTTCGCGCTGCCAGGCATGGCGCAAGCTGCCGGCGGCCACCTCGCGCACGCTGCGCTCGGTGCCGACCCGCAGCGGAAAGGCCATGCCCAGCGACTGCAACCGGGCCGCGGCGGGGAACTGCGACAGGTCGACCACATGCTCGATGCGCAGGGCGCCCGGCACTGGCACGATCCGCGTCTCCCAGGGGAGCTTCGCGTCCTGCAGCCGGTAATGGCCGGCAGTACGAGCGGCGGTGGCAGCCTCCACCACCACCTGCGCCGTCTCGACCGTGCCGGTCACCGACAGACCCGGGCCGTAGCCATCGTCGGTCGGGCGCAGCACCCCGAGGAAGGCGCCGGATGCGGGGCTGATATTGATCGCCTGGCGGAACACGCCCGAGCTGCCCGCGCTCTTCACCTCGACCAGCAGTTCGCCCGGCCCCTGCGGCAAGCCGTCTGGGATGGGCAACGCCACCGTCTGCGGCCTCGCCACCAGCAGGTCAGCCTGGACGCTGAGCGGCGTGCCGCGGGCGATCTCGCGATTGGCCGAGCGGAAGACCGGGGTGAGGGTGACCACGCCAACCCCTTTCAGGTCCAGGGCGGCGGCACCGACCAGCGCCTGCACCGTCTGGCGCGGAGCGACATGCAGGGTCTGCGGCACGAACTCGACCGCCACCAGCGCATCGGCGTAGGTCAGGGCATCGAGGTTCAGCACCGGCGCGTAATCGTGGCCGACATCGATGCGCGTCCCCTCGACCACGTGCTCGCGCAGTGACGAGGTGTTCTCGTAGGTGTACCAGCGCTCGCCGGTCTTCTTGTCGACCACCGCGTAGATGCACATGCGTTCGTTGATCTCGCCACGCGGCAGCACCACCACGCCGGCGCGAGCCGTGCGATCGATGATGCCCTGCCAGGTGTCGAGAGCGGATTCGCAGCGCAGGGCGTTGTACCAGTCGCCCTGATGTTCAGGCCCGACGTGGGTCACAAGGCCCTTGCTGGACAGCCAGAATTCATCGCCCAGGGCGTTGCCACCAATGGCGTGGCGCACCTGCGGCCGGAAGCGGATCTCGCGCTGCTTGTCGCCGCTGTGGTTGACCAGGCTGATGTCCAGACGCACGCGGGCGCTGCCGCGCTCCAATCCGATCACACGTCCAACCGTCACCGTTCCATCAACTCCCCACGACCTGGTCTTCACCTCGCCGGTGGTCTGCACCGTCACCGCCGCCTCGCCGCTGACCAGCGGCTTGACCGCATGCGGCGTGTTCCAGTAGTCCTTGCTGCCGTCATCGGCAGCCTCGATCCAGCCGCCGAGCAGGCCCGGGGGATTGCCCTTCTTGTCGACCGATGGCTTCGCCGCGGCCTTGCTGTAGTTGTCGAGGAACACGTTGGCGCCGGTCGCCTTGTCGGCGATCTCGATGATGCGGCCGCCGTAGGACGGCAGGATCACCACCCGCACCAGGCCGTTCTCGAGGATCACCAGTTCGTCGCCGAGCGCGCTCGTCGCGTTGCTCAGGCGGCAGGGCGCATCGGCCTGCAGCGCCTTGACCTTGGCTGCCAGGGCGTCGGCCTGCGAAGCCGACAGATCGCGGACGGCCGGCAGCTCGGGCTGGGCGAAATCGGACATCACCGTGCCGCCCAGCTGCACGCGCTCCCACAGGGCGCGATCCGTGCCGGGAGCGAGGCTGACGGCGGCTTCGCCGGCCCCGGCTGCGGCAACCAGCAGGATGAGGGTGCTCTGGGTCAGCATGCAGCGGATCATTTGACACCTCCGGCGCGCTTGATCGCGGCCATCAAATAGGGCATGTCGATGACGGCCTCGAAGCCGAGGCCTTTGGCGACGGCGTCCTTGACCATGCCGCTGGCGAGTTCCGCGACTGCCGGGTCGGCCCCCGGGGCCTCGGCGATGATGCGCAGGAAATCCGATGGCCACTGCCAGTTCTTGTGGTCGAGCTTGCGCGTGCGCGCCACAACCTCGGCGACCAGCGCGGTGGCGTTGGGATCGCCGCTCAGGGAGGCGTACTCGGCCATCGCGGGGAAGAGGCCGAAGCACGAGGACATGCCGATGCCCCAATGACCCGATGGCACCAGCATGTCGCGGTCGACTCCGCCTTGGCCCAATGCGGCCTTGATCACCTGGCCATACACCGGATCACCGGACCGTTCCCACGCGGACAGGATGCCTTGCAGTCCGCTGCCGAGACCGTCGCCGCCGCCGGACATGCCCCAACGCTGCGGAATGGCCGGCCGGCCAGCCCAGCCGAACTTGCTCAGACCCAGTTCGCGGCTGATATCGAGGATGTCCGCCGTCTGGGCGTGGCCGGTGAGCAGGAAATAGAGGCGCTGGCCGACCGGGTTGCCGCCGCGCGCACCGAGGTAGCCGCACGACCAGTGCTGCACGCCGTGACGCGATGCCGTGCCGCGCAGGTCGAAGTACGGTCCGGTGGTGCGCTCCTTGGGAATCTTGCGCTGCACGCTGCAGTCGAATGGCAGCTCGGGGCTCTGGCGGATGTCGGAATCGTTGCGATGACGGACGTTGGCTTCGCCCATCTCGAACCAGGCGCGGTTGCCGGTGCGCAGCCAGGCGAAGAGATAGGCGCGGTCGACCCGGCCGAAGCCGTCGCCGTTGGCCCAGCCCCAGCGGCCCCAGTCGTTCTCCCAGCGGCCATGCTGGTGGGCGTTGTCCTTGCCCGGCTCGCCGAAGCGCTGCACCAGGTCGCCGTAGTCCCACTGGCCGTACCAGCCCGCCTCGTCCTGGGCACGACGGAAGCGCTCCAGATGTTCGTCGATCTTCTGCTCGTAGTCGGCATGGACCCCGGCTTTCCTGGGCAGGTAGTCGCCCAGCGCCCGGCTCGCGGCGTAGTGCTCGGGATCAGCCATCGCCAACGGACGCGACTCGAAGGCCTGGAAGTTCTGCGCCAGGGCACCCGCATCAGCGGCTCCACGATGGAATTCGAGTCGGAACTCCTTGGAGGAGGCCACCCCCTTCGACATGGTCGGCGCGATGGCGTCGAGGTCGACACTGGCAGCGCCGCCTTCGCCGGTGCCCCACTCGTCGCGGGCGTAACGGCGTAGATCCATCAGTGGCACCTCAGGCGGGTGCAGCATCAGCGAGGCCTCGCCGGTGGCCGCATCGTAATGGATGGCGGTGGGATGGCGTTTCCAGAACCAGCGCACGCCGAGGCTCACGCCCCACTTCTCTCCCGAGAGATCGACCCAGCCCGGGCTGCGTCCGCCACGGGCGAGGATCGATTGCGCCTGCCGGGCCGCATCGGCGCGCCAGACCTGGCTGGCGTTGGCTCCGGTCTGGGTGAGCGCGACCAGCGGGGCCTGCGCATCGGCTTCGGCCGTCACCGCCTTGCCATCGATGGTAGTGGTCAGACGCATGCCTGGCTGGGTGCGCAGGCGCAGTCCCCAGGCCTTGATGAAGTCGTCATCACCGACGCCTTCGTAAACGAAATGGGTATCGCCTTCGATCACCGCGCTGTCGCGGTACAGGTGCAGCCAGATCGAGAAGTCACCGAGATGCGGCCGGCGCAGGTCCTTGGCGATGGCCTCGCCGAGCCGCGCGACGTGATAGGTGCCGCGCACCCGCACCACGGCATGCAGCGGACCGGCTTCTTCGACCTCCACCTCGCTGATACGCATGGTCGATGGGCCGGGGATGCCGTCGGCCAGGGCGTTGCCACGCGGGCCGTAGATGGCAGCTGCGGGCCGATGGACGAAGTCGAGCACGTGGCGGCGCTCGCCGGCGGCTGCCGGCTGGACGACACGCTCGCCCGCCTCGTAGTTGCCATTGCCGTCGATGTCGAGGTCGACGCTGTCGAGGAAGGCGGTGCCGTCCTTGCGCACGGCGAAGCGCACGGTGCCGTTGTCCACCATCACGCCCACGTCATCGCTGCGCACAGCGATCGCCTTGGCTGGGGGTGTGCGCTTCACCTCGTTGCCGTACTCGACCGTCACCGTCTCGCCGCTGCGGCCGAGGAAGTCGAGCAGCACCCACTTCACGCTGCCGTCCGGCCAGGTGGCCAGCACACGGGTTTGCAGCTCGGCCTCGCTTCCGGCGCGCAGCAGCCGCACCTGCTCGCCGTGCTTCACCTTGCCCTGGGCGATGGGGATGCCGCTGCGCACCGGATGCATCGCAGCCGGCGTCACCGCACCCATGTCGATGGTGAGATCGACGCGTTCGGCTGCGCTCAGGGCGGTGGCGGCGAGGACGACGGACGCGATGCGGTTCAGGGGAGACATGCAGATTCCTTTGCGCCAAGGGGCGCGACAGGGCCGGCGCCCCGCGGGGCGAGCTGGGCGAGGACGACAGCGGCGGCGATCAGCGCTCCGCCGAGCAGCAGACTGGCAGTCAGACGCTCGTCCGCGTAGGCGATGCCGAGCAGGCGCGACAGCAGCCCGGGTGCGAACATAGCGGTGAACGCGGCGAAAATCGGTAGACTGCAATAGAGGACGCCGGCGGTGACTGCACCGACTCCGCCCTGGAAGGCGAACATCAGACCGGTTCCACCGAGCGTCGGCAGCACCACCAGCAGCGCCAGGCAGGTCAGGGCGCCGCCGTGGTGCGCCGGTGCGAGCAGGCTTGCCGCCTGCGGTGCGAGAATGAGGGCCGGCACCAGCATCAGCAGGCCAGTGAACAGGAACGAGAGGGTGCTCATCCGCCACGGCCGGTTGCCGGCGTGGCGGGGCGATTCGACCACCAGGATCTGCAGGGTGAAGGCGACCGCGCTGCCCACCGCCTCCAGTTCGCCGCGGCCGAACCCGACCGCCCCGGCATCGAACCCGCCGAGCATCGCCGAGCCGGCCAGTACCAGCACCACCGACAGCCAGATGAGCGGATGCGGGATGCGACGAGTCGCCAGCGCGACCCACAACGGCAGGAGGATGGCGTATCCTTGGGCGAGGAAGGCCGAAGTGCTGGCCGAGGTGTAGGCCATGCTGTCCATCTGCAGGGCCAGGGCGATCGCCGAGAGCACCGATAGTTCAGCGGCCTGGCGCATCTCGCCCGAGGTCGATGCCAACAAGCGGCGGCCCAGGATCAGGGCGAGGATCAGCCCGGCCGCGAGGAACCGCCAGGCCAACGCCCCCATCGAGATGGCCCACGAGGACATGCCGGGCTCGGCGGCCGACCACCACTGCCCGAGGGCTTTGATCACCGGGAAGCTGCCGCCCCAGCACAGGCAGGCGACCAGCAGCATGGCGAACGATAGGCGTGGATGCCGGCCGGGGCTCATGTTCAGGCACGCTATGCAGCCGACGGTCGCAGATCCATGGCGTTGCCGGATCCGGGCATGCGGATTCCTCGCCGTCACGCCCTGAGCGGGAGCCGTTGCGCGGGACTCAGCCCAGGCCGCGACGCCACGCTGCCGGAGAGGCGCCGTAGCGCGCGCGGAAGCGCACAGACAGATGCGCTCCGTCGCGGAAGCCGCAACGCCCGGCGATGACCGCCGCCGGCAGGTCGCTGCCGGCCAGCAGCTGCGCCGCGCGCTCCAGGCGGAGGCGTTCGTGCAGGTGCGCGACGCCGAGACCGTGGCTGCGCTGCGCCAGGCGCTGCACGCCGACCCGGCTGAGGCCGAGCCGGCCGGCGATCTCGTGCACACGCAGCGGCCGATCGAGACAGCCGCGCAGGGCCGCGAGCAGTCGGGCTGCTCCGGGATCGCGGCCATGCAAAGCGGAGCCGAGGGCCAGGCACCAGCGGTCGAGCTCGCCGGCGGCGCTCAGGCGGTCAGCCGACGCGTCGACCGCCTCGATCCCCTGCAGCGTCTCCATGCAGCCTGGCGGAGCGGGGCAGGGCACCGCCAGCGGCTCGGGGCAGGCCGACCGCAGCCAGGCGAGCAGTCCGCGTGCATCGTCCTCGACCTGGAAATTGAGGCCGAATTGCAGATGGCCGGCACTACGCAACCGATGCCGTGCTCCGGCCGGCAGCAGATGCACGACGCCAGGACCCAGCCGCCGCCAGCCACCACCCCAATCGACCGCCAACTCGCCCTCCAGCACCTGGATGGCCTGGAGGAAGGCGTGCCCGTGCCAGTCCATGCTCCGTTCCGCTCCCCAGCGATGGAAATTGAGGTCGGCGTACGGCGCTGTCCGCGGCAACCGCAGGTGGTGAGACAGATCGCCAAGCAGCGGAGACGACGCGGCAGCAGCGGTGCGGGCCATGACGCTATGCTATGGGCATGACCGCCACCGTCGACCTCGCCGCCATCCGCCACCGCCTGACCGCCGCCGGCACCGCTGCCGTCGCCGCGCCGGACGCCGACTTCTACACCCTCGCCGACTGGGCCATCACCCGCACCATCATGGGCGAGGACCTGCGCAGCCTGCCCAAGGCAGAGCGTCTGCCGTGGCTTTCGCGCATGATCGCCATGCAGGATCCAGGCGACGGTTCGTTCCCGCAATATGCCCATCACAGCAAGCTGCATGGCAATGGCACCGCCGTCGGCGGCATCGGCGCGCTCGGCGGCCGGTTGCGCCACTCCGTTCGGCTCTACCAGCCCTTCGCCGGGGTCGACAACATCGCCAACTGGCTGAACACCGCCATCGACTGGTCCAAGCAATGGTCGGCCTCGCACCTGTTCTGGGGTGGCGTCCACTGCTTCGCCTGCTCGCCCCGGGCGCACGCAGGCTGGACCTCGACCGTGCTCGCCTGGCTGGACCGCGAAGCCGACCCCGCCACCGGCTGGTGGCGGCGCGGTGTCGCCCACGCCGACCGGCACCAGCCGCTCGGCGGAGCGGTGCACATCCTGCCGATCTATCAGCACCTCGGCCGGCGCTTCCCCTTCATCGAGCGCACCGTCGATTCGACGCTGGCGCTGCAGTACGCGGATGGCCACTGGCTCGATGGCCGTGAAGACGGCATCACCTATCTCGAACTCGATGCCCTCTATGTCTTCGCCCTCGGCCGGCTGTGGGCGCCCGGCTACCGTGCCGCGGAGGTGGCGGCAGCCGTGGAGCGCCACGCCGCACTGGTGCTCCGCGATCTGGATGGCCAGCTCGCCCGCGCCATGTCCAGCCATGCGCACCACCTGCTCTGCCTGGTCGGCATCCTCGGCCTGCACCGCCAGCTGTCGCCGGAGCGCTTCCGCGACGATCGCGCGTGGAGCGACATCTTCAGCGATCCGGCGCTCTACCGCACCGCCGCGATCGAGGCCGGGCTCCCGGCCTGACGTCGGTCAGTGTCCGCCGATCGATCCGGTGCTGATGTTCATCTCGCTGACCCGACGGATCTTGTCGACCTGACCGCCCTTGATCCACACGATGCGGTCGGATACCGCCAGCATCTTGTGGTCGTGAGTCGCCGAGATGACGGTGACGCCGAGGTCGGTCGAGAGCTTCTTGAAGATGCCGATGATCATCTCGCCGGTCTTGAGGTCGAGGTTCGCAGTCGGCTCGTCGGCCAGCAGGATGGTCGGCTTGTTGGCCAGCGCGCGGGCGATGGCCACGCGCTGCTGCTGGCCGCCCGACAGCTCGCCCGGGGTGTGGGTGATGCGATCGCCGAGGTTGACGTACTCCAGCACCTCCTTGGCGCGGGCCTCGGCCTCGACGTCGCTCGCGCCCAGGAAGATGATCGGCAGCTTGACGTTCTCCAGCGCGGTCAGCGACGGGATCAGGTTGTAGCTCTGGAAGACGTAGCCGATGTGCTTGCCGCGGAAGTAGGACAGCTCGGACGAGGACAGCTTGGGCAGCGAAACGCCGCCGACGGTGAT
>JALHRW010000015.1 GCA_022841245.1 Planctomycetota bacterium
GTGCTGGCCGCCAACCGCCTGCGCATCGCGCACGGCCACCGCCAGCGCCTGCCGGCGGCGACCGAGGGCGGCGCAGCGGCGCTGCTGCGGCGCGAGAGCGAGAAGAAGATGCGCCACCTGCCGCTGCGCACCCTGCTGCGCGACGCGGGCGCGGCGGTGCAGCGGGTCAAGCCGGTGTTCCTGATGAGCCCGCTGTCGGTGGCGGCGTATCTCGAACCGGGCGGCCTGCAGTTCGACCTGGTGGTGTTCGACGAGGCCAGCCAGGTGCGGCCGGTCGACGCGGTCGGCGCGCTGGCGCGCGGCCGCCAGCTGGTGGTGGTGGGCGACAGCAGGCAGATGCCGCCGACCAGCTTCTTCGACCGTCTGATCGGCGGTGGTGACGCCGACGGCGACGAGGGCGAGGAGGCGGGCTGGGCCAGCGACCTCGAGAGCGTGCTCGGCCTGTGCCTCGGCTCGGGCTGTCCCTCGCTGATGCTGCGTTGGCACTACCGCAGCCGGCATCCGTCGCTGATCGCGACCAGCAACCGCTGCTTCTACGAGAACAAGCTGCGCACCTTCCCCAGTCCCGCCGGGGCGCCGAAGCCCGATGGCGACGGCCTGACCCTGACGCATCTGCCGAGCGCGATCTACGATCGTGCGAAATCGCGCACCAATGCCGGCGAAGCCGAGGCGGTGGCCGAGGCGGTGATGGCGCACGCCAAGGCGACGCCGCAGCTGAGCCTGGGCGTGGCGGCGTTCTCGCAGGCGCAGATGCTGGCGATCGCGGGCGAGGTCGAGCGGCGGCGGCGTGCCGACGGTTCCGCCGAAGCTTTCTTCGCCGGCCACCCGAACGAGCCGTTCTTCGTCAAGAACCTCGAGAACGTGCAGGGTGACGAGCGTGACGTCATCCTGGTGTCGGTGGGCTACGGCCGCGACGCGACCGGCACGGTGAACCTCAACTTCGGACCGCTCAACGCCGACGGCGGCGAGCGCCGGCTGAACGTGCTGATCACCCGCGCCCGCCGGCGCCTGCGCGTGTTCACCAACCTGGTGCCCGAGGACATCGACGAGCGGCGCACCCAGGCCAAGGGGGTGCTGGCGCTGAAGGAGTTCCTCGCCTACGCGCGCAGCGGCGCGGTGCAGGCGGCGCAGGCCGGGGCGGTGGCGGGCGTCTCCGGGCGGCTGATGCCGGCTGGAGCGGAAGGCGTAGGCGAGGGCGGGGTGTCGTGGCGGTTCGGCGACTTGGCGGTGCGCATCGACGACGACGTGTGGTGCGCTGCCGCGACCTGCCGCGACCGCGAACGGCTGCAGGACGAGATGCTGACCGGGCTGGGCTGGAAGGTGCACCACGCCTGGCGGCTGGGCTGGTGGCGGCGACCGGAGGAGGAGCTGCGGCGGATCGAGGTGGCGCGGAAGCCGTAGGGCTTCACACCATCGTGCTGGCGACGTCGGGCAGGCCGAGGGCGAGCATGACCGCGCGGTCGAAGCCGATCGCGACGCCGGCGCAGTCGGGGAAGCCCTCGACCAGGCAGGCGTGGAACGACTCGTCGAGGGTGCAGCCTGGATGCAGCGGCAGCTCGGTGACATGCCGGGCGCGCAGCTCGGCCGCGTCGCTGCATTCGTGGTAGCCGTTGGCCAGCTCGATGCCGTCGCGGTAGAGCTCGAAGCGGGCGGCGACCGGTCGGCCCTGCGCATCGCGGCGCACCCGCGCTTGGGCCGCGCCAGTGGCGGGATAATCGGTCAGGATCGTCCAGCAGCCGCGGCCGAGCAGCGGCTCGACCCGTTCGGTCAGCAGCAGGTCGAGATGCTCCTCGCGGCTGAAGCCGTCGGCCGCCTGCACCGCGTCGGGGTCGGTGCCGGCACGAATCCAGGCCTCGCGCCAGGACAGGCGCTCGGCCGGACCGGACAGACCGGTGATCAGGCGCAGGATGTCGACCGTCTCGTCGGCCAGGCGGGCATCGTCCCAGCCGAGGCGGTACCACTCGAGCATGCGGAACTCGGGCTGGTGGCGCACGCCGCGCTCGCCGGCGCGGAAGGCCGGGGCCAGGGTCCACACATCCTGGCGGTGGGCGGCGACCAGGCGCTTGAGCGCGTGTTCGGGGCTGGTGGGGAGATACCAGGGCTGGCCGCTGGCTGCTGGCTGCTGGCCGCTGGCCGCTGGCTGCTGGCCGCTGGCCGCTGGCTGCTGGTCGCTGGCTGGCGAGACGCACATCGGCATGACACCGTGATCGAGATTCGCCCCCGGCTGCAGCAGCGGCGTGTCGACCTCCAGCACGCCGCGCTCCGCGAAGAAACGACGCACCCGCTCGACGATGGCCGAGCGGGCGCGCAGGGTTTCCAGACTGGCGCGTGGGCGCCAGGGCATCACTTGTCCGTACGGCCCTTGAACTCGCGGCTTTCGGTGTTGATCAGGATCTTGTCGCCGATGGCGCAGAAGATCGGCACCTGGATGGTGGCGCCGGTGCCCTTGAGCTTGGCCGGCTTCATCACGCGGCTCTGGGTGTCGCCCTTCACCGCCGGCTCGGTGTAGTCGATCTCCATGGTCACGGTGTTGGGCAGGCGGACCTGGATCGGCTCGCCGTTCCACAGGGTGACCTGGCACTCCATGTTCTCGAGCAGGAAGTCCTTGTCGTCGCCGACCACCTTCACCGGCACCGACATCTGCTCGTAGTCGGTCTGGTTCATGAAGACGTAGCCGTTGGCGTCGCTGTACAGGTAGGTCATGTCGGCGTCGCTGACGTCGGCCGTGTCGACCTTTTCACCGCCACGGATGGTCTTCTCCAGCACGTTGCCGGTGACCAGGTTCTTCACCCGGCACTTGTAGAAGGCGTTGCCCTTGCCCGGCTTGACGAAGTTGACCTCGGTCACCAGCCAGGGGGCGTTGTCGAAGATCAGCTTGGCGCCCTTGCTGACATCGCTGATCGGAATGCTGGTCATGGCACGGGTCTCCGCAGGCGGTACATCGGCGCGCCATGCAGGCAGGCGCCATAGGTGAGGGGGGGACGGTAGCGCCCCTGGACAGGGACGCCAGCGCTCCCCGGTGGCAGCGCCTGCTGGCCGAGGCGGTGCGCGACGCGGACGAATTGTGGCGCCTGCTCGACCTGCCCGCGGGCCTGCTGCCGGCGGCGCGGCGGGCGGCCGAGGGCTTCCCGCTGCTGGTTCCGCGAGGATTCGTCGCCCTGATGCGGCGTGGCGATCCGGCCGATCCGCTGCTGCGCCAGGTCCTGCCGCTGGGCGACGAACTGGCCAGCCCGCCCGGTTTCACCGCTGATCCGCTGCAGGAGGCCGGCTGCGGGGCGGCGCCGGGCCTGCTGAGCAAGTACCGCGGCCGCGCCCTGCTGGTCACCACCGGCGCCTGCGCGGTGCACTGCCGCTACTGCTTCCGCCGGCACTTTCCCTACGACGGGCTGCCGCGCGGGGCGCGCTGGTGGCTGCCGGCGATGGAGGCCCTGCGCGCCGATCCGGCATGCCACGAGCTGATCCTCTCGGGCGGCGACCCGCTGACCCTGCCCGACGGGCTGCTGGCGGCGTTGGTCGCCGATGCGGCCGCGGTGCCGAGCCTGAACCGCCTGCGCATCCACACCCGCCTGCCGGTGGTATTGCCGGAACGGGTCGATGACGGCCTGCTGGCGGCGCTCAACGGGACGCGGCTGGGCTGCACGGTGGTGATCCACGCCAACCATGCCCGCGAGCTGTCGCCGGAGGTCGCCGGGGCCTGCGCCCGGCTGCGCGGTGGCGGCTGCCTGCTGCTCAACCAGTCGGTGCTGCTCGCCGGGGTCAATGATGACGTCGCGGCGCTGGCCGAGCTGTCCGAGCGGCTCGCGGCGATCGGCGTGATGCCGTACTACCTGCACCAGCTCGACCGGGTGGCCGGGGCGGCGCATTTCGCGGTGGATGATGCGCGGGCGATCGCGCTGCATCGCGAACTGCATGCCGGCCTGCCGGGGTGGCTGGTGCCGCGGCTGGTGCGCGAGCTGCCGGGGATGCCGGGGAAGATGGGACTTGGGCTCGACGCGGGCTGAAGCCCGCGGTCCTGGGGCGGGCCGCGGCTAGCGATAATCGCTCTCACTGCTGCCGGTAGTTGAGGTCGTGATGCCGACGCGCAGCATCCGCCCGTCATGGCTGATCCACCGACCACGACCACACGCCACCGCCGCGTCACCCGTGCGGCTGCGCTGTCGGTGCTGTCGAACACCGTGCTGGTGGTGGCCAAGCTGGTCACCGGCCTGGCCATCGGTTCTGTGGCGGTCATCTCCGAGGCGATCCACAGCGCGGTCGATCTGCTGGCGGCGCTGATCGCCTGGTTCGCGGTGTCCAAGGCCGGCCGCCCGGCCGACGACGACCACCCCTACGGCCACGGCAAGATCGAGAACCTCTCGGCAGTGGTCGAGGCGCTGCTGATCGTCGGCGCATCGGCGTGGATCATGGTCGAGGCGGTGCACAAGCTGTCGAATCCGGGACCGGTCACCGGTGCTGGCTGGGGCTTCGTCGTCATGGGTGTGTCGGCCGGCCTCAACCTGCTGGTGTCGCAGTATCTCATGCGCGTGGGCAAGGAGTGCGACTCGATCGCGCTGCAGGCCGATGGCTGGCACCTGCGCACCGACGTCCTGACCTCGGCCGGTGTCATGCTCGCCATGGCGGTGATCTGGCTGGGACACCGCTACTGGGGCCTCGACCTGTGGTGGGTCGACCCCGCGGTGGCCATCGCCGTCGCCATGCTCATCCTCAAGGCCGCCTTCGAATTGACCTGGGAAGCAGGCGGCGATCTGCTCGACCGCGGTCTGCCGCCAGCCGAGCAGGACTGGATGAAAGGCTTCCTCGGCGGCTTCGTGCCGCGCATCACCGGCTTCCATGACCTGCGCACGCGCAAGGCCGGCGCCCACCGCTTCGTCGACGTGCACGTGGTGGTCGAGGAGCACCAGACCATCGTCGTGGCGCACGAGGTCGCCGAGGAGATGGAACTGGGCATCATCTCGAAGTTTCCCGGCTCGACCGTCACCGTGCACCTCGATCCGTGCGACGGACGCTGCCCGCCGCGCTGCCTGGGCGGTTGTCTGCTGGGCAGCGCCAGGCGCAACGCGCTGCGCGCGAGCAAGGGCCTGGGCCCGATCGAGCCGCCACCGGCGCAATGATGCACGCCTTGCCGCTTGGTCCGGCCGCCGTCCCGCGCTAGACCTCGGCATGCAATCGTGGACCTCGCGCATCGGCGTGATCCTGGCGGTGACCGGCAGCGCGGTCGGCCTCGGCAACTTCCTGCGCTTCCCCGGCCTGGTCGCCGAACACGGCGGCGCCTTCATCATCCCCTACGCCCTCGCCTTCCTGGTCATCGGCCTGCCCATCGCCTGGATGGAATGGACCATGGGCCGGGCGGGCGGCGCGCGCGGCACGGCGTCGGTGCCGGGCGTGATGCGCGTGCTGGGCGGACGGCGCATCTACGGCTACCTCGGTGCGCTGGCCCCGGCCATTCCCGTGTTCCTGTGCGGCTTCTATCTCTTCGTCGAGGCCTGGTGCCTGGCCTATGCCTGGAAGTACCTCGTCGGCACGGCTCCCGGAGCGGCCGACGCCTTGCCATCGTTCCTCGCCTGGATCGGCGCCAAGGAGCAGCATGGCCACCTGCTGGTGCATGGCTCGGCCGACCTGTGGACCTGCACCATCATCGTCGTGGCGCTGAACCTCCTGATCATGTGGTACGGGGTGGCCAAGGGCATCGAACGGGCGTGCACCTGGGGCATGCCGCTGCTGCTCGCCATCGCCTTGGTCCTGCTGGTGCGCGTGCTGACCCTGGAACCGGTCGAGGGGCGCAGCGTGCTGCAGGGCCTGGCGGCGATGTGGGAGCCGCGCGACCTCGGCGCCAAGCTCGCCAACCACCGCGTCTGGCTCGACGCCGCCGGACAGATCTTCTTCACCCTGTCGGTGGGCATCGGCACCATCACCACCTACGCCGCCTATATGAAGCGTGACGACGACGTCGCGTTGAGCTGCCTGACCTCGGCGAGCGGCAACGAGTTCTGCGAAGTCGCGCTCGGCGGCATGATCGCGGTTCCGGCGGTCTTCGTCTTCCTCGGCTCGGCCTACGCCGACTACACCGGCTCGTCGATCGCCATGGGCTTCTTCGCCCTGCCCGGGGTGTTCGAGCACATGGCCGGCGGACGCTGGTTCGGCCTGCTCTTCTTCCTGCTGCTGTTCCTCGCCGCAGTCACCAGCTCGATCTCGATGCTGCAGCCGTCGATGGCCTTCTTCGAGGAGGCGCTGGGCTGGGGCCGCAAGCGTGCCGTCGCCCTGCTCGGTGGCATCGTGCTGTGCGGACTCGGCACGGTGGTGTGGGGTAGCGGCAACACCTCGGCCATCGACACGCTGAACTTCTGGGCCGGCACCCTCGGCATCGCCGTCGTCGCGCTGATCACCACGGGTGTGTTCGCCTGGGTCTGGGGCGCCGAGAGCGGCGTGGCCGAACTGCGCCGCGGCGCCGAGATCGCCCTGCCCCCCGGACTCGCCTGGTGCATGCGTTTCATCACCCCGGTGGTGCTGGCGGTGATCATCGGCTGGTTCATCTACGGCGAAGTGCAGAGCTTGCGCCAGGGGGGCGGCGTGCTGACCGCTCTGGCCAAGGATCGCGGCGCGCAGCTGTCGGTGGCCTGGATGGTGGCGACCTTCGTCCTCTACCTGTTCATCGCCCGGCGCGGCATGCCGCACTGGGATTCGCTTGCGGAGCGCCAGCCATGAGTCTCGCCGGATGGATCACCATGCTCGCCGCCATCGGCGGCGCGACCACACTGTTCGCCTGGTGCCTGTGGAAGGTGCTGCGCACCCCCGGGGCCACCGAGCACATCCATGCCCCGCCGGACATCGAACCGCCAGACCAGCGGGGATAGCGCTTCACTGGGGGCCAGCAGGCGGTTTTCCGCTGGCCACGCCTGGCGATTTCCGGATCGTGCCGCCCTACCCTGGAGTACGCATGCGCCTTCCCGCGCTCGCCACCCTCATCCTCATCGCCCATGCCGCCCCGCTCTGCGCCGGCGACGCCCCCCCCGCACCGGAAAGCAAGCCCGTGGAAGCAGCCGCCCCTAACGCTCAGGATCTGCGCAAGCAGGTCAGCTACCTCGTCGGCATCCGCCTCAAGGGCATGGTCGACCGCACCGTCGCCGACGGCGACCTTGATCGCGCCGAGCTGCTCAAGGGCTTGGCTGAGGCTGAGGCTGGCACGGCGAAGGAGCCCGACCAGGCGGCGCAGAAGCAGCTCTTCGAGACCTACGACGCGCAGTTGCAGGCCAAGCGCAACGCCGGCGCCGCCGGTCAGCTCGACGACAACAAGGCCTTCCTGGCAGAGAACGGCAAGAAGAAGGGCATCACCACCACCGCCAGCGGGCTGCAGTACGAAGTGCTGAGCAAAGGCCCCGACGGCGGCAAGTCGCCCAAGTCGAGCAGCCAGGTCCGCGTCCACTACACCGGCACCAAGCGTGACGGAAGCGTCTTCGACAGCAGCGTGCAGCGTGGCGAGCCGGCCGAGTTCCCGCTCGATGGCGTGATCAAGGGCTGGACCGAAGGTCTGCAGCTGATGAAGGAAGGCGACAAGTTCCGCTTCACCATCCCGAGCGACCTGGCCTACGGCGAACGTGGACCGGGCCCGATCGGCGCCAACGCGGTCCTGATCTTCGACGTCGAACTGATCAAAGTCCTGAACTGAACGGGACGGATCGCTGAACGGGGAAGGCCGGGGCGAATGCCCCGGCCTTTCCCGTTTTAACCCGCGGCGAAACTGCGGGTTAAAAGCCTCGGTCAACCCCATCGAGGCTGCCAGTCTGCATGCCGGGTTGGCTGGCACAGAAATAGGTACTCGTTTGATCAATGATATCGTTGGACTGCATCGGTCCGACAACAGGCGCCGTCCAGGACACCGTCCAGGTTGTGACGATGAAGGCATCATTTGATAATGCGGTAACCTCCGTGGACACGCACACGTAAGCGACCAGGAGAGGGCGGCCGTCAGGGGCGCTCTCGGTGGACAGCGAATCGATTGAGGCGTTGCCAGCCGCACAGCTTTGTATGCCCGTCTGCGGGTTGGTGTGACTTTCGGACAAGGCGTCTTGAAGGCGCTGGGCGCATCCTGCAGAAGCGATGAAGGCGAAGAGGCAGCACATCATGGTCACTGACGCCGTGTAGATGTTCTTGCGCATGGGACATGATCTATGCCCAGTCTGGAGTGATACGCATGGGGCATTGACCCCACGCTGACTCGACTGGATCCGCAGTCGCTGCCCGCTGTTCGACTGCCCCCCTTGCGCTGATGCGTACCGACACTATTCTGGTTCGCTCTCGCTGAGGGACGATGCCGGACGGCCGGCTCGCGTTGCATAGGGTCTTTTAGCTCAGTTGGCTAGAGCACTACCTTGACATGGTAGGGGTCACAGGTTCGAGTCCTGTAAAGACCACCAAGACATAACCCGCGGCTGTGCCGCGGGTTATGTTGTTTCTACGCCCGACCCGGGCGTATCGACACGCCAACGCTGCCGCCGGCAGTCAGGTCGGTGCGCAAGGTCAGCCGCCACAGCTTCGACCACGAGCGGAGCATCGTCGCGTCGAGCTGGACCTCCTCGATGGTGACGGCCATCGGCCGGTCGGTGGCGATCCGCACGCGCTGGCCGTCATGCTCGACCAGCCAGTCGGTGCCGTCCGCCACCGGGCAGCCGGTGAGCAGCAACGGCAGGGCGTAGGTCACGCCTCGTCCGGCGTCGACCGTGTCGGCGAGGCGGACGCTGCCGTCGGCGCGGGTGAGCGTGACGGTGCGCCGCAGGCTGCGCACCCCGGCCTCTGCAGCGTAGCAGGCGGCGAGGTCGAAGCTCAGCGCGGCCGAGCCGGTCGTGCTGCTGCACGACACGTCGCGCGCCTGGCGCTCGTATCCGGTCTGCTGCTCGTGCCCGTCGATCTGCGGTACGGCATGGCCGGCGCCGCGCGTCCACCAGAGCTCGTAGCGGCGCGGACCGAAGGTCTGCGCGGTGTAGTCGCCGCGCCCGGCATCGACCACCAGAGGCACGCCGTGGCGGTGGATGACGAATTGCCCGATGTCGTTGTGATTGTGGTTCTCGGCGTTGTGGCCGCCCTTCACGGCGAGGGCGGTACCGCCGCCGTGCGCGACCAATACCTGGAGGTTGGGCAGCCAGGCGTCGGTCGGCGCGGCCATGGCGCGGGCGGGACGACCGTCGAACCAGCACAAGGCGCGCAGCTGGTTGACGACCAAATCGCCCACCGCGGGCACGTCGATTTCGCCGGCGCGCAGCGGGTCGTCGAGCATGCAGGCGACGGCGTGCAGCTCCGGCGAGCCGGTCCGTTCGGAGGCGACGCTCAGCGCGCCGGAGGGGAGGCGGACGCGGTGGTGGCCGTCAGCGAAGGCGGGGAACGTGCCGCCACCAAGGTGCATGCGGGCCGGGAAGCGCATGATCTCGGCGACGCGCGGGTCGGCATTCCAGCCGTCCGCCAGTCCGCCGGTGCGGGCGCGCACCTCCTCGAGGGCGCGGATGACGCAGGCTCCAGCCACGCCCCAGTACATCACGCCCTCGTCGCAGCCGCCGTCCGCGCCCTGACGGTTGACGTAGCGGTCGACCACGCCGAGCAGGCGGTGGACCAGGCATCCCCAGACCGCGGGCTCGCCGCGCAGGGCGAAGCCGCCCGCGATGATCGACGACGAGGCGCACCACACGCTCCAGTTGTTGTGGCCGTCGAACCAGCCCGGCGTGGAGCCGGCCAGGAGCGGATCGAGAATGCGTCGGCGGATCTCCTCGCGCGCTCGCGGGACGATGCGGCAGTCGATCGCGTCGAGTTGCGGGCCGATCAGCTGGCAGGTCTCGGCCAGCACCATCGCCGTCTCGCAGTTGAACAGGTCGATGAAGCCGCCGCCGCCGGTCGGCGGGAGGCGGCTGGGGACGTCTGCCGGTAGCCCGTGGCGAGCGTGCGCCGGTACGCACCAGCTCGCCTCTTCGCAGACCAACCAGACGCCGTCGGCGGCTTCGGCGGCGAAGCTGGGTTCGCCACTCGCGGCGCAGGCGATCGCAGCAGAGCCCAAACGGCGCCGGCGGTTGAAGTAGGGGCCTTCGTATTCCGAGCGATCGCCGTCGCGGTAGTAGCGCAGGTACGATCCGAGAGTCAGCGCGGGCCAGGGCGCACCGAGCTGCCGTCGCGCCACCTCGACCTGGTGCTCCGCCCGTGGGCCGCTCCGCTGCCACGCCGTGACCGGGAAGGGGAAGGCACCGTGGGCGGCGAAGGCCTCCGCGAGCATGGTGGCGGAGAAGGTCCCTTGCAGATCCATGGTTCGGCCCCGAGGTTCAGGAAAGCAACAGCACGGATTCTACCGCATTCCTGCACAGGGCAACACGGATCATATATGATCCATGGACTTCTCGTCCGGACCGCTAATGGGCTTTTAGACGGAGGCGTGGCCGGCCAGCCGGCTCGCCGCCAACGAGCCGACGATCATCTGCACGATGTGGTAGACCACCACCGGCAGCAGCAGCAACGGCAGGGCGGGATCGCCGGCGAAGAGCAGGCTGATCAGCGGGATGCCGAGGGCGGCGGTCTTCTGGCTGGAGGTCAGAGTGATGGCGATGCGGTCGGCGCGGGCGCAGCCGGCGGCGATCGTCCAGGCGGCAGCGGCCAGCGCGAGGTGCAGGATCAGGCAGGCCGCTGCTGCCAGGACAGCACCGCTGCCGAGTCCGCTACGAGCCAGATCGCTGAAGATCCCGAGCAGCACCAGCAGCAGCAGCAGGCCGCTGACGATCCCGATGCGGGCGCGGTGGCGTTCGAGGAAGGCGGCAGCCGGCAGGCGTGCCAGCTGGCCGAGCGCCACGGGCAGAGCTGCCAGCAGGGCGAGCTGTGCGATCACGGTGCCGACCGCGACGCTGCCGCTGCGGCCGACCAGCAGGGTGACCAGCAGTGGCGTGGCAACCAGGCCGAGCAGGTTGCCGAGCACCGAGTTGACCAGGGCGATGCCCTGGTTGCCGCCGGCAAGTCCGGCCAGCGCCACGCAGCTGCCGATGGTGGTGGGCAGGCAGGCGAGGATGAGCAGCCCGGCCTGCACCGCCGGCGGGGCGCCGGCCAGCCCGGCGAGCCAGGCGACGGCCAGGCCGAGCAGTGGTGCGAGGACGAAGGACAGCCCCTGCACCAGGGCGTGCGTGCGCCAGGCCTGCACTGCTCCGAGCAGCTTCTGCGAAGGCAGGACCAGTCCGGCGCACAGGAAGATGCCGGCGATGCACCAGCGCTTCAGCACATCGAGGTGCAGCACGCCGCCGGCGGCGCCTGGCTCTGGCCAAGCCATCGCGGCGGCGAGGACCAACAGGTAGGCGGAGAGGAACCAGTGCTTGCGCAGGAACGGCATCAGGCGGCGGCGATGCGGCTGGTCAGCGCCTCGATCAGCGATTCGCGGGAGGTGTGCCGCTCGACGCCTTCCGCATCGACCACCGCGAGGACCGAGCCGCACAGGCTGTTGGCGGCTATGCAGGCGGCTTTCACCCGGCTGCACAGAGCCGCCGCGCTGGCCAGGACGGTGGCGGCGTCCTCGTACTTGAAGCCGATGATCGGCCCGCGCAGGCCGAAGGACGGCCGCAGGCGGTCGATCAGCTTGCTGTCCTGGCGCAGGCGGATGACCACTTCGTCGGCACCGCTCGGCAGCTTTTCCCCCGGCCGCAGGGCGCGCACTTCGCCGCCCTCCCAGCGTTCGACTCGGGTCACGCGGTAGTCGTTGACCGCCGCACTCATCACCACGCAGCCGTCGGGATGCTTGGCGATCCACGAGGCCATCGCCTCCTCCAGCGCCTCGCGGTCGGCGTAGCGCGTGGCGCCGGCTCCTGGCGCGGCGTCAAGCGACAGCAGGAGCTGGCATGCGCGCCCCAGCTGGCGCAGCTTGGTCTGCAGCGCCAGGGCGGTCGTGCCGGTCGCAGCGACGGTGAGGTGGCGGATGGCATCAACCGGAACGCGAGGCGCGCCGCCGACCAGCAGAATAGGGCGTTCAAGCGTCATGCCTGCAGGCTAGCGCCGGGTCCGAAAACAGCACCCCTGCAAATCCGCAGGCACTCCGCGTTGCCTGCCGGCGTCTCGTCGGCTCGAAAAGGGCTAGAACCGGTAGCTGGAACCAATGCTGAGCGAGAACGTCCGCACCGCATAGCTGGCTTCCGGATCGTTCAGCTCGGGATTGAGCCCCGCTCCCGGCGAGGAGACGAAGCCGATCGCATCCTGCAGCGTCCCGCTGGTGACGTAGGCACCGGCGATGGTCACCTGCATCGGGCCTTTCTCGAACGACACGCCGGCGGTCCCGCCGAGCAGATCGAGCTGCGAGAACACGTCCGAACTGTCCACTGGGCTGCGTTCGATGTAGCCGCCGAGGTGCCCGTACACCGTGCGGTCGAACAGTGTGCCGGGGAAGCGGTAGCGCATGCCCAGACGCGGATTGACCACTGGCCGCAGGTCGACCAGACGCGCCGCCTGGCTGATGCCGGTGGTCGTTGCCACCGCTCCGGTGATTGTGGTCGAGGTGCCGGCGGCCTGGCCGAAGACCTCATCGGCGCCGCTGCCGGCATGGATGTCGAGGTCGGCTTCGAATTCGAGTCCGGGGATGCCAGCAGGCATCCAGGCGGCGCCCACGACCAGCTGCCAGGGCAGCGGCACGGCGAAGGCGGCGTCGTCGTCGGTGATGTCGGCCTGGGTGATGGAACTCCCGTCGCCGCTGGTCGACGAGCCGCTGATCGAGCCCTGTCCCTGCAGCACCAGTCCGGGCGTGCGCAGGAGGCCGCCAACCTGCCAGCCGTTGCCGGACCACTGTACGCCAAGCACCGCGCGCAGCGCGGTCTGTCGACCGCGTTCGGTGTAGGTCGCTGTCAGCACGCTGGTCGTGTCCTGGGCCGAGGTGCCGGTGTCGAAGCGGTAATCGGTCAGCCAGGCCTCGACGCCCAGGCCGGTGCACAGCGTGGGCGACAGGCGGCGGCCCCAGGTCAGGCCGACCGCGGTCATCTCCAGGGTCGACCGGCCGTCGTCGCGGCGCGAGCCGGTCGGGGTCTCGGTGCGCACCTCCAGGCCGGAGCTCCAGGTGATCGGGCTGGCGAGGGTGAAAGCCCAGCCGCCCGCGCCACCATCGAGGGCATTGGCGAAGCCGACCAGGTTGGGCTTCAACGCCACGTCGTCGGCGGTCGCGGTCGCGCCACTCGGGGTACGCGCGGCCACCCGGGTGTACTCCATCACATCGACCGTGCCGCTGACCGTCGGCATGGCCAGGTCGGCGAGGCCGGCCGGGTTGCCGTAGCCGGCCGACGGCCCGTTGATCCGCGCCACCACCGCGCCGCCCTCGGCCATCGCCCGCTCGCCCACCGGTAGGCGCTGCCAGCTGAGCAGCGACAGCACCTCGAGCTGGGCGGCGCAGGCGGTGGCAGGGAGGACGAGCAGGAGGAGTTGACGCACAGCGTAGGTTCGCCTCCCGCCTGCCAGTGGTCAAGGTTGCGCAAGCCGGCGACGCGGGGTTGCCTCGCCCGTCCAGGCAGGAGTCTGCCGTCATGCGCGTCCTGCCTCTGCTCTGCCTGTGCGCTGCCGCTGGCGCGGTCGAAGAACTGTTCACGGCCTTCAGTCCCCGTCCAACCCCGCCCGACATGTCCTGGCGGCTGGCCGGCGAGCTGCGGGGCCAGGGCGAGGCCGATGACCGCGATGGCAGCGGCAGCCTCGCCTTCGACCACGAGATGCTTGCCGGTTCGTGGCTGGGCCTGCGCGGCGAGCACGATGAAGGCTGGCTGAACGTGCGCGCCTCGCGCACCGGCATCGATGGCGACGCGGTGCTGCCGGGCGGGGCTTCGCCCGATGGCGAGTACCTCGACGCCGGACTCGGGGCGATGTGGAAGCGGCAGCTCGGCGGCGGCAACGTGGTTGGCGCCAGCGCAACTGCGACCTGCGACGGCCAACCCGCGATTTCCGAGGGGATGGAGTGGGGCGGCACCGCCACGGCGTTCACCCGCATCGGCCTTGGCGCCGAAGGCGAGGACGGCCTGCTGCTGGCGCTGAACTACGACGCGGACCGTGTCTTCTTCGGCAACGTGCCGGTGCTGCCGCTGGTCGCCTGGCAGGGCATGCGTGGACCGTGGATGCTGCTGCTGGGCGTGCCGTTCTCGGTCATCGCCTACCGCGCCGAGGCCTGGCGGGTCAACGCCGTGCTCGGGCCGCTGCCGTCGCTTTCAGCTGAGCACCGCATCGACGGCCCGTGGCACGTCTTCGGCGAGGCGAAGTGGAACCGGCAGCAGTGGCGCCGCGCCGACCGCACGCGCAATGACGACCGCCTCGAACTCAGCCAGTGGGAGTGGTCCGGCGGCGTGCGTCTGGGTTTCGGACCGATGATCCAGTTCGACGCCCTTGCCGGCATCGCCACCGCCCGCCGCCTGGGCGAGGACGAGGACAGCGCCGACGCCCGGCGCGACGGCATGGCGCTCGAAGCCGCCCCGTTCGCGGCTTTGCGCGGCCGCATCGCCTTCTAACCTCCGCCATGCCGCCGATCCTGCTCGTCGCCCTGGGTTCCGCCGCTGGCGGTGTCGCGCGTTGGGCCCTGGCCGGTTGGATCGATGCGCGCACCGGCCCCGGCTTCTGGGGCACGCTGGCGGTGAACGTCCTCGGCGGTCTGGCCATCGGCGCGGTGGCGGCGCTGCTCGGCCGCGAGTCGCTGCGCCTGCTGCTGATCACCGGCGTGCTCGGCGGCTTCACCACCTTCTCAGCCTACAGCCTGCAGACCCTGACGCTGCTGCAGGGCGAACGCTATGCCGCCGCCGCCGGCTATGCCGTCGGCTCGATGCTGGCGTGCCTGCTCGCCTGCTGGGCGGGTTGGGCGCTCGCGCGGCCGTTCAGCGCGGCGGGATCCTGAGCGCGCTGGCGCGCAGCACCGCCAGGAGGTCGGCGGCGGCGCGTTCGACCTCGGCGTTGACGACCAGGTAGTCGTAGTGCTGCCAGCGCGCGACCTCGCGCTCGGCCTCGGCCAGGCGGCGGGCGACCACCTCGTCGGCATCGGTGCCGCGGCCGCGCAGGCGGCGTTCGACCTCGTCGGCATCGGGCGGGATGAGGAAGACCTGGACCGCTTGCGGGAAGCTGGCGCGGATCTGCGCTGCGCCCTGCACATCGACGTCCTTGATCACGCTGTTGCCAGCCGAGAGCTGCTGCTCGACGAAGGCGCGTGGCGTGCCGTAGCTCGCCTTGCCGAAGACCACGGCGTGCTCGAGGAAGCCGCCGGCGGCGGCGCGGCGGTCGAACTCCTCCTGGCTCAGGAACCAGTAGTCGACGCCGTCGCGTTCGGCTCCGCGCGGTGCGCGCGTGGTGCAGCTGAGGCAGCGCACCAGCCGCGGTTCGAGGGCGCAGGCACGCTGGATCACCGTGCTCTTGCCGGAACCGCTCGGACCCGAGATGACGAGCAGGCGGGCAGGCGGCGGCAGGGTCGGCCAGGTCATGGCGGGGCATGCTGGAGCCGCGGGCCGGGGCGGAAGGGGGCATCCCCGGATGACACGCCCTGCCCAGCCGGACCATCAGCGGGCTTCATCCACCGTGGCATGGCGCGACACCGGGGGCCGTGATCTGGGCCATCCGCACGCTCCTCTGGTTCGCCGTCCTGACCGTCGGTCTGGTCGTGGTCGCCACCTATCTCCCGGCCTGGCTCAGACGCGCGCAGGTGCCGCCGGATTTCGAAGAGATCGGCGGCCTGGTACCGATGACCGGTGTCTGGCTGGACCCGCCTCCTTACCTCGCTGGCGACGTGCTGGCCTACCGCTTCGGCGACGGTCCCGAGGACATCACCTTCGCCTTCATCGCAGCCCTCCCCGGCAACACCGTGCGCTTGGGCGGCGGCGAACTGCTGGTCGACGGGCACGAGGCGCGGAACTGGCACGAGTACGGCAACTACCGCGGTATCCATGACATCGGACCGCTCACCGTCCCCGCCGGCCACTATTTCGTCGTAAGCAAGGAGCACCGTCACGACAGCATGGTGATGGGTGTGATCGGCCCCGACCAGGTCCTCGGCAAGGTGCGCGAATGAACGCCACGCAGCGCAACATCGTCGGCTTCGCCATGCTCGGTGCTGGCGTCGCCATCATGCTGGCGGCGGCGGCGATCGCCTGGAGCGGCGTGCAGCGCTGGATCGCCGTCAGCGAGACCCGCGAGGCCTTCGACCAGCTGCGTCGCGGCAATCTCAAGAGCGCGCGGACCCTGGCGACGGCCGCTGCCGCGCGCGTCCCCGAGGAGCCGACCCCGGCCCTGCTCGCCGCTGACCCAACGGACAGCGCCGCCCTCGACCGCCTGGTGTGGATCGCCTCCCGCTGCCCGCGCCTGGCCGACCGCCAGGCGGTGTTCGCCGCCATCGGGCTGATGCGCCTCGCCGCCGGCAAGCCGGCTGATGTCGAGTTGGCTGGTACGACCGACGGCCGCCTGCTTGAGGCGATCGCCGCGGCCAACGCCGGCCGCGATCCGGGCCGGCCCAAGGCGGAAGACGGCGAGCCGCCGCCGCACCTCAACGTGCTGCGTGCCGCCCACACCGTGCTGCTGCGCGGTGCCTGGCAGGCCGGCAAGGTCTCCGAGACGCGCGCCCACGCCGGCGCCTTGCTGCTGATGCAGCCCAGATCCAAGGAGGCTCCGGCCCTGCTCTTCCTGCTCGCCGCCAGCTCGCCGACCACGGCCGACGATGTCGCGCTGAAGCTCGGCGACGCGCTGAAGGACGAGCGCGATGCGGTGGTCCGCGCAGTCGCCGCGCTGGTGCCGCTGCGGCGCGAGGCGATCGGCGGGAAGTGGCCCAAGGCGGTCGAGGGCCTGCCATGATCCCCTGCCAGTCCTGCGGCAACGACAACCCGATCGGCACCCGCTACTGCCGCCGCTGCGGCACCAAGATCGAGATCAACCAGGAGCAGGTGGTCGCCGCGGTGCAGCGCGACCAGGCCGACGTCGCCTCGG
Source organism: Planctomycetota bacterium (assembly GCA_022841245.1). Lineage (GTDB taxonomy): Bacteria > Planctomycetota > UBA11346 > UBA11346 > UBA11346 > UBA11346. Next base: position 16,924 of record JALHRW010000015.1, read on the forward strand.
CACGCTGGTTCGAGCGCGGTCGCTCGGCTCTGATCATCGGCATGTTCTTCCTCACCTGCGCCCTGGTGCTGCGCTACTCGATCGTCCCGCCGCTGCCGGCGGCGGACGTCCCGCCGGTTGACTTCGGCGGCATCCTGCCGGCCGAACTTCCCCGGGTCGAAGCGAAGCCGGAGGTGAAGCCGGCGGTCAAGAAGCCCTGACCACGATTTCGGAGCGTATGCGACGAAATCGAGCCGCGACAAAGGCCCCTGAAGAGCTAGCGCAGTTCCGCTAACGGCAGGCCTGGAACCCAGGCCGGCGGCGGACCGTCGAGGATGACCACGCTGCGGCCATCGGCCAGCCTGACGAGGCAGGCCAGCGGTGGCATGATTGCACGCAGCGTGCTGACGCCGTCGGCGCCGGTCACACTGCGGTGGTCCCAGCGCCACGGCACCTCGGGCTTGAGCGCGGCAAGCACGCGGTTCGAGCGCGGATTGCCGATCAGCACCAGATTGCGCCCAGCGAGGCGGGCGGGCTCGACGCGGTCGTCGAGCAGCTCGACCACAGCGTGGGCGTGGGCGGCGTAGGCGGCGCGGAAGGATTCGGCCAGGCGCTGGTTGGCTGCTGCTGCTGCGGCGTGCTCGGCGCTGCCGACGACGACGGCGAAGGGGGCATCCGCCCAGCCCGTGCCGGGGGTGGTGGGTTGGCGCGGGCCGAGCACGCTGCTGCACCAGGCGGCATCGACCGCCGCCGGGAGGCGATGCAACGCGTAGGGCAGGCCACCGTCGGCGCACGTGCCGATGCATGCCCCGCGCGCGAGATTGAGCTGCGCCACGGTTGCGGCTGCGGCGACGGACAGGGCGATGCGTCGGCGCGCGGCGCCGCTCCACGTCACGTCACCCGCGGGATAGCACTCCACCACCGCGACGCCGGCGGCCAGCGCCGCATCGATCAGGCGCGGTGCGAGGGCGGGCCAATGCGCCTTGCCCAGAGGCTGCACCGCAGGCAGCACCACGAGGAGCGGATGTGGTCCGCTGCCTGCCGGCAGATGCAGGCGGTAGGGCTGCACCGAGTTGTCGACCGGATCGCGCACGGCGAGCTCGCCCGCCGTCGCAGAGCGCTCGCCGGCCAGCCAGGCGGAGAGCCGCGCGCTGATCGCCGCTACCTCGCCGATGCGGACTGCGCTCGCCCCGCCGGCACCGAGCTCGGCGGCCTGCTCGGCCCACAGCCACGGCAGGGGGTCGAGGTCGCCGTTGGCGCGCAGCCGACCGACCTCCTTGGCGACAGCGGCAAGCGCGGCATTCGGCGTCGTCACGGCGGCTTCGCTGCTGAGCTGGTACGGCTGGCCGGCACCGGTCCAACCGGCGATGACGCGTACGCGCAACTGCCCGCTGCCCAGACCGGCCGGGACGAGCACCAGGACGGCGCGCCCACCGGCGGGCAGAGCGGCCTCGGCCGTGGCCAACACCGCTTCTCCGTCGAGCAGCTGTGCGGTGAGCCTGGTCGGCGCTTGGATCTCGTCGACCTGCACGGCGACACGCAGCACGCCGCCCGGGCGGGCCGGGCCGAGCGGTTCGACGCTGATGGCCGGGTCGGCGGCCAGGGCGCAGGCGGCGATCAGCCCGGCGAGCATGCCGCGAGGATCTCCGGATAGAGCTGCTGGTAGGCGACGTAGTCGCCCGCGATCCGCCCGATGCGTTCGCGGATCTCGGGGCCGAGCGGCTTGATCACCCGGCCCGGCACGCCGGCGACGAGATGTCCAGGCGGCACCTGCATGCCTTCCGGCACGATGCAGCCGGCTGCGATCAGGCAGCCCTCGCCGATGACCGCTCCGTCGAGCACCTTGGCGCCCATGCCGACCAGCGTACCGCGGCCGACGGTGCAGGCGTGGCACACCGCGAGGTGGCCCATGCTGACCTCGTCATGCAGGGTGCAGCCCAGCTTACGCGAGACGTGCAGCACGCAGTTGTCCTGCACATTGCAGCGCGCGCCGAGGACGACCGGCAGGATGTCGGCGCGCAGCACCGCGCCGAACCACACCGAGCAGTCCGGCCCGAAGCGCACGTCGCCGACCAGGGTGGCGTTGGGAGCGAGGAAGGCGGGCAGCTGCGGGCTGACGCCGTTGATCGGGACGATGGTGGGCATGGCCGTGCGCAGGCTGGCCGTTGGGTCACCTCGTGAAACGAAAAAGGGCCGCGCCCATGGGGCGCGGCCCGGTTCGCATCAAGCGGTTCAGGCCTGCGCGACGACGACGTCGACGAAGCGGTTGCGGAAGCGGACGACACCGTCCTGCACCGCGAAGATCGTGTAGTCCTTGCCCAGACCGACGCCGAAGCCCGGCTTGAACTTGGTGCCGCACTGGCGGACGATGATCGATCCGGCGGTGACGACCTCGCCGCCATAGGCCTTGATGCCGCGGCGCTTGGAAATCGAGTCGCGACCGTTCTGGGTCGAGCCGGTGCCCATCTTGTGTGCCATAGAGACCTCCAGAGCCCGAACGGGCGTACGTCAGTGGGGCGGGGAACATAGAGGGGTGGGACGGCTTGGCAAGAGCCGGGAAGACGTTCGGCCGCCCCGCAGTCCGGCCACCTCGCCCGGGGAGCGGGCCGCCAGGGTTGGCGCAGGCGCAAAGGTCCGTACGGTCCCAACGATGCTGTGCTTGGCTCCTGCCCGCTGAAACGCCTGATGAACCGCCATCTCCAACTCGCCCTCTCCGTCCTGCTCGCCATCGGCGGGTTCGCCCTGCTCCTCGCCCTGGTCGCCTACAAGGCTTCGCAGACCGGCACCACCACGCCGGCGGAATCGCACCCCTTCGGTCCGGCTGGCGCGTGGATCGCCTACGTCCTGCTGCGCGGTTACGGTTTCGCCGCCGTGCTCGTGCCGGTGGTGGCGATCGGCTGGGCGGTCGGCCTGTGGCGCGACCGCGATCTCAGCGATCCGTCGAAGCGCATCGCCGGGGCGATCATCCTGCTGCCGGTCCTCGCCGGCCTGCTCCATCTGCTGCCGCGCGGCGTGGGCGACTGGCTGCTGACGCGCTGGGACCAGGGCAATCTCGAAGGACTCGGCGGCGCGATCGGCTTCTGGCTGTGCGCCCCGGTCAACGGCTGGGCCTCTCCCGGCAGCGACGGCGGTTTCCTGCGCCAGTGGCTCGACACCGCCGGAGCCGCGGTGCTGCTCGCTGGCCTGGGCGTCTTCGCACTGTGGCTGATGGATCTCGGCCTGGTCGCCTGGACGCGCCGGCTGTGGTACCTGGCGACCACGCGTCGGGCCGGCAGCGTCGGCAGCGGCAGCGCGGTCTTCCCCAGCGGCGTCTACCAGGCCCCAGGCGACCCGGTGGCCAACAAGGCGCGCGCCACCACCAGCTTCCGCGAGCTGCAGAAGCGCCTGACCGACCACGGCGAGCTGCCTGGGCCGAACGACGCCGACGAGATCCTCGCCGCCATCCGCAAGCAGCGCGAGGCCCTCGATGCGCCGCCGGAGGTGGTGGCGCAGGCGCAACCGGTCGAACAGGCGCCCGTGACCAGCGACCAGCGACCAGCGACCAGCGACCAGCGACCAGCGACCAGCGACCAGCGACCAGCGACCAGCGACCAGCCGCCAGCGGCCAGCGACCAGCAACCAGCGACCAGCGACCAGCCGCCAGCCGTCTCCAGCGAGCCCGAGCCGGCCAAGCCGGCCACCAAGCCGAAGCCCAAACCCAAACCGGCCATCGCCTCCGACTACGCCCTGCCCTCGCCCGACCTGCTGCAGTCGCCCAAGGAGCGCAGCCACGCCGCGCACGAGCAGGAGAAGCAGCAGACCTCGAAGGCGATCGAGGCCGCCTTCGCCGCCTTCAATGTCGAAGTCAGCGTGGTCGGCGCGATGCGCGGCCCGACCGTCACGCAGTACGAACTGAAGCTGCTCGACGAGTCGATGCGGGTGAACAAGGTCGAGGGCTTCGAGCAGGACCTCTCGTTGAAGCTTGGCACCGAGGGCATCCGCATCGTCGCCCCGCTGCCCAATCGCACGACCATCGGCGTCGAAGTGCCGAACCGCACCAAGGACCCGGTGGTGATGCGCGACCTGGTCGACGAGATCGACCCCAACGTCATGGCCCTGCCGGTGGTGCTCGGCCGCGACGTCATCGGCCGGCCGCTGATCCTCGACCTGGCCAAGGCTCCGCACCTGCTCGTCGCCGGCGCCACCGGCATGGGCAAGTCGGTGACGATGAACGCGATGATCTGCTCGATCCTGCTGTTCCGCCGGCCGGACGAGGTGCGCTTCATCATGGTCGACCCGAAGATGGTCGAACTGTCCGGCTACGAGGACATCCCGCACCTGCTGACTCCGCCGATCACCGACATGACCAAGGCGCACGCCGCGCTCGACTGGGCCTGTCAGACCATGGATGAGCGCTACGAAGCGCTGCGTCTGTCCGGCTGCCGCTCGATCGCCGACTACAACGCGCTCGGCGAGGTGGAGCTGCGCTTCCGCCTGGCCAAGAAGGAGGTCCAGCTCGAGGACCTCGGCAGCGGCGCGCACATGCCCTACATCGTCGTGCTGGTCGACGAGTACGCGGATCTGATGATGGTGAACAAGGAGGTCGAGAAATCGATCGTCCGCCTAGCCGCCAAATCGCGCGCCTGCGGCATCCACGTCATCCTCACCACACAGCGCCCGAGCGCCGACGTGGTCACCGGCCTGATCAAGTCGAACCTGCCCTCGCGCGTGTGCTTCCGCGTCGTCGACCGCAACAACTCGCGCGTCGTGCTCGACTCCAGCGGCGCCGAGAACCTGCTCGGCAAGGGCGACATGCTGTTCCTCCAGCCCGGCACCTCGCTGCCGGTGCGCGGCCAGGGCGTGTTCCTCAAGGACGCCGAGATCACCGCCATCGTCGAGCACGCGCGCAGCCAGGGCAAGCCGAGCTACGACGAGTCGATCGCCAAGGCCGGCGCCGTCGCCATGCAGGGCGGCGGCCGCGACAGCGGCGAGGAGTCGAGCGACGCGTGGAAGCTCGACCGCAAGTTCCACGAAGCGGTGCAGGCGATGTACCGCTACGACAAGACCGGCGCCGACTTCTTCCGCCGCAAGCTGGGTGTGGGCTACAACAAGGCGACCGAGTACGTCGAGACGCTGGAAGACCTCGGTTTCCTCTCGGGCGCCGCCGGCACCGCTTCGCGCAAGATCCTCAAGAGCTGGGACGACTGGATAGACCTGCTGAAGGCGAATGGCGTCGAGATGGGCGAGGAGGACGACCTCTACCGCCCGCCGTTCAATACCTAGGTTCGCTGATCAGCCGTAGAGTTTGCGCCATGCCTCGGGCGACATGCCCAACGCGCGGCGGAAGTGACGGCGCAGGTGCGCGCCGTCGCAGAACGCAAAACGTCCTGCTGCGTCTTCGACTGTGCCGCCATGTACCAGGGCCTGGGCTGCGGCTTCGCAGCGCGCATGCAGGCGCCAGCGTGCTGGCGGCAGGCCGTAGCGGGCGCGGAAGCGCTTGCGGAACAGCTCCCAGCCCATGCCAGCGGCGTCGGCGGCGGCGCGCGGATCGAGCGGCCGGGCGAGGTCGGCGGCCAGTACTTGGCGACCGGCCTCCAGCGCTGCGTCTTCGTCGCCGCGGCTCCAGCGCGCCAGCGCCAGCACCGCGCCGTGCAGCCGCCACTGCGCCTCGGCCGGGTCGGCGAGGCGGCCGGCTTCGAGATCATCGATCAGCTGGCGTAGCGGAACGACGGCGTCTGCCGGCGGATGCAGCAGCGGACGCCGCCGGTCGAGCAGGCCCTGCGCTGCCAGCATGCATGGCAGCTCGCCGTCGCAGTCGAGGAAGGCCTCGTGCCAGCGCTGCCCCGGCCCTGGGCCGTAGTCGTGCCGCAAGCCGGGGAACAGCACGATCAGGTCCCCCGCGGTCATCGCTTCGCGACGTCCGTCACTGTCGCGGTAGGTGCCGGCACCTTCGACCAGCAGGAGGAACCCGTGCATGCGCAGGTCGCGACCGGCCGATCCCCAGCTGTGCCGGGCGGTCTTGGCCGAGCGCCCGGCGAAGAGCTGGAGCCCGGGGCCGCGGACCGTGGTGCGGGTGAGGACGGGCCATACCATAACGTACCGCATGCTACCTGCGGATTCCTGGCGTCACGATGAAATAGCGTTTAGATGCCGCATATGACCGACCGCGCCCATCCCGCCATCGTTCCTGGACCGTACCGCATGCTGCATGGCGGCGACTACAATCCTGAGCAGTGGCTGCACCGCCCCGAGGTCCTCGCCGAGGATCCCGTGCTGATGCGCAAGGCCGGGGTGAACCAGGCGTCGGTCGGCATCTTCGCCTGGGCGGCGATCGAGCCCGAGCGCGACCGTTTCGAATTCGCCTGGCTCGACGGGGTGATGGACCGCCTGCATGCGCAGGGCGTGGGCGTGCTGCTGGCGACGCCGACCGCGGCCCGCCCGCGCTGGCTGGCCGAAGCGCACCCGGAGGTCATGCAGACCCGCGCCGACGGTCGTCGCCAGGCGCCCGGCGAGTGGCGCCACAATCCATGCTGGTCGTCACCGGTGATGCGCGAGCGCTCGGCCGTCGTCATCGACCGTCTGGCCAAGCGCTATGCCGGCCATCCGGCCCTGCTCGGCTGGCACATCAACAACGAGTACGGCGGCGCCGCCGATGGCGCCCGCTGCCACTGCGACACGTGCGTCGCCGGCTTCCGCCGCTGGCTGCAGCAGCGCTACGACGGAGACCTCGAGCGGCTCAACCGCGCCTGGTGGACCGGATTCTGGAGCCATCAGTACCAGTCGTGGGAGCAGATCCGTCCCGGCGATGCGACCATCGAGGCGCTGAACCTCAACTGGCACCGCTACAGCAGCGCGCAGATCGCCGGCTTCTGCGCCCTCGAGATCGCCGCCGTGCGCCGGCACAGCGCAGCGCCGGTGACCACCAACCTGCACGGCGGACTCGACCAGTACGACATCCGCGCGCTCGCCGGGCAGCTCGACTTCCCCAGCTACGACAGCTATCCGGAGATGCACGGCAGTCCCGGTGATCGCGACCAGGTCCACCACCACGCCTGGCTGGGCGCGGCGACGCGCGGCTTCGGCGGCGGCAAGCCCTGGCTGCTGATGGAGAGCTGCCCGTCGGTGCCGCAGTACCACCGCCTGCCGCGCATGAAGCGCGCCGGCGTGCACCGGCTGCTGTCGCTGTCGATGGTCGCCGAGGGTTCGGACGGCGTGTGCTATTTCCAGTGGCGCGCCGGCCGCGGTGGCATGGAGAAGCTGCACGGCGCGGTGCTGATGCAGGACGCGCCGCATGACAGCCGCGTGTTCCGCGAGGTCGCCGTCCTGGGTCGTGATCTGGCCGGGCTGTCGGCAATGGCCGGAGCCGCCACGCCGTCGCCGGCAGCGGTGGTGTGGGACGTCGAGAGCGAGTGGGCGCGCAACCTCAACTCCGGTCTCTCCAACCTGCCGCGACCACGCGCCGCGGCGGTCGCCTGGCACCGCCCGCTGTGGGAGGCGGGCATCGGCGCCGACGTCGTCGATGCGACTGCCGACCTCGCCGCCTACCGTCTGGTGGTCGTGCCCTGCGTCTTCCTGCTGCGCCCCGGTTTCGCCGAGCGGCTGCAGGCGGCGGCAAATGCCGGCGCCCAGGTGCTGGTCGATGGCCTATCGGCCTGGGTCGATCACGACTTCGGCTGCGTCGGCGGCGGTCGACCCGGTCCGCTGCGCGGCGCCCTCGGCCTGCGCGCCGAGGAGGTCGACCACCTGCGCGAGGACGAGTCGGTGCCGGTCGAGGACCCGGCCGGCTGGCTGGGCGCCGGCGCGGCGGCGGTGCAGTGGGCGGACCGCGTGCATGTCGCCGACGCCGAGGTGCTGGCGCGCCTGCGCGACCGCTTCTACGACGGTACCCCGCTGCTGACGCGCAAGCGGCTTGGCGCCGGAGCGATGTGGTACCTCGCCAGCGGCCTACGTCCCGAGACCCGCGCGCATCTCATGCACCGGCTGTGCACCGAAGCCGGCATCGCCCCATGCCTGCCTGGCCTGCCCGCCGGCGTGATCGCCCGTGAACGCACGCAGCCGGACCGTCGCTTCATCACTTTGATGAACCCCAGCGATGCGCCCGCCTCGGTGTCACTGCCCACCGGCTGGACGGACGCGCTCACCGGCGCCCCGCTCGCGCGGGTCGACCTGGCGGGCTGGGACGTCCGCGTGCTCAGCGGCGGTTGGCCTTCTTAGCCTTCGCCTTCTTCTTCCGCTCAGCCCGGTACTTCTTCAGCGCGTCCTTGTCCTCGCGCTTCTGGAACAGGCGGTTCGGGTTGGGCATGAAGGCGCCGGGGTTGGCCAGCTGCTCGGGCGTCAGCTCCTCCTGGCTCGGCAGCTTGCCGGCCATGTCCTGGATGTCGCCCATCTTGCCCATCATCTTCTTCATCATGTCGAAGTGCTTGAGCAGGGTCTGCACTTCCGAGGTGGTCGAGCCGGCGCCCATGGCGATGCGGCGGCGGCGGCTCATCTCGATCAGGTCGGGATGGTTGCGCTCCCACTTGGTCATCGAGTCGATGATCACGCCGTAGCGCTTGAAGATCTTCTCGTCGACCGGCAGCGAGGCGAACTTGGCGCCCACACCCGGGATCAGGCCGAGCAGGTCCTTGAGCGAGCCCATCTTGGCGATGGCCTTCAGCTGGTCCTGGAAGTCGGTGAGGTCGAACTTGTTCTTGAGGATGCGCTCCTCGATGTGCTTGGCCTGCTTCTCGTCGACCGCGCCCTGCGCCTTCTCGACGAAGGAGAGGATGTCGCCCATGCCGAGGATGCGGCGGGCGTAGCGGTCGGGATGGAAGGGCTGCAGGCCGTCCATCTTCTCGGAGATGCCGACGAACTTGATCGGCCGGCCGACCACGTGGCGCAGCGAGACGATGGCGCCACCACGGGCGTCGCCGTCGAGCTTGGTCACCACCACGCCGGTCAGCGGCAGGCGCTGGTGGAAGGCCTTGGACGAGTTGACCGCATCCTGGCCGGTCATCGCGTCGACCACCAGCAGGGTGGCATGGGGCTTGGTCCGCGCGTGGATCTCGGCGATCTCGCCCATCAGGTCGTCATCGACGTGCAGTCGGCCGGCGGTGTCGAGGATGACGACGTCACGATTGTCGAGGCGGGCCGCCTCGATGCCGCGGGCGCACAGCTCGGGCGGCTTCACGCCGGCCTGGTGGAACACCGGGCAGCCGACCTGCTCGCCGAGGATCTTGAGCTGTTCGATGGCGGCCGGGCGCTGCAGGTCGGCGGCGACCAGCATGACGCGCTTGCCGTTCTCCTTGAGCAGCCGGGCGAGCTTGGCGCAGGTGGTGGTCTTGCCCGAGCCCTGCAGGCCGGCCATCAGGATGACGGTCGGACCGTCCTTGGCGTCGGCGAAAGGCAGGTCGCTGTCGCTCTCGCCCATCATCGCGATCAGCTCGTCGTGCACGACCTGCACGACCTGCTGGGCCGGGGTGACGCCGGAGATCAGCTCCTGGCCGACCGCCTTGGCCTCGACCCGCGAGAGGAACTCGCGCACCACGTCGACCGCGACGTCGGCTTCCAGCAGCGCGCGACGGACTTCTTTCAGCCCATCGCGGATGTTGTCGGCGGAGAGGTTCTGCTGCTTGCGGAAACGCTCGAAGACGTTGCCGATGCGCTCTGAGATGAATTCGAACATGGCGACCCTGACGGGTCAGGCTCTGACGGGAGCGGGTCGCAGGCTAAGGGAGGCGGCGAGGTCGGCAACCGTGCAGCCGAGGGTCGGGTGGCGCCAGCGCGGGGCGATGGCGACGAGCGGCTCCAGCACGAAGAGCCGTTGGTGCAGCCGCGGATGCGGCAGGGCCAGCACCGGGCTGTCGACCATCGTGCCGTCCTCGGCCAGCAGCAGGTCGAGGTCCAGCGTACGCGGTCCCCAGCGCACCTCGCGCACCCGGCCGCAGGCCGACTCGGCCCGGCGCAGGGCGTCGAGCAGGCTGTGCGGACCGAGGGTGGTGGCGACGATCCAGGCCGAATTGCGGAAGGGGGGCTGGGGCGGGCCGCCGACCGGGGCGGTGGTGATCCAGGGGGCCTCGGCCTCGACCTGGACGCCGTCGGCGGCGAGCAGGGCCCTGGCCCGGGTGGCGGTGGCGGGGACATCGCCGAGGTTCCCGCCGATGCCGACCGCGTAGCGCATGGCGGGGTCATAGCGGCCAGCGGCCAGCGGCCAGCGGCCAGGGCCCAGCCAGCTGGTTGCCATCCTGGCGACAGCCCAACACTCCCGCCCCCGGAGCCGCCCATGACCGACCGCGCCGCCCGCCTCGTATTCGCCGATGGTACCATCTTCCGCGGGCGTTCCGTCGGCGCGATCGGCACCACCACCGGCGAGGCGGTGTTCAACACCGGCATGACCGGGTACCAGGAGGTCCTCAGCGACCCCAGCTACCGCGGCCAGATCGTCACCATGACCTACCCGGAGATCGGCAACTACGGGATCACTCCGCTGGACATGGAGAGCGAGCGCGCCCAGGTCAGCGGCTTCGTCATGCGCGACTGCTGCGCAGTGCCGTCGAACTTCCGCTCGGTCGAGAGCCTGCCCGACTTCCTCAAGCGCTCCGGCATCGTCGCCATCGACGGCGTCGACACCCGCGCCATCACCCGCCGGCTGCGCGTCTCCGGCGTGGTCAATGCCGTGATCAGCAGCGAAGACGCCAGCGACGCCGAGCTGATCGCGCGGGTCAAGCAGGCCCCGTCGATGAGCGGACTCGACCTGGCGACCGTGGTCTCGTGCAAGACCGCCTACGACTGGGACGAGCCCAGCGACCGCGTGAAATTCGGCACCCCGGTCGAATGGCCGGCGCTGAGCGGCAGGCCGCTGGTCGTGGCGATCGATTGCGGGGTCAAGCGCAACATCCTGCGCCTGCTGGTCTCGTGCGGCTTCCGCGTCCGCGTGGTACCGAGCACGGCCAGCGCCGCCGAGATCCTCGCGCTCCAGCCGCGCGGCATCTTCCTCTCCAACGGTCCCGGCGACCCGGCCGCCGTCACCAGCGTCATCGCCAGCGTGAAGGACCTGCTCAAGACCGACGTGCCGGTGTTCGGCATCTGCCTCGGCCACCAGCTCCTCGGCCTCGCCTACGGCGCCACGACCTACAAGCTGAAGTTCGGCCATCGCGGCTCGAACCACCCGATCAAGCGCCTGTCCGACGGCAAGGTCGAGATCGCCAGCCACAACCACGGCTTCGCCGTCGACCCCAAGTCGCTGCCCGCGGGCGTGCGCATGAGCCACGTCAACCTCAACGACATGACCTGCGCCGGCATCGAACACGAGACGAAGGCGCAGTTCTCGGTGCAGTACCACCCCGAGGCCGCCCCCGGCCCGGCGGATCCGCTCTACCTCTTCAAGCGCTTCGCCGACGCGGTTGCCGCCAAGGGCTAGCTGGCACCCCGGGCCCGAAGCCCGGTTGCGGACGCCAGCGGCCGGTTCATGCTGCGCCTCCCGCCCTGGAGCCTGTCATGCCCCGTACCCCCGCCGATACCGTCAAGCCGTTGAAGAGCCTCGCCTGGGATGGCGGACTCGAGGACGGTCGGCTGGTGGTCCTCGACCAGACGCGTCTGCCCGGCACGGTGCGCTACCTGCCGCTGCGCGACCTCGATGGCGTGGTCGAAGCGATCGGCGAGATGAGCGTGCGCGGCGCGCCGGCCATCGGCATCGCCGGCGCCTACGCCGTCGTCCTGCACCTGATCCCGCGCGCCTCGGCCGCCACCGGCAAGGGCAGCGCCGTGCTCGCCAAGCACCTCGACCAGGCGATCGAGCGGCTCGCCGCGGCGCGCTCGACCCCGGTCAACCTGCGCTGGGCGCTCGAGCGTCAGCGCGCCTGCTACAAGCGCCACATCGGCCACCTCACCGCGCTCGAGATGTGCGCCCGCCTGCTGATGGAGGCCAAGCGCATCCACCGCGAGGACGAGGAGCTGTGCGCGCGCATCGCCGACCACGGCGCCCCGCTGCTCTCCGGCGGCGTGCTGACCATCGGCAACACCGGCGCGCTGGCCACCGGCGGCGTCGGCACCGCCCTGGGCTGCGTCGTGCGCGCCTTCCAGCTCGGCCACAAGCTGAGCGTCTTCGTCGGCGAGAGCCGTCCCCTGCTGCAGGGCAGCCGCCTGACCGCGCCCGAGCTGCAGCGCGCCGGCGTGCCGGTGACGGTGATCTGCGACAGCATGGCCGGAGCGCTGATGGCCACCGGCCAGATCAAGGCGGTCATCGTCGGCGCCGACCGCATCGCCGCCAACGGCGACAGCGCTGGTCAGATCGGCGCCTACCAGCTCGCCGTGCTGGCCAAGTTCCACCGCATCCCGTTCTACGTCGCCGCGCCGTATTCCTCGTTCGACCTCAAGCTGCGCGACGGCACGCGCATGCCGATCGACGAGCGCGAGGCCGACGACGTCCGCCGTCCGCGCGGCGCGCTCTTCGCCCCGGCCGACGTGGCGGTGTGGAGCCCCGGCTTCGACGTCACCCCGGCCGAGCTGATCACCGCGATCATCTGCGACCGCGGCGTGGTCCGCGGCCCGAGCGCCAGCAAGATCCGCTCGCTGCTGGGCTGAGTCGTCGCTGGCTGCTGGCTGCTGGCTGCTGCCCGCTGGTTGCGCAACTCGTCTTCTCCTATAGCCTCCCGCCCTCCCAGGCGTGGGTCAGCGTTCACGCGGACGCCTCCCAGGCCCTTCCCAATCCACCCGCACCCCGGGGACGCGTCACATGCCTCTCGACACCACCACCAAAGCCAAGCTGATCAGCGAGTTCGGCGGCAACGTCAAGAACACCGGATCGGCTCCCGTGCAGGTCGCCCTGCTCTCCGAGCGGATCAACCAGCTCACCGAGCACCTCAAGGGCCACAAGAAGGACTTCCACAGCCGTCGTGGTCTCCTCCTGATGGTCGCCCAGCGCGCCCGCCTGCTGAAGTACATCACCAAGACCGATATCGAAGGCTACCGCAAGCTGACCGAGAAGCTCGGCATCCGCCAGAAGGCCTAAGCCATCTCCCAGCCCCGGGCATCCGCCCGGGGCTGTTTTCTTTCTCTCTCTTTCACAACCCGAACATCAACCCAGCCGCGCCCCTGGTCGCCTCTCCTTACCGCCGCCGACACCGTTCGACGTCGATATGGACAGGCCGAGGGATCCGCGCGGCGCCTGGGGCCACCGCGCCCCAAGGAGCTCCCATGGACCGCACTACTGCGCTCTCCGCCCTCAACATGAAGAAGACGACGGTCACCGTGACCGTCGGCGACGGCCTCGACGCCAAGATGATCGAGATCGAGACCGGCTACCTGGCCAAGCAGGCCAACGGCTCGGTCGTGGTCCGCTGCGGCGAGACCTTCGTCATGTCGACCGTCTGCGACGGCGATCCGCGCGCCGGACTCGACTTCTTCCCCCTGACCGTCGACTACCGCGAGAAGATGTACGCCGCCGGCCGCATCCCCGGCAACTTCTTCCGCCGCGAACAGCGCCCGTCCGAGCACGAGACCCTGATCTCGCGCCTGACCGACCGCCCGCTGCGCCCGCTCTTCGCCCCCGGCTACAAGCGCGACACCTCGTGCCAGTCGGTGGTCATCAGCTTCGACACCGCCAACGAGCCCGACGTCCTCTCGATGGTCGGCGTCAGCGCCGCCCTCTCGATCAGCTCGATCCCGTGGGACGGCCCGATCGGCGCCGTGCGCATCGGCCTGGTCGACGGCAAGTTCCTGGTCAACCCGACGGCGCAGCAGCGCGACGGCAGCGTCCTCGACCTGATCGTCGCCGGCACCGACGACGCGATCACCATGGTCGAGTGCGGCGCCAAGGAAGTCACCGAGGCGGTGATGGTCGACGCCCTGATGCTCGCCCACCGCGAGATCAAGAAGGTCGTCGCCGCGATCAAGCAGCTGGTCGCCAAGGTCGGCAAGGCCAAGATGCAGGTCGAGGCGCCCAAGGAGAGCCCCTGGGTCAAGAAGATCGCCAGCGAGGCCGCCGGCGAGATCCGCACTGCCCTGCTCACCCAGAACAAGCACGCGCGCTACACCGCGGTCAAGGCCGCCAAGACCGCGATCTGCGCCCGCTACGCCGCCACCATCACCGGCGACGACGCAGCCAAGGCCGCAGCCAAGGCCGAGATCGAAGCCGCCTTCGGCGACGCCAAGGACATCGTCTTCCGCGAGCTGATCCTCGACGGCAAGCGCGTCGACGGCCGCGACCTGACCACCGTGCGCCCGATCGTGATCGACGCCGACGTCATCCCGCGTGCCCACTCCAGCGTGGTCTTCACCCGCGGCGAGACCCAGGCCCTGATGACCCTGACCCTGGGCACCGGCGAGGACGAGCAGCTCATCGACGGGCTCAAGGACAAGTACAACGAGCGCTTCCTGCTCCACTACAACTTCCCCGGCTTCTCGGTCGGCGAGGTCGAGAAGCGCGGCTCGCCCGGCCGTCGCGAGGTCGGTCACGGCGCTCTGGCGCGTCGCGCCCTGGCCCAGGTCCTGCCGGCGCAGGAGGCCTTCCCCTACTGCATCCGCCTGTGCAGCGACATCCTGGAATCCAACGGTTCCAGCTCGATGGCTACGGTGTGCAGCGGCTCGCTGGCGATGATGGCCGGCGGCGTGCCGATCTCGGCCCCGGTGGCCGGCATCGCCATGGGCCTGGTCAAGGAAGGCGAGCGCGCTGCCGTCCTGACCGACATCCTCGGCGACGAGGACCACTACGGCGACATGGACTTCAAGGTGTGCGGCACCAGCAAGGGCATCACCGCCCTGCAGATGGACATCAAGATCGCCGGCATCAGCGCCGAGCTGATGGGCAAGGCCCTCGAGCAGGCCCGCCAGGGCCGCCTGCACATCCTGCAGTGCATGAACGAGGTCGTGCCCGCCGTGCGCAACGGCCTGTCGAAGTACGCCCCGCAGATCGTCCAGATCCAGATCGACCCCGAGTTCATCGGCAAGATCATCGGCAAGGGCGGCGAGACCATCCGCCGCATCCAGGAGGAGACCAAGGCCAAGCTCAACATCGACGACGATGGCATCATCACCATCGCCTCGCCCGACCTGGTCTCGATCGAGAAGGCCAAGATGTGGATCAAGGACCTGACCACGATGCCGACCGCCGGCACCGTCTACAAGGGCAAGGTCACCTCGATCAAGGAGTTCGGCGCCTTCGTCGAGTTCATGCCGCAGACCGAGGGTCTCGTGCACATCAGCGAGTGGGCCTGGGAGCGCACCGCGACCCTCGACGGCGTCGCCCGTCCGGGCATGGAGATCGAGGTCAAGCTGATCGAGGTCGACGAGCGCACCGGCAAGTTCCGGCTCTCGCGCAAGGCCATGCTGCCGCGCCCCGAAGGCTTCGTCGAGGAGCCGCAGGGCGAGCGCCCGCCGCGCCGCGAGTTCAGCGACCGCGGACCGCGCCGTGAAGGCGGCGGCGGAGGCGGCTACCGCGGTGGCGATCGTGGTGGCGATCGCGGTGGCGATCGCGGCCCGCGTCGTCACGAGGGCGGCGGCCAGGGCTGATCCCAGCACGAGCTGGTTTCTCCCGCTGTTTCGCAAACACCCGCCGGCACCGCCGGCGGGTGTTTGCGTTTCCGGACTTGATCGATTCGTTCTGTATACTAGAACCATAGTCGTTCCAATATATAGAACACATGAACAACACCCTGGCCAACGGCCTCCACCTGCTCGCCGAACTCAGCGCCACCGCTGCGGCGCACTCCGTTACCGAGCTGGCGACCCGGCTGCAGCTGCCCAAGAGCCACGCCCACCGCCTGCTGCAGAGCCTGGTCGAGCTGGGCTACGCGGTGCAGGATCCCGATCGCCGCTACCGCATCGGCCTCGAACCGCTGGCGATCAGCAAGGCCCTGCTCGCCAACCATCCGCTGCGCATCCTGGCCATGCCGCACCTGCATCGTCTCGCCGAGGCGACCGGCATGGACGCCATCGCCACCGTGCCCCACCGGGGCGGCGCGGCCATCATCCTCGCCGCGGTCTATCCCGGCGGCGAGCAGCGCGATACGATCTCGGCGGTCGGCAACCGGCTGGGCCATCCCGGCTCCGCCACCGGCGCGCTCTTCGCCTGCCTCATCCCCGGCTTCGCTGCCGTCGAGGGACTGACCTCCGCCCGCCGCCGCACCATCGCTCGCGAACTGGTGGCGGTGCGCGATCCCGGCTTCTCCGGCACGACCAACGGCATGGCCGCTGCCGTGCGCACCAGCGATGGGATGGTGGTCGGCGGTCTCGGCCTTTCCGCCCCCGGACGGGTCTTCGCCGAGCGCTACGAGCGCGGCCGCGCCCTGCTGCGCGCCGCCGCCGATGCGATCGAGGGCCAGCTTGCCGAGCCATCCACCCAGGAGGTCGAACGATGAACGCCACTGCCACCGCCACCCAGCCGTTCCTGCATGACGGCTATGTCGAGGAGTACCGCGAGCGCGGCTACACCATCCTGCGCGGCGTATTCACGGCGGCGGAGATCGCGGCGCTCAAGCAGGCCTTCGACCGCACCTACGCCGAAGGCATGACGCATCGCGCCACCTGGCGGCACCAGAACCGCACCTTCTGGGTGAGCGAGCATCCCACCGTCGGCCGCTTCGTCAGCGGCTGCCAGTGGCAGGCCTGGGCCGACCCGGTGCTCGATCGGGTGCGCAACGACCCGCGCATGCTCGCCATCCTCAAGCCGCTGATCGGCGAGGATATCAAGCAGATCATCAACCAGATGCACTGGAAGACGCCCGGCACCGGCTACAACTGGGGGCTGCACCAGGATGTGCGTTCGCGTACGCCGGCGCATTGCTTCCGCGAACTCGGCACCAGCTACGTGCAGACCGCTATCGGCATCGATCGCCACTGGGCGGGGAACGGAGCGATGAAGCTACTGCCGTTCAGCCACACGCGCGGCAACCTGCAGATCGACGGCGGCGCCAACCACCACTACGACACGCGCGAGGAGGGGGTGGCGAAGGCCGGCCTCGACCCCGCCAAGCTGATCGACTGCGAACTGGCGGAGGGCGACGTCGCGCTGTGGGGGCCGTACATGATCCATGGCGGCGGCATCAACACGACCGCCGACAACTACCGCCGGCTGTACATCAACGGCTACGTCAAGGCGGCGAACTGCGACCGCGGCCAGCCCGTCTTCCACCGTGGCCAGCCGGTGCCGCTGACCATCCCCGCGCTGATCCAGTACGAGGACCTCTACGTGCGGCCCGAGCCGCACTACCCGACCGACAAGGCCAGCCAGCTGCAGCGCGACTGAGCTTGTTTGCTCGTGGGGCGCTGCCCCACGTCCCCGCCGGGGGCTGCTGCCCCCGGATCCCCCGCCAAGCCCGGCTCACTGACGTTCGCCGATCGCGTGGACGCCGTCAGTGGAGGCTGCTCGGCGACGGCCAAGCCTGCGCCTGCGCTGCCAACCACGCACAATCTCCGGACATGCCGGCATCGCTGACCGCTGGCACCACCCTCCCCGGGCAGAGAGCGTCCGTCAGGCGTACCAGACGTGGCGGGCGATCTCGTTTGCCACGGTGCGGGGCAGCAGCCCAGCGACGTCTGCGCCGGTGCGTAGGCGCTCGCGTACCAGGCTGCTGCTGATCTCCGGCAGCGCGCCGGGGTGCCGGTCGTAGCCGCCGCGCGGCACGCAGAGGATCTCGACCAGGCGCGCGAGGTCGGCGCCACGGTGCCACTTGGGCATGTCCGAGGCCGTGTCCGTCCCGCCGACCAGCAGCCAGCGATGGCCCGGGTTCTCGCGTTGGATCAGCTCGACCAGGTCGACGGTGTAGCCGGTCGAGCGCAGCTCCTCGTCGCGCAATTCGCAGAATGGCAGGTCGGCGAAGGCCAGCTGGCACAGCTGCCAGCGTTGGTCCCACGCCGACAGGGCCTTGGCATACGGGTGGTTGGCAGACGGCAGCACCCACACCCGGTCGGCTCCGCCGCACCAGCGCGCCCAGGCGGCCGCCAGGACGTGGCCAAGGTGGGGCGGGTCGAAGCTGCCGCCGAAGAGGGCGATGGTGGCCACGGGCGCAGTTTACAGGTGGCACACGGTTTGCATTAGACGGGCGCACTGGGCCAGAACGACCCGGCTGACCAGACCAGCGACCAGCGACCAGCGACCAGCGACCAGCGACCAGCGACCAGCGACCAGCGACCAGCGACCAGCGACCAGCGACCAGCGACCAGCGACCAGCGACCAGCCACCAGCCACCAGTCACACCAACCAGACCCTCCATGACCCAGCACGCCTTCCAGACCGAGGTCCAGCAGCTGCTGCACCTCATGATCCACAGCCTCTACTCCGAGCGCGAGATCTTCCTGCGGGAACTGATCTCCAACGCCTCGGACGCCTGCGACAAGCTGCGCTTCCTCACCCTGACCGAGCCGAACCTCTCGGCCGGCGACAGCGACTACCGGGTCGAGATCGCCTTCGACAAGGAGGCCAAGACGCTGACCGTGCGCGACAACGGCGTCGGACTCACCGAGGCCGAGGCGATCGAGCACCTCGGCACCATCGCCAAGAGCGGCACCAAGGCGTTCATCGGCCAGCTCGGCGAGGACCAGAAGAAGAACGCCCAGCTGATCGGCCAGTTCGGCGTCGGCTTCTACGCCTCGTTCATGGTCGCCGACAAGGTCGTGGTCGAGAGCCGCAGCGCCCGCGTCGGCTCGGACAAGGCGGTCAGGTGGGAGAGCGCCGGCGACGGCCAGTTCGCCACCGAGTCGATCGAACGCGCCGCCCGCGGCACCACCGTCACGCTGCATCTCAAGGAGGACGCGTCCGAGTTCCTCGACGGCTGGCGTCTGCGCGCGCTGATCAAGAAGTGGTCCGACTTCGTCACCTATCCGATCCGCATGGCCAAGGAGGACGGCAAGGAGCAGGAGCAGGTCAACACCGGCACGCCGCTGTGGACCAAGCCCAAGGACGGGATCACCGACGAGGACTACAAGAAGTTCTACCAGACCAGCTGCCGGCAGTGGGACGACCCGGCGACGCGCATCCATGCCAGCGTCGAAGGCCGGATGTCGTACACCACCCTGCTGTTCGTGCCGTCGGAGAAGCCCTTCGACCTGTTCGAGCGCGAACGCCGTGGCGTCTCGCTGTACGTCAAGCGCGTCTTCATCATGGACGACTGCAAGCACCTGCTGCCGGAGTGGCTGCGCTTCGTCCGCGGCGTGGTCGACTCCGACGACCTGCCGCTGAACGTCTCGCGCGAGATCCTGCAGCAGGCGGCGACGGTCGAGCAGCTGCGCAAGCAGCTGAGCAAGCGCGTGATCGACCACCTGCTCAAGCTGGCGCAGTCGAGCGATGACGCCGACAAGGCGGCGTGGGCCAAGATCGACGCCTCCTTCGGCCCGGTGATCCGCGAAGGCATCGTCACCGACCACGAGAACAAGGACCGCGTCTCGCGCCTGGCACGCTGGCGCAGCACCTGGACCGAGGCCGAGGCCGGACGCGTGCCGACCGGTCTGGAAGACTACATCCGCCGCTGCCCCGAGGCGCAGAAGGAGATCGTCTTCGTCGCCGGCCCGACCCTGGCCGCGGCCAAGGCCAATCCGGCGATCGAGGGCTTCGTCAAGGCCGGTCGCGAGGTGCTGTTCCTCACCGACCCGGTCGACGAGTGGGTGGTGCAGCACCTCCACGAGTTCGATGGCCGCAAGCTGGTCGACGCCGCCAAGGGCGCCGGCGACCTGCTCGATGCTGACGCGAAGAAGGCGCTCGAAGCCAAGGCCAAGGAACTCGAACCGTTCCTCGGCTTCGCCAAGGAGACGCTCACCGACGTCGGCGAGGTCCGCCTGTCCGGCCGCCTCGCCGATTCGCCGGCCTGCCTGGTCGCCGACGAGCACGGCGTCTCGGCGCAGATGGAGGCGATGATGCGCCGCATGGGCCAGCCGGTGCCCGAGCAGAAGCGCACCCTCGAGCTCAACCCGGGCCACCCGCTGGTGCAGCGGCTGTCCGCGCTGCATGGCGACAGCGCCCGCCGGCCGGAAGTCGCCGATGGCCTGCATCTGCTGCGCGATCAGGCGATGCTCGCTGCCGGCGGGACGGTCAGCGACGGCGCGGCGACAGCCAAGCGCCTGCAGGCCCTGCTGGCCAAAGCCCTGGGCTGAGCCTGGGGCAATGGCTGGGCCATCTTGGTCAGAATGACCCACCGGCGAGCGGACGCTCGTCGGCCCTAGGTCGCAACTCGTTGTCATTACGCTCTTTGCGCCACTACGACCCGGCCAGGATTGGCACACCCCATGCTACCTCCCCGGTGCCATGGCCCCCGCCAACCACATCGTGCTCATCGCTGACGACGACCGCCTGGTGCGCGAATCGCTCGGCGATGCCTTCGACGGGTTCGGCTGGGACGTGCGCACAGCGGCCTGTGGCGGCGACGCCATCCGCGTGCTCGAAGGTCAGCGTCTCGACCTGCTCATGTCCGACATCGACATGCCGGACATGACCGGGTTCCAGCTGCTGAGCTGGGTGCGCGGCCACGCTTCGCAGCCGCCGGTCGTGCTGATGAGCGCGCGCGCCGACGAGGCGCTCGGCCGTACTGCGCTGGCGGAGGGGGCAATCACCCTGCTGGCCAAGCCGGTCGAAGTCGCTCGGCTGAATAACGTCATCAACTCTCTCTTTCACTGAAGGAACATCACATGGGCAAGATCATCGGCATCGACCTGGGTACGACCAACTCCTGCGTCGCCGTCATGGAAGGCGGCGAACCGGTCGTCATCGCCAGCAAGGAAGGCACCCGCACCACCCCGTCGGTGGTCGGCTTCGTCGAGAACGGCGAGCGCCTCATCGGCCAGATGGCGCGCAACCAGGCGATCACCAACCCCGAGAACACCGTCTTCTCGATCAAGCGCTTCATGGGCCGCCGCCACTCCGAGGTCGAATCGGAGGAGAAGCTGGTGCCCTACAAGGTGGTCGGCGCCCGCGAGGAGCTGGTCAAGGTCGACGTGCGCGGCAAGCAGTACACGCCGCCCGAGATCAGCGCGATGATCCTGCAGTTCCTCAAGAAGGCGGCCGAGGACTACCTCGGCGAGACGGTCACCGAGGCGGTGATCACCGTGCCGGCCTACTTCAACGACAGCCAGCGCCAGGCGACCAAGGACGCCGGCAAGATCGCCGGCCTCGACGTCAAGCGCATCATCAACGAACCGACCGCTGCCGCACTCGCCTACCACATGGACAAGGGCAAGAGCGGCAAGATCGCCATCTTCGACCTCGGCGGCGGCACCTTCGACGTGTCGATCCTGGAAGTCGGCGACGGCGTGGTCGAGGTGCTGGCGACCAACGGCGACACCCACCTCGGCGGCGATGACTTCGACGATACGATCATCACCTGGATGGCCGAGCGCTTCATGAAGGCGAACGGCGGCCTCGACCTGCGCAAGGATCCGATGGCCCACCAGCGTCTCAAGGAGGCGGCGGAGAAGGCCAAGAAGGAGCTCTCTCAGGTCACCAGCGCGCAGATCGCGCTGCCCTTCATCACCATGGTGAACGGCCAGCCGAAGCACCTCAACGAGACGCTGTCGCGCGCCACCTTCGAGGAGATCACCCGCGCCCTCATCGACCGCTGCCGCAAGCCCTGCGAGCAGTGCCTCAAGGACGCCAAGCTGTCGACCGCCGAGGTCGACGAGATCATCCTGGTCGGCGGCTCGACCCGCATGCCCTGCGCCCAGCGCGTGGCCAAGGAGATCTTCGGCAAGGAGCCGAAGATGAACGTCAACCCGGACGAGGTGGTCGCCGCTGGCGCCGCCGTCCAGGGCGGCGTGCTGACCGGCGAGGTCAAGGACGTGCTGCTGCTCGACGTCACCCCGCTGTCGCTCGGCATCGAGACCGAGGGCGGCCTGATGACGGTGATGATCGAGCGCAACACCACCATCCCCAAGACCCACACCCAGGTCTTCTCGACCGCGTCAGACAACCAGCCGGCGGTGACCATCCAGGTCCACCAGGGCGAGCGCCGCATGGCGCGCGACAACCGCGAGCTGGGCAAGTTCGACCTCACCGGCATCGCCCCGGCTCCGCGCGGCATGCCGCAGATCGAAGTGACCTTCAACATCGACGCCAACGGCATCCTCGAAGTGAAGGCCCGCGACAAGGCCACCGGCAAGGAGCAGAAGATCTCCATCCAGGGCTCCTCCGGCATGAGCAAGGAGGACATCGCGCGCATGGTCGAGGAGGCCAAGGCCAACGAGGAGGCCGACAAGAAGCGCGAGGAGCAGGCCAAGGCCAAGAACAAGGCCGAGCAGATGTGCCACCAGATGCGCCACATGCTCGACGAGCACAAGGACAAGCTGGAGGGCAGCGAGAAGTCCGACATCGAGGCCGCCATCGCCGCGGTCGAGAAGGTCAAGGACGGCTCGGACGTGCCGGCCATCGAGTCGGCCGTCGCAGCCCTCGAGAAGGCGGCGATGTCTTTCGGCAAGCGCGTCTACAGCGCCCAGCAGGCCACCCCGGATGCCGCGGCCGCGGCTGCAGCCGCCGGAGCCGGTGGTGCAGGACCGCAGCCCGGCCCCGCGGGCAAGGGTGGCGATGACATCAAGGATGCCGACTTCACCGTCCACAAGTAAGCTCTTTGCCTGGGGAGGGGCTTGGTCGCTGCGTACGGGATGGCTGATGCCATTGTCCCCGTGCCCCGCGAGTCGCCCCTCCCCAGACCCCACCCTAGAACACTCGAACACACCTTTCCAACCAGGAGTCCATTCCCATGGCAGCAGCCCCCAAGTCCGCCCTCCAGCCCATCGGCTCGCACGTCATCGTGACGCGTTCGAGTGCAGCCGAGAAGAGCACCGGCGGCATCATCATTCCCGAGAAGGCCAAGGACAAGCCGAAGGAAGGCAAGGTCGTCGCCGTCGGACCCGGCAAGGTCCTCGAGGATGGCAAGCGCCAGGCCATGCAGCTGAAGGCCGGTGACCGCGTGCTGTTCAGCAGCTACGCCGGCACCGAGGTCAAGGTTGGTGGCGAGGAGTATCTGGTGATGGAAGAAACGGATATCTTCGCTGTCATCGAGTAGCTCTTGTTTGGGGGCTTCGCCCCCACGGCCCCGACGGGCCTGCCCTCACGGGCTTTGTCGGGGTTCGATTTCCTCGCAGGCTCGGAAATCGTGGGCGGATGGCTTCGCCATTGTATCCGCCCACCGCCCCTCGGCGCCCGACCCTCGCCTGCGGCTGCGGCCAGGGCTGCGCCCTGGATCCCACAAGTGACGCCCCGGATGCCTGTGCACCCGGGGCGTCTTGCTTGATCTTGATCATTTGGCAGGCGGAGGCGGATCCTAGGATCCCACCATGCACGCCGCCGACCTCCGCCTCGTCTTCTGGGAAACCACGGCGGCCTGCAACCTGGCATGCAAGCATTGCCGCCGGCTGGAACTCGACGCCACCCGTGACGAACTGACCACGGCCGAGGCCAAGGGGATGATCGACGGCATCGCGGCGGTCGGCAAGCCGATCCTGGTGTTCTCGGGCGGCGAACCGCTGATGCGTCCCGACCTGTGGGAACTGCTCGCGCACGCCAAGGCCGCCGGCCTGACCCTCGCCCTGGCGACCAACGGCACCAAGGTCGACGACGAGATCGCCGGACGCATCGCCGCCGCTGGCGTCGCCCGCGTCTCCATCTCGCTCGACGGCGCCGACGCCGCGACCCACGACGACTTCCGCGGTCAGGTCGGTTCGTTCGACGCCGCTCTCGCCGGTCAGGCCCGCCTGCACGCGCGTGGCGTCGGCACGCAGGTCAACTGCACCGTCGCCCACCACAATCGCGATCAGTTGCCGGCCCTGCGCGAGCGCTGCATCGCCATCGGCGCCGAGGCGCTGCATCTCTTCGTCGTGGTGCCAGTCGGCTGCGGCGTCGAGCTGACCGACGACATGCGACTGTCCGCCGACGAGGTCGAGACGACCCTCACCTGGCTGGCCGACCAGGCCGACGATCCGCGCCTCTTCGTCAAGGCGACCTGCGCCCCGCAGTTCGCGCGCATCGCCCGCCAGAAGGGCAAGCTGCCGGCCCTGCGCGGCCACGCCCACGGCAACAAGGCCGGGGTCAACGCCACCACCCGCGGCTGCCTCGCCGGCTCGGCGGTGTGCTTCGTCTCGGCCAAGGGCGAGGTCTTCCCCTGCGGTTATCTGCCGGTCGAGTGCGGCCATCTGCGCAAGCAGGCCTTCCCCGAGATCTGGCGCGATTCGCTGGTGTTCGAGAAGCTGCGCGATCCGGATGAACTCGGCGGCACGTGCGGCGACTGCTCGTTCTCCTCGACCTGCGGCGGCTGCCGCGCCCGCGCCTACGCGCTGACCGGCGATTTCCTCGCCGAAGAGCCGGACTGCGCCTACCCGGGGGACCGCAGGTCGCCCCCGGGGAAATCTAACTGAACAGCATTCCAGCGACCGCGACCAGCATCAGCGCGATCATGGCGAAGCGCAGCAGGTTCTCAGGCAGGATCTTGCCCAGGGCGATGCCGAGCAGAACGCCGCCGAGCGAACCGACCGCCATCAGGCCGGCGACCGACCACTGCACATCACCGCGTCCCGCTGACATCAGCGACGTGGTGCCCATGAGGACCAGCGCCAGGTAGCTGGAGGTGCCGACGGTGAGGCGGGCCGGCAGGCCGAAGCAGATGATCAGCAGCGGCACCATCACCACGCCGCCGCCGACGCTGGTCGCCCCGAGGATGGCCCCGACCACCGCGCCGAGCAGCAGACCGAATGCGGTCCGCATCGGCGAGTGGGGCGGCGCCGGTTCCTCGGTCTGCTGCGTGGTGCGCATTTCGCGCAGCATGTTGGCGAGCATCAGTACGATCGAGAAGACCATCACCCCGGCGATGAACATCCGCACGTGCGACTGGAACTGGGCCGCCGCCAGGGCGTCCACCGCATTGCTCTTGGCCCGCGCCACCAGCAGGCAGGCGGCGATGTTGCCGGGAATGGCGCCGGCGAGGAAGCGGTGGGCCAGGCGGAAGTCGATGTTGCCCATCCGGCTGTGCTGGATGCTGGCGAAGATGTTGGTGAGGAAGATGTAGGCGCTGGCGGTGCCCACCGCCGCTGTCACCGGCAGCCCGAGCAGCAGGGTTAGGGCGGGCACGACCAGCACGCCTCCGCCGATGCCGGTCAGGCCGATGCAGACGCCGACGCCGGCGCCGATCGCGCATTCGAGCAGCAGCTGGAGAGGGTCAGACATGGTTCGTCGTCAGCACCGCGTTCCGTATAGGGACGAGGGAGGCTTGCGCTACTTCTCCGCACGGGCCGCGCATCGGGAGCGGGGGCGAACCCTGGGCTAACCACGCCGCTTCTTCATGATCAATGCCGGATCCCGGTTCGCGCGCAGCAATGCGGCGAGCTCGCTCAGCGGACCCTGGACGTGGTTGAACAGGCGGAAGTAGCTCGGGCAGAGGTGGTTGAGGCCGGGTTCCCCAGCCTCGGTGACGGCGAAGCGATGCTTGGGGCAGCCGCCGTTGCAGAACTGCCGGACTGGGCAGACGCGGCACTGCTGCGGCAGCTTGTCGCGCTTGTCGGTGCCGAAGGTGCGCTGCCGCGCCGAGGTCATCAGGTCGGCGAGGCCCTGCTCGCCGATCGTGCCGAGACGGAACTCCGGATAGACGAAGTGGTCGCAGGAATAGAGGCCGCCGTCGCGTTCCAGCACCACCGCGTCGCCGCAGGTCTCCTCGTGCACGCAGATGCCGGCGTGGCCGCTGATCATCCGTGACAGCACTTGCTCGAAGGCGTAGACGAAGACGCGGCCCACGTCGCGTGCGATCCAGATGTCGAAGATCTCGCACATGAACACGCCGAGCGCGCCCGGGCTGACCGTTTCCGGGGCGAGTTCGACATCACGCGTCTCGAGCCGATCGAGGATCGGCGCGCCGGCATCGCCGCCGCTCTTCAGCCGGCGCTCGACGATGGGGATGAATTGCAGGTGGCGGCTGCACGCCTCCTTGACCAGGAAGTCGTAGACCGCGCGGCCGTGCTTCTGATTCTTGCGGTGCACCGTGGTCAGGGTGTTGAACTCGACCTGGTGGCGGCGCAGCAGGTCGAGGCCCTTCATCACCTTGGCGAAGGTCGGCTTCTGTCCCTTGTCGACGCGGTAGCCGTCGTGGATCGCCTCGGGCCCATCGAGGCTGAGGCCGATGAGGAACTTCTCGTCGTGGAAGAAGCGGCACCAGTCCTCGTCGAGCAGCGTGCCGTTGGTCTGGAAGGCGTTGTCGATCGTCTTGCCAGGCGGGCAGTGCTTGTGCTGCAGCGCGACGACGTTCCTGAAGTACTCGAGGCCGAGCAGGGTCGGTTCGCCGCCCTGCCAGGCGAACGTCACGTTCTGCGCCGGATTCGCCCGGATGTAGTCGCTGACATAGGCTTCAAGCTGGTCGTCGTGCATCCGCGCCTTGGCGTCGGTCGCATCATAGAGCTCGTTCTTCCGCACGTAATAGCAGTACGAGCAGTCGAGGTTGCACACCGGCCCGATCGGCTTGGCCATGACATGGAAAGGGGCGGTCGCGGTCGGATGGGCGGGCATGCGCCGGGAGGATGGCAGTGGGAGGGAGGATGGAAATGCTCAGCCGCCCAGGCTGCACCACGCCCGCGGCGGGACTTCCGCGGCGGGCGGGTCGAGACCGCTATCGCCGGCCTGATCGACCTGCCGCCGGCCTGACCGCTCGCGCGCCATGGCTGCCGAGCGCACGCTTGCGCGAACGGCTCGCCGCCTGGATGCGCGAAACCGGCGATGCGGTCGCATCGGCCGCTGCCGCCTGAGGTCTTGTCCCGCCCAAGTCCAGGCCATCCTGCCGAGCATGCCCCGCCGCCAGGCCAACGCCGATCCTGACGATCCCGCGCCGGCGCTGACCCGCGGGCTCGACCTGCTCGTCCGGCTGGGGCGCGACGGACCGCAGCTTCTGGAACGTCTCGCCGGGGATGCCGGCCTGCCCAAGTCGTCGACCCTGCGGCTGCTCGCTGCGCTGGAGCGCTCCGGCATGGTCGCTCGTGATCCGCTGACCCGCCGTTGGCACGCCCGCGTGGCGTTGGTCGCCGGACGCGATGGCGCCTCGGAGGCGGCGAGGATGCGACAGGTGCTTGCCGATTTGGCGCGCACGGTCCGTCATGCCGCCGAATTATGGGAGTGGCGCGGAGACTGCGCCGTGATGATCGATCGCGCCGATCCCGAGGATGCCTCGACCGCGGTGCGCGCCCGTATCGGCTTCGAGCGCGATCTGCGCGAGGTCGACGCCGTGGTGCTGATCGGCTTCGCCTGCGCCCCCGAAGGTCCGCGCTGGCAGCCGGTGCACGTCCAATACCGCGACCGCGCCGAGCAACGGGTGACCCGTGCAGAGCTCCAGAAACAAGTGGAGGCCAGCCGGTCCAGTGGGTTCGCCGCCGATGCTGGCGTCAACGGCAATGGCGTGCGCCGCTTCGCCGTGCCCTGGCTCGGGGCCGATAGGACGTTGCGCGGAGTACTGGTCGTCGCCCAGGGCGGCGGCGTGCCTCCTGGGCGTGAAGATGGAACGGTCGAAGCTGCCTTGCGTGCCGCCAGCAGGCGGCTCGCTTCTTGATAATGGAATGTATTCCATAGGATGAATACAGGAGACGGCCATGCGCGTCCTGTTCATCGACATCGACACTCTCCGGCCCGATCACCTCGGCTGCTACGGCTACCACCGGCCCACCAGCCCCGCGATCGATGCGATCGCGGCCGAGGGTTTGCGCTTCGACCGCTGCTATGCCACCGATACGCCCTGTCTGCCCAGCCGTTCGGCGCTCAGCACCATGCAGTTCGGCATCCGCAACGGGGCGATCAACCACGGCGGGACGCGCGCCGATCTGTTCCACGAGGGGGCGGGCCGCGACTTCCGCTCAGCCAGCGCGAGCGGCAGCATGGCGATGCATCTCGCGCGGGCCGGGTGGCGCACTGCGTCGATCTCGTCGTTCCCGGAGCGCCATTCCTCCTACCACTGGTGCGCCGGCTTCCGCGAGAACATCGATCCGACCGGCAAAGGTGGCCTTGAGGAGGCGGCAGAGATCATCCCGACCGCCCTCGACTGGCTGGAGCGCAATGGCCGCGACGATCGCTGGTTCCTGCATGTGCACATGTGGGATCCGCATACGCCGTACCGTGCGCCGGAAGGCTTCGGCAATCCGTTCGCCGCCGATCCGCTGCCGGCCTGGTACAGCGAAGAGGTGCGGCGTGCGCACTGGGAAGCCTGCGGCCCGCATGGAGCGCAGGAGGTCAGCGGTTTCGCGCCATCGACTTGGGCTGCGCAATTCCCGCGCCAGCCGCAGTCGATCGACAGCATGGCCGCTGCACGGCAGATGTTCGATGGTTACGACTGCGGGGTGAGGCGCTCCGACGACCACGTCGCGCAGCTCGTCGCCCGGCTCAAGGCCCTGGGTGTGTGGGAGGACACCGCTATCGTCATCACCTCCGACCACGGCGAGGATCTTGGCGAGCTCAACAGCTACGGTGACCATCAGTTCGCAGATGAGATCACCCACCGCCTGCCGATGGTGGTGCGCTGGCCCGGGCTGCGGCCGCGGGTCGAGACCGGCCTGCACTACCACCTCGACGTGTGGGCGACCCTGGTCGAGCTGATGGGCGCCAAGCAGGGCGAAAGTTGGGACGGAACGTGCTTTGCCGACGACCTGCGCGCCTGCCGCTCTGCCGCGGGGCGGCAGTCCCTGGTGCTGTCGCAGGCGGCGTGGAGCTGCCAACGCTCAGCGCGCTGGGGTGACTGGCTGATGATCCGCTCGTACCACGATGGCCTGCACGGATTCCCCCGGCACATGCTGTTCAACATCGTTGAGGATCCGCACGAGCAGCATGACCGCGCTGGCGATCGTCCGGATCTGGTCGAGCACGGCCTCGCGCTGATCGAGACCTGGCGTAGCGACTGCCTGTCGCGCTCACCGCATCCCGATCCGATGGATCTGGTGCTGGCCGAGGGTGGACCACTGCACTGTCGCGGGGCACTGAAGGACTATGCCGCGCGGCTGCGCGCCACCGGTCGCGCCGGATGGGCGGAACGGCTTGAACGCGAGCATGGTCGGAGACCCGGGGCCTGAATCACGTTGGCCGCTGGCCGCTGGCCGCTGGCCGCTGGCCGCTGGCCGCTGGCCGCTGGCCGCTGGCCGCTGGCCGCTGGCCGCTGGCCGCTGG
>JALHRW010000016.1 GCA_022841245.1 Planctomycetota bacterium
CCTGGTGGCGGCCGAGCCGCGCCGCGGCTTCCGCATCGCCGCCCGCGCTGAGGACAGCCGCCCGGTGGCCTTCGTCACCGGCCAGCCGGATGCGCCGCAGGCCTGGGAGCGCTACGCCAGCGAGCTGCGCCAGTGCGTCCAGGAGGCCGCCGATGCCCAGGCCATGCCTGTCCTCGGCATCGGCAGCGGCGGCCGTTCGCGGGCCGAGATCCTCCGCCAGGTGCGCGACGCCGGGGCCTGGGGCGTGCTGACCGACGACGCCGGCCTGCTGCCCGGCTTGCGCGCCGCCGGCCTGCCCACCGTGCTGATCGATGCGGCGTGGCCCGAGGCTGACGCAGACGCGGTGATGCAGGGGGATTACGTCGGCGGCTGGCTGGCGGCGAAGCATCTGCTCGACAGCGGCCTGCGGCGCATCGGCTGGCTCGGCCCGCTCACCCGCGATGGCCACAGCCTGGCGCGCCATGCCGGAGCGGCGGCGGCGTTCCGCCATGCCGGCTGCGCCTGGCCGGCGGCACTCGTGGTCGAGACCGATGATGGCACGTTGGCCGCCCGGACCGCCGCCCTGCTGCGCCGTTCGCCCCGTCCCGAGGGCCTGCTGGTGCTGTGGCGGGACGTGGCGGTAGCGGTCGCGGCGACGGCGCGCGAGCTGGGCTTGCGGCTCGGCACCGACCTCGCTCTGGTCGGCTGGTGCCCGCAGGAGCAGTGGCGGCGCGACTATGCCCCGGGCTTCGACGGGCCGCCGCCGCCGAGCGTGACCTGGAGCCTGCGTACGATGGCCCGCCTGGCCCTGGCCCGCCTCGGCGAGCGGCGTGCGCATGCGCAGCTCGAAGCAGTCTCCCTGCAGGTGCCGATGCGGCTGGTGACGGGCCCGGCGCCCGAGGGTTGATTGGCGCTGGAACGATATCATAATAATAACAGAACGATAACAAATGGCGCACAGCGCCCGGGAGGACGAGGATGCGCCACGGTCTCTACACCTGCCTCGCGACGGCCGCCCTGCTCGGCTGCCTCCTGCCCCTCTCTGGCGCCGAGCTGAAGCCGTACCATGTCTCCGAGGTGCGGGTGACGTCCTGCGAAGGCCGCCAGGCGGCCTGGGGTACGGTGTGGTCCGGCGAACTGCGCTACGACCTCCCGGCCGACCGTCCCTTGGTGTGGACCTGGCTGGAGACCTCGCTCGACGGCGGGCGCACCTGGTCGCCGTCGCTGGCCCAGCCGATCGGCCATGTCGGACCAGTGGCAACCGGGCCGGACCGCCGTGTGCTGTGGATCCTCGATGGCGGGGCGCAGCGCGACTTCACCTTCCGCATCCGCGTCAATCCCGAGCCAAAGAGCTTCGCCATCAACAAGACGCCGGCGCTCGACCTGGCGGCGGTCGGATCAGGTGGCTGCCCCAAGCCGATCCCCGAGGACGACCCCTACGAGGTGCTGGAGCGCATGCTCGACGGCGCCACCTACAAGTTCGACATCAACCAGATCGGCCTCTACCGCCACCGTCTGGCCGACCTCGAGCTGCAGGTCCGCGCCGAACGCGGCCCCGGCCTGATCGTCGGCATGGGCGAGTCGTTGTCGCCGAAGACCTCGGCCAGGGCGAAGATCCCGCTGAAGATCCGCGCCACCTACCTCAAGGTCGGCAGCATGGAGTTCGCCGTCATCAGCAAGAACAGCATCCGCAACACCGTCACGGTGGTGCGCGAGGAGAAGGCGGCCATCGAGCAGCAGCTCGGCATCCCCGCCAGCCAGGTGATGCACAACTGGTGCCATCAGCACTACGAGGACAACGGCGAGCTGGCCATCGACGAGACGGTTGCCGCCCTGCGCCAGGCCAAGGCGGAGGCCCGCCCGGCGCGCCTGGCGGTGCTGCCGCTGCGCACCGGGCCGGGTTGGAACTACTACCGCAGCGCACAGTCGGCCAAGGACTCGTTCACCGACGGGCCGATCGACGACCACCTGACGGTGTTCCTCTTCGCCGATCGCGAGGGCAAGCCGATCGGCTCATGGATCCGCTTCACCGGCCACAACGCCGCCGCTCCGGCGCTGAGCAAGGAGATGGAGGAGCGCTGGGGCGGCCGCTGCGCCTTCCTCAACGGCCATGCCGGGACCACCAACACCACGCTGATCGACGCCGCGATGGGTGGCAAGTATTCGCCCAAGGCAGTCGTCGACCTGATCCTGGCGGCCCTGCCGTCGGCGCGCTTCCAGGAGATCGGCAAGCTCGGCGTGGCCTGGGGCTGGACGAACTACTACAAGGTCGACACCCAGATCCAGTGCTTCCGCCTAGGCGACTGGCGCATCCCGGCCTACAACGCCGAGCCGCCGGTCGAGCAGGCCCTGCTCACCGCCGCCCTGCTCGGGCCGGAGCGCACGATGGTGGTGGGCTACGCCAACGGCCGTGCCGGGCCGGGCGGCGGCTACTACATGTGGGGCAGGGATGACGGCATCCCGCGCTGGCAGGTCTTCGAGATGACGCAGCTGACCGTGCGCTGCGCCAACATCCTCGAACGCATGCTCGACCGCTGACCAGCGCGACTTCCGCGAGCCGCGCGAGCACCGATAGCGTCCGGCGCCGCAGGCAGCCGCCGCGCATCGCCAGGTCACGCTCACCGATCGAGGCGCTTCTCCAGCCGGTCGCGCAGGTCGACATCGGTGAAGCGGGCGAGGAGGCCGTTGAGGGTGTAGGCGACGCAGAAGCCGAGGACCGCGATGAAGAGCAGCTTTACCGGCATCAGCATGGTGCCGAACACGGGTACGTTGAAGATCTTGGAGAAGAGCAGGGTCGCCCCGCCGAGGATCAGGAAGCCGGCGAGGGCGATGGCGAGATAGGCGAGGGTTATGGACATGGGCGATCTGCCTGGAGTGACGAGTGGCCAGCGACAACACGGTCCGGCGGACATTACGCCAGCACTGAACCCTCGACGTACGGTGTTCCGGCCGCGCAGGCGCGCAGATTGGCGATGGTGGTGCGGGCGATGTCCGCCAGCGCCTCATGGGTGAGGAAGGCCTGGTGCGCGGTGATGATCACGTTCGGGAAGGTGAGGAGGCGGGCCAGCTCGTCGTCCTGCAGCACCTGGCCGGAGAGGTCCTCGAAGAAGATGCCCTCCTCCTCTTCGTAAACGTCGAGGGCCACCCCACCGAGGCGTCCGGATTTGAGCGCTTCGATCAGCGCCGTGCTGTCGATCAGGCCACCCCGGCTGACATTGACGAGGATGGCGCCGGGCTTCATCAGTCCGAGCGTCTCGCGCCGGATGATGTGCTTGGTCTCGGGCGTCAACGGGACGTGCAGGGAGATGACGTCGCTGCGTCGGGCCAGCGTGGCGGCATCGACGTAGACCACGTTGTGCTGGGCGGCCCATTCCGCATTGGGGAACGGATCGAAGGCCAGCACCTGCATGCCGAAGCCGCGCAGGATGTGGGCCATGATGCGCCCGATCTTGCCCGTGCCGATGATGCCGGCGGTCTTGCCATGCAGATCGGATCCGACCAGTCCGGTCAGGGTGAAGTTCTGGTCGCGCACGCGGTTGAAGGCGCGGTGGATCTTGCGGTTGAGGGTCTGCAGCAGGGCGACCGCATGCTCGGCCACCGCGTAGGGGGAGTAGGCCGGGACGCGGGTGACGGCGATGCGCAGTTCCCTGGCGGCGGCCAGGTCGACGTTGTTGAAGCCGGTGCAGCGCAAGGCGGCCAGCCGGACTCCGTGGGCGGCAAGCGCCTCCAGACAGGCACGATCGAGCTGGTCGTTGACGAAGACGCAGACGGCCTCGGCATCCACCGCCGTTGCGGCGGTCTCGCGCGTCAGCCGGCAGTCGAGGAAGCGCCAGGTCAGATCCTCGCGGACGAGGTGTTCGCGGTCATAGGGTTTGGCGTCATAGACGGCGACGGTGGTCATGCCGGCATGAAGACAGCCGACCGCTGGAGTCAAACGCGAAGCGACGTTGGTTCGGCGGCCAGCTTCGGCTTGGCCGGGTCGCCGAGGTAGTGCGGCGACATGATCTGCACCCCGGCGGCGTTGAAGCGGTCGAGGATGGCGGCGTGCAGGCGCGACAGCACCTGCACCCGGGCGGTGGGATCGCTGATGCGTACGCACAGGGTGTATTCGACGTAGAAGTCGGACAGCGCTCGTTGCAGCACCACCGGCGGCGGGGCCATCAGCACACCGGGGATGCCCTCGGGCGAGGCGAGCAGGAGTTCGTGGATCTTCCGCCACGGGGTGTCGTAACCGATCGTCACGCTGGCCTGCAGCTGGGCGGTGGCGGCACCGGCCGGCCGCGAATAGTTGGTCACCTGGTTGCCCAGCACGACCACGTTGGGCAGGCTGACCACCTCGTCGAAGGGGGTGATCAGGGTGAGGGTGAACAGTCCGATGTCCTTCACCGTGCCCTCGGCGTTGCCGACCCGCACGTAGTCGCCGGGCTTGAGCGAGCGCATGTAGATGAGGATGAAGCCGCTCGCCAGCTGGCCGACCTGCGAGGAGGCGCCGAGTGAGATCATCAGGCCGAGCAGCACGCTGATGCCCTTGAACGCCTCGCTCGAACTGCCCGGCAGGTAGGGATAGGCCATGACCAGGGCGGCGCCCCACAGCACCAGGGTGGTCAGCAGGCTGGTCGGCCGGGCGGTGTGGATGTCGATCCACGACAGCTGCAGCCGGCCCGCCCTGACGCTGCGGAAGAAGCGTCCGAGGACCATATGGATGGCCCCGGCGACGGCGAAGATGGCCATCGCCATGAGCAGGCCCGGCAGCGAGGCGCAGACGGCGACGAACAGTTCCCACAGCATCTGGCTGAGCGACTGGAGCAGTTCGACGGCCCAGCGATGGGTCGCCGGCAGCGAACTGAGTCCGATGGTCGAGCAGACCGAGGTGATGGTCAGCAGGGCGCCCACCGCCAGCAGGTTGATGCCCCACACCGACATCGTGCGCAGCAGGTGCTTGCGCACCAAGCGCATGGCGACGGTGCCCGCGGCCGGAGCTTCGGATGCTTCCACCGGAGCGATCCTCCGTACCAGGATGCTGCGGGCGCGCAGCACCAGCCAGCAGGCGAAGATCCAGGCGATGCTGGCTGCGACAGCCACGAGAACCGTGTCGACCAGGCCCTGCCCGCTCCTGGCCTGCCGGCGTTCGAGCAGTGCTACCTGCAGGCGCTGAACCGCTGCCGCTGCAGCTGCGGCGCGGCCCTCGCCGATGAGCCGGTCGGCATCGCCGTCAGTCAGCACCAGCACGCCCTGGCCGTCGATCTCGATCAGGGTGCCGTCTGGGATCTCGCGTGAAACGACCTGCAGCAGGCCGTCGCTCCTGGCCAGTTCCTCGAAGCGGTCGATCGCACGGCGGGCGCGCTCGGCTGGGGTATGCTCGGCCAGTGCCACGCGCAGCACGGTGATCGGATGCTGGTCCCAGTTCAGGGCGAGGTTCTCGGCCGCAGGCAGGGCCAGGGCGATCAGCGACAGCAGGAGCAGGCGGGCGGGCATGGTCACGATGGATGCACGGGAGGCTTGCCATCCGTTGGGGCGTAGGCAGGGCAGACTGGGATTGTCATCAGTGTCCAATGTGCGGTTGGAGATGCGGGATCAAACCTGGCCTGCCAGCCTACAGGCGGAAGCCGACTTCGAGGATCACCTCGAAGCGCTCATCCTCGTAGGATACGGTGTTGTAGGGATTCTTGATCTCCTCGCGGCGCAGCGCTTCGCGCAGGCTCAGTCCGAGGACATGCTTGTCGAAGCCCTGCTCGATCCCGATCTTCACCGCCGAGGTGTGGCCCGATCCGTCGGTTTCGACGTAGTAGCCGAAGCGGTCCTGGGTGTCGAAATCGAGGTCGGCATAGCCGAATTCCAGGCCGCCCTTGAGCGCCAGCCTGCCGGCCAGGGTGAACTGCACGCCTCCGCCGATCAGGACTTCTTTGCGGCCATGGTCGATGTCGCCTTGTTCGTCGGCCAGCAGTTCCAAGGCGGCCTCGGCGTACCAGGTGAGCCTGGAGCGGCCGGACAACGCGGTGGACAACCGGAGGCCATTGCCGTTGGAGATGCCATCGTCCGGAAAGAAGCCCAGGAAGGCGACCGCCGCCGTACCGCCGCCATTGGTCGGCACCTGTCCGACGTAGGTGTCGGTGGCATAGGAGCGGGTCTGGGCCGAGAGGTAGCCGAGCTTCACATCGACGACCGGCCCGTCGGCGGCGCAAGCGAGATTGAGGGCGCAGAACAGGAACAACGCGCGGTTCATGATGATCCTGGGGTCATGGGCATGGCTCGGGTCGTCCGTGCTGTTACGGAGCGACCGGAAGTCCGCTGTTGTCGATCGCCTTCTGCTCCTGCGCCGGACGCACCCGCTGATCCTCCGACGCGGTGCTTTCCGCACGCTGCTGTTCGCGTTGCTGCAGGCGTTCGTCGCGCGTGCCGCTGCCCGGGCCGACGTAGCGTCCGGCGCAGCCGGCGGCACCGACGAGGAGGAAGGCGCAGATGAGTCTGATCATGTCGTGGTCCTTCGGCGTGGTGCCATCCGGCGTTCGGCAGCTCAACGCTCGAGACGTTGTTCCAGCCGTTCGCGCAGGTCGATGTCGGTGAAGCGGGCGAGGATGTCGTTGATGGTGTGGGCGACGCAGAAACCAAGCACGGCGATGAACAGCAGCTTCACCGGCAGCAGCATGGAGCCGAACACCGGGACGTTGAAGACCTTGGAGATGATCAGGGTCGCCCCGCCCAGGATCAGGAAACCGGCCAGCGCGACGGCCAGGTAGGCGAGGGAGGTGGACATGCGCAGCGATGTACGTCGCGTTTCCATTCAGGGAAGCGCTCGGCCAGCCGTACTGGTGACCTTGTGCCGTAGGGGGTGCTGGCTACAAGGCGCGGCCAAGGAACACCCACATGCGGCCCTCCCTCGCCCTGCTCGCCCCTACCATCCTCGCCGGCATTATCGCCTGCCCGATCCAGGCGGTCGAAGCCGGTGCCGGCGCCACGGTCCAGCCCGGCGTGCCTGGCGGCACCTTCGTGCAAACCATGCAGATGAGCGCCGAGGTCCTGGCCATCGATGCGGCGACCCGGACCCTCACCGTGCGCAGTGAGGGACGCGAGGCGAAGGTGAAAGTGGGACCCGAGGCGGTGAACTTTCCGCAGATCAAGGTCGGCGACAAGATCAAGATCTCCGTCGTCGAGGAGATGGTCGTGGCGATGGCCGACCCTGTTGCTCCTGCCAAGGACGGTGCAGCGGCAGCCGTGGCACTTGCCCCTGAGGGTGCCAAGCCAGGCGGTGTCACCGTCGTCAGCGGTCGCGTCACCGCCACGGTGGTAGCCATCAATGAGGCGAATCGTCTTGCCACCCTGGCATTTCCCGATGGCTCCAAGCGGGCGGTCAAGGTGCGGCCGGACGTCGACCTGAAGGTGCGCAAGGTCGGCGAGCAGGTCACCATCACCATCACCGAGGCGATGGCGATCAGCGTCGAAGCGCAGTAAGCGAGAGGTCGAATTGGAGCGCGGGCGCCCCCGCCCGACCGGATGCGAGGCGCCCTCGCCTCGCCGGCATGGGGCGCCCGCGCTCCGGCGCTCCGGTTGGCTTGTCGCCCTGGTGCAATGACAATGGTCTACGACCCGGGTGCTGGGGCCTTCATCAACGCGGTGGTCCGTCCGGGCTTCGCCGCTGCCAGGATGATGGTCGCACGCTGCAGCATGCTGATGTTGGGCACGTAGGCCAGGCCGCCGTCGTCGGTGCGCATGACCACGCTCCACAGGCGGAACTCGACCACCGTGCCGATGATCGACTCGCGCTCGTCGATGACCTTCACCTTGTCGCCGACCTGCAGGTCCTTGGCGGCGAAGATCACCAGGCCGGCGGTCACGTTGGTGAGGATGCTCCAGGCGGCGAAGCAGGCGACCCCGACGATGGCGAGGAAGCTGCCGAGGAAGGCCGGGATGACCGAGAGGTCGACGCCGAGGACGATGAGCAGGACGAAGGTGAAGAGCAGCCGCAGGCCCAGCCGGCAGGTCTGGAGCATGCTGCGGATGCGGAACGGGTCGTGTTCGCGGTATTGCCCCACGCGGAGGATGACGGTCCGGGCGATCGTGGCGGCGACGATGTAGACCGACAGGACGACGACCACCTTCACCGCGTGGATGACGACGGGGTCCTTCAGCGTCTCGGTGATGGGCATGGCGCAGGTATGTGACTCCCCAGAGGGCAAGGCAAGCGCTGCGGCGCGCTGCTCCCTGCACGGGCAGGGATAAGTCGTCTTGACCGGTCCTATGCGGTTACAACCATGGCACGATCCGCGATATCCACACAGAGAGGCAGCCCCATGGTCATGAATCCCAAGCGCCCGATCGGCCTGCTCAAGCTGATGGGCGCCATCGCCCTCGCCGCCGGGCCGTGCGCCGTGCAGGCAGCCGACGCCCCCCGCGCCCCGCGGGCTCCGTCGCGGCAGCCCAACATCGTGGTGCTGCTGGGCGACGACCTCGGCTACAGCGACATGGGCTGCTTCGGCGGCGAGATCCGCACGCCCAACATCGACGCCCTGGCCAAGGCCGGGGTGCGCTGCACCAACTTCTACACCAACCCCACCTGCTCGCCCTCGCGCTCGTGCCTGCTGACCGGCATCGACAACCACCGCAACGGCCTGGGCAACATGGACGAGTATACGGCGCCCAACCAGCGCGGCGTGCCCGGATACGAAGGCTACCTCAGTCCGCAGGTGGTGACCCTGCCCGAGGTGCTGAAGACCGCCGGTTACCACACCTACATGGTCGGCAAGTGGCACCTCGGTAAGCAGCCCGACATGATCCCCGCCGCCCGCGGCTTCGAGCGCGACTTCACCCTGCTCGACGGGGCGGGCAGCTACTGGAACATGGACAACTTCACCGCTGCTGCACCGAAGTCGGTCTTCACCGAGGACGGCAAATATCTGACCAGCCTGCCCGCCGACTACTACGCGACCAAGACCTACACCGACAAGCTGATCGGCTACATCGACGCCAACCGCAGCGACGGCAAGCCCTTCTTCGCCTATGTCGCGCACCAGGCGCCGCATGATCCCTTCCACATGCCGCGCGACTGGCGCAACCGCCATGTCGGCGAATACGACGTCGGCTATGATGCGGTGCGCCAGGCGCGGGTGAAGAAGCAGATCGAACTGGGCATCATGCTGCCGGACACCCAGCTCGCCGAGCGCATGTGGTTCCTGCCCGATCCGGTGGTGCTGGCGCCGGCGGCCAAGGCCATGATCGGCAAGAAGATGGAGCTCTACGCCGGCCTGGTCGAGAATCTCGACCACCACATCGGCCGGCTGGTCGACCACCTGAAGCAGATCGGCGAGTACGACAACACCATCTTCGTCGTCTTCGGCGACAATGGCGCCGAGGGCACCGACCTGTTCGCGATGGTCGCCGGCTCGCCCGGCACGCGGGACTTCCTCTTCGCCGCATCGAAGTGGTCGAACAACCACCCCAACGCCTGGGGCGATCCGGGCAGCTACGTCGGCTACGGTCCGATGTGGGCGCAGGTGTCGATGACCCCGTTCAGCCAGTACAAGGGCTGGGTCGCCGAGGGCGGCATCCGCAACGCGCTGATCGTCAGCGGGCCGGTGGTCAAGCGCGAGAAGGGCAGCATCAACCGCGGGCTGATGCACATCGGCGACATCATGCCGACCCTGCTGGAGGCGGCTGGGGCCACCCGCCCCGCCACCTTCAAGGACGCGGAGCAGCCGCCCATGGTCGGCAAGTCGTGGATGCGCGTGCTCGCCGGCGAAGCTGAGTCCCCGCGCACCGAACAGGACGCGATCGGGTGGGAGATCTTCGGCAACCGCGCCGTGCGCCAGGGCGACTGGAAGATCCGCTGGCAGATCAAGCCCTTCGGCACAAGCGACTGGGAGCTCTACAACGTCACCGCCGACCCCGCCGAGCGCAAGGATCTCGCCGCCGAGCAGCCCGAGCGGCTCAAGGCGATGCTGACGCAGTGGGACGCCTACGTCGCGGCCAACAACGTCATCCTGCCCAACCGCACGATGTTCGAGACGATGGAGAAGCAGATGCCGCAGCGCGTGTCGGTCGATGAGGGCTATCCGCCGCTGCTCTACAAGAAGCAGTTCGTGCCGCCGGCGGACATGATGGCGGAGGCCAAGCCGTGAGCGCCATCCGTGACATCGCAGCCGATCACCAGGGGGGACGCATGCAGCCCATCGCCAGAGCCTGCACCATCACCGCGACCGTGCTCGCCCTCAGCGCCCTGTGCGCGCCGCAGGCGGCGGCGATGGACGTGCCGCGCTTCTACTGGAAGACACTGGCCGGCGCCGAGGGGATGCCGCTGATCTACGAGTCGCTGAGTGGCAACACCAACCCCTTCGATCCGGCGCACGTCGTGTCGGCGGACGCCCAGGTCGATGCCTCGCTGGCGATCGCCGGCTACGCCCGCTTCCTCCCCGTCCTCGACCGCTCGGCGATGGTCGCGGTGCTCCTGCCGATGGGGCGGATCTCCAGCGAGGTCACGGCCGCCGGGCTGACCACCAAGCAGTCGGCCAGCGGCTTTGGCGACCCGATGCTCGAGTTCGACATCAACATCGTCGGCCCGCCGGCGCAGAAGGGCATCCCCGACGCGATGCGCTACGAGCCCGGGTTCTCCCTCGACCTGCTGGCCGATGTGGCCTTCCCGATCGGTGAATACGACAACGCATCGCCGGTGAACATCGGCCAGAACCGCTGGTATGGACGTCTTGGCATGCCGCTCATCTACCAGATCGGCGCCTGGGTGCCCGGCCAGCGTACGACCGTCGAGGTGGTGCCGGCGGTGTGGTGGTTCACCGACAACGAGGACTTCGTCGGTCAGACGATGGAGACCGAGCCGATGTTCCAGTTCGACGTGCATGTGACGCGTGATCTGTCGGACCGCCTCTGGGGATCGCTGGACGGCACCTGGTACAGCGGCGGCAAGGCGACCCTCGCCGGCGTCTCCGGCGCGGCGCTCGACAACATCGGCATCGGCTTCACCCTCGGCTACCAGGTCAACCACAACATCGGCCTGACCTTCGGCTACAAGTCGACCATCAACGACCAGGATCCCGGCGAGATGCGCATGGACACCTTCGGCCTGTCGCTGGTCTACGGTTGGCACCGCGTCATCGAGGGGTCGCGGCGCCTGCAGGGCGGGGAGTAGCCGCACAGCTTGCCGATGCTGCGCTCGGCAAGCATTGCCACATCAGCGTCGCGGCGATGATCGCGACGCATGCGACCGCTCCGCCCAGGCCTCGTCCTGCTCGTCCCGTCCCTGGCCGCGTTCCTCGCCGCTGCGGAACCGGTCCCGGCTGAAAAGGGCCTGCTCGGCGACCTCGCCGACTTCCTCGCCCTCGATCGCGAGTTGACCGCCCCCGGCCACACCGCCGTCGATCCCAGCGATGCCGGCGAACGCACCCGCTTCCACGGCTACTTCCGCGCCGGAGCCGGGGTCAATCAGGATGGCGGATCGATGGATCGTTTCCTCGACTCGCGTATCGGCCGCCTCGGCAACGAGGATGATCTCTATGGCGAGGTCGCCGTCAGCCACGACGTCGCCTACGAGGGCGGGAAGCGGTGGTATGTCACCCTGCGCGCGTCCTTCGCCGACCAGGGCTGGCCGGCCAGCGGCTCCACCGGGGATGGCGATCTCGACATCGGCCTGCCCGAGGCCTTCATCGGTGGCGAGGATCTGTTCGGCCACCAGGAGACGGTGTGGGCGGGCCGCCGCTTCTACCGGCGGTGCGACGTCTCGATCACCGATTTCTACTACCAGGACTTCAGCGGCAACG
Organism: Planctomycetota bacterium; assembly: GCA_022841245.1. Taxonomy (GTDB): domain Bacteria; phylum Planctomycetota; class UBA11346; order UBA11346; family UBA11346; genus UBA11346. The sequence continues at coordinate 11,742 of JALHRW010000016.1, forward strand.
GCGCCGGGGTGGAGAACTGGGACTTCGGCTCCTTTGTCGGCTCGGGTGCGGTGATCATCAACGGCGGCGAGTTGCCGGCCGACGCCTCCGGCGCGGCCTACGACGAGTCGGAGGCCAGCAACGGCCGTCCGACGCTCATCGCCGGCACATTCGGCCTGGAATGCTCCGCCGGGACGCTTGGCCTGCTGTCGGTCGACAGCGTCGTCGCCGGCAGCCCTGGTGGCACGTTGCAGGACGAGGACGTGCCGGGGGCGGCAGCGCAGCACTATGACGCCATGCTCACCGGCGGCGTCGGCCTCCGCCTCGGCTCGACCCTGGGCGAGCACGCCCGGCACATCCTCGTCGTGCAGGGCGGGGTCGGTTCGTCGGATCCGTTCAACCTGGCCGGCCTCGCCGACAGCGAACTGGTCGCCATCGACGGCACGCCCGGCGAGCGCGAGCGCACGCCCTGGCTGGCGCGGGCGATCAGCGATGCCTCGTGGGCGTCGGCCAACCGCGTCCTCGGCCTCGCCGGCACCCTCGTCGGCGAATGGAGCGACACCGGCTTCGCCAGCGATCGCCGCCAGCGGCGCATCGATGCCGTGGTGCGCGGGGTGTGGTATGGCAGCCGGCACTTCGGCCTGGCGCTGGAACCGGGCGCCTCCTGGATCGATGCTCCGGACGCGCCGGCGCACATCGGCAAGTTCACCGCCGCCGTGCAGATGCGCGTCGCCGAGACCATCGCCACCCGGCCGGTGCTGCGCCTCTTCGCCACCTACGCGCACTGGAGCGAGGAGTCCGCCGCGGTCGGTGCAACCCGCGCTGACGACCGCGAGGGCTGGAATTTCGGCCTGCAGGGTGAGGTGTGGTGGTGAATGCGACTGTCGCAGGAATACGCGGGCTCCAGATCACGGTCGTGGTTGCCATGGTGTGCGCGTGCCTGGTCTGCGGGTGCGCTGGGCGTACTGTAGTCGCCACCATGCCTCATGAGGTGCTGCAGGTGCGACTCCCGTCCGGTGCGGTGGAGGCCGATGTGTACTGGCCCGCAGCCCAAGCGGCGGCACCGCTGGTGATCGTCGCTCACGGCTTCTCGCGGAGTCGCCGCAACATGGCAGGCTGGGGCCAGCAGCTTGCAGCGGAGGGGATCGTGGCCGTCGTGCCCGACCTTCCGACCTGGTCGGACCATGCCCGCAATGGCCGCTTCCTCACCGAACTCCGGGAGTTCCTGCAGAACGACGCAGCCTGGCGGCAGCGCTTCGACCCGGAGCGGATCGGTCTGCTGGGATTCTCCGCCGGTGGCCTGTCCAGTCTGCTCTCGATGGCCGAATCCCCAGGTCCGGTGGTATGGATCGGGTTGGATCCGGTCGATCGGGATGATCTGGGCGCACGGGCTGCGGCCAGGGTCCAGGCCGAGGCGCTGGTGCTCACCGCCGAACCGTCGTCCTGCAATGCCGACGGCAATGCCAGGGCCATCGCTGCCGCCCTGCCCCGAGGCCGGCTGGTTCACATCGCCGGCGCAGTCCATGTCGACGCTGAATGGCCCACCACCTGGCTGGCCGAGATGGTGTGCGGTCGTTCAACCGCAGAGAAGCGAACGGCCTTCCGGCAGCAGGTCACGCAGGCCTTGAAGCAGGCTTTCAGGTGAGCGGGCGCAGGAGATCCGCCATCACAACAGCGGAGTCAGCACCGCTCCGAAGGTCTGGATCGCGGAAGCGCGCTTCTGGATGTCCTCTGAGGCCTCGGGCGTCGGTCCGACGTCGTTCCAGGCGGCGGCGTCCGGCGTCTGGGCGCGAGGTCCGGGGTCGCAATCGGGCTTGAGCTCGAAGCACGTGGTCGGCTGCACCGGGTAGATGTCGAGGGACAGCCAGTCGCCGGTCCATTCGCTCAGGCGGACGAAGGGGGCGTGAAACCAGCCCATGGTCAGATCGCGCAGGCCGACCCGCCAGGCGTTGCGGGGTGCGGCGTCCTGGCGCATCAGGCTGGCGAGGTCGGCCGCCACGGCATCATCCCACAGGATCATCACCTGCTCGGTGTTGATGTGCTTGCTGCGCGGGTCGAGGTTGAAGGTGCCGATCACCGCGACCTTCCCGTCGGCCAGTACGCACTTCGCATGCAGCGACAGGAACGGCTCCCGGCCACCGCGGCGCAACGCGACGACCTCCGGTGCGATCGACCACATGCTGGCAACATCGGCCGGCAGTGGCCGGGTCTCGTACACCGCGACGTCGTTGGCGATCAGCCGGCGGCGGTCCCGCAGATAGGCGCCGTAGGCCCACCAAGCATCGGTCGAGGCCAGGCTGTTGGTCAGGATGTCGATGGTCAGGCCGCGGTCGCGCAGGTCCTGCAGGCGGTCCAGGCTGGCGCTGTTGAGCACGCAGTAGGGCGAGACGATCTCGATGCTGGTGCTGGCCTGGCTCAACACGTGGTGCAGGCCCGCCCCGGTGGAGGTGGCGTCAGCCCGTTCGGGCCGGCCGGGGACGTCCCAGCAGAACCCCGCCCGGTTGACCTCGCGCCAGCGGGGCGCAGCGCCGGCCGCCAGATGGCGATCGATGGCATCGCGCAGCTGCCCGACCCGCAGATCGGCCGCGTCGGGCACCGGAGCGGTCGTGGCCTGGGTGACCGCGACGAGTTCATCGACCGGCACGACCAGGGGGTGGAACCACCAGCTGGCGGCGCATGCCGACATCTGGCGCACGGCGGTGCCGCGGATCAGCACCTCGCGGTCGCGGTAGTTGAGGCCCTGGCCGACGTCGAAGTAGGTGTCTTCGTGGTTGCGTCCGCCGGTGATGCCGGCGGCACCATCGATCACCAGCAGCTTGTTGTGCATGCGGTGGTTGAGGCCGGCGTGGACCTCGTGCTGCAGGGAGCGCCGCGTCTCGACCACATCCTTCGGGCGGGGATTGTAGACCGCCAGGCGCAGACCCGGATGCGTGCGGCGGACCAGGGCCAGCCGCTCCGGCGGGATGGCGCAGAACATCGCATCGACCAGCACGCGGACGCGGACGCCGCGATCGGCGGCGGCGCCCAATTCATCGAGCAGGAACCGGCCGGTGGCATCGTCGGCGTAGATGAAGGTGTGGACGTCGATGCGTTGCTTGGCGGCCCGGATCAACGCCACCCGTTGCGCCAGGGCGTCGAAGCCGAGGTCGAGCAGGGCGACCTGCTGCGCTCCGTGGGCGTACAGGTCCTCGCTGGCGCGGCTCTGGGCGGCGCGCTGCGACGAGCAACCGGCCAGCAGCACCAGCAGCGCCAGGACGATGGCGGGATGGCGCGGCTTCATGGCGCCCCTGCTGCCGGCATGCGGGCGATCCAGGCGGCGGCGCTGCGTGCGTAGTCGGGTGGCAGATTCCACACCAGGGCATCATCCGATGGGACCAGGCCGCGGCTGCCTGCCGCTTCGCCATGCAGCAGGACGAGCAGGGCGTCGGTCAGCGCCAGGGGGTGGGCGATCCCATCCATGTCCGCAGGCTCGGGCAGGGCGGTGACATCGACCAGTTCGATGCGGTCGCGTCGGGCCGCCAACGCCGGGCGCAGGTCGCCGACCGTGCGCCCGGCGCGGCGGCTGTAGACCACCGTGCGCCCGGTTGCGGCGGCGAGCAGGGCTATGTCGTCAGTATCCGTCTGCGCCTCGGGCGCAGCCAGCACCACGGTGCCGAGGTGCAGCGCAGGCAGGCTGTCGCGTCCGACGCTGCCTTCCAGCTGGTGCAGGGCATCGAGCAGGATCGCCGCCCCGGTCGAGTGCACCAGGCAGTCGATGCGCTCGACCTGGCCGGGTCCGCTGAGCAGCGAGATCAGCCGGGCCAGCGCGTTGCCGGCATTCCGCGTCCGCGTGTCGTCGACCGGCCAGGAGAAGAGCACGGCAGCGCCGCGGCGTCCCTGGTGGTGGTGCAGCGAAGCGAGGGTCGCGGCAGCTTCGGCGAACGAGGTGTCGTCACTGTGGACGAACAGCAGCACCCGGCTTCCGCCATGGACATACATCGGCTCAAGCCCGGCCAGGAACCGGGCATCCGGCGAGCCCGGACCGGAGCCGAGGCCGGACGTCCCCGCCGTGTCGCAGGCGCCGAGGGTGACCCGCACCGGCGGTATCTGGTGTTCGTTGAGGCGGGCCCAATCAACCAGATCCTCCCAGGTCGTGCCGGGAGGTCCGATCGACATGGACAGGGTTCCCAGATGCAGGCCGCCATCGGCCTGGTCGCCGTACGCGCCGCCAACCGCTTGCCGAGTGGTGGCGAAGCCCAGGGACACGGCAGGTGAACGGAGAGCCGGGGGTAGCCGCTCGCCGAGGGCGAGGCTGGTATCGCGGAAGGCTGCTGGGGGCGGGGAATAGCGGGCCCCGCTGTCCGGCGAGCGGTAGTCGACCTGGCTGCCAGCGCAGCCGGCAAGCAGCGCCAGTGCACCCAGGGCGGTCAGAGGCATCCGCGGCACACGGGGCTCCTCGTTCGGCTGCTATGGCTTGGCGGGGGCGCCATCTGCTGCGGAGTCCACTTCGCTGGTGCCCAGCTTCTCCGGGCCGAGCCAGCTCGCCGGATCGGATCCCATGCGCCGACCGAGATCGGCCAGGCTGTTGGTCACGCTGGGGTGGAAATCGGAGACGTCGGGCGGCGAGGTCCAGTCAGCCGGGATCTGGACCCAGCGCAATTCGACGTCCAGCTTGTGCTTCATGCGCATGCTGTCGACGAACAGGGTCAGGCGGTTGAGCGGCGCGGCGATCTGGGCGTTGAGCATCAGTTCGATGCTGCGCAGCGAGCAGTCGCCCCAGTGCGGCTGGATGGTCTTGTTGGTGACCTTCAGGCGGTTGTTGAGGATGACCCAGTAGCGGATCTTCGGCAGCGGCGCGTCCGGGCCGGCCTTCTGCCGCCAGCCGGCCACCACGCGGTCGACCACGCTCATGTCAGACAGCACGTGGATCTGGCCATACACGGCGCCGTCGACATGCAGCGACCCTTCGACCTCGACCGGTGAGAAGGCACCGGGAATGGCAGCCGACGCGCGCAGGGGCCTGTACAGGCAGTCGGGATCGTAGGTGGCGGCGGCCAGGCCCTTGCGCGCCTGTTCCCCCAGGCTCCAGAGAACGGCTCGGCCAAGATCGACATCGCTGCTGGCGACGAGCGCCTGGCGATGCTCGGTGTCCTGGATTCGGACCAGGTCGTGAGCCATGTCGGCGTCCAGCTGGTCGCGGAGCGCCTTGTCGAACACCGTGGTATCCAGCAGCGAGTTCGCACTGGCCAGGCTGATGATCGACCGCACCGGCGCCCACTCATCCGAACAGCTGCGATACACATTCTCGAGTCGGGTCAGGTAGGCAGGCGTACCGATGAGGGCGAATGGCGACATCAGTGCGCCTGTGCTGACGCCGCTCACCAGATCGAAGCGCGGCATGGCCTGCGGGTGGTCGACGGGCAGGCTCGACCAGCCGTTCAGGAAGCCGGCCCCGAAGGCACCCCACGAACCGCCGCCCGACAGCAGCAGGATGTCCAGGCGGCCCTCCCGCTTCGCTGCCAGGTCGGTGTCCAGGCTGTCCAGCAAGGTGTTGCGGACTGCGCTCCGCAGCGCGATCTGCTGCTGGGCCACGGTCACCGCCCGCTGATGCAGCTCAGCCGGCGTCACCTCCTTGCGGGTATCGCCGCAGGCGGCGAGGAGGAGGGCGACGCAGAGCAGCGGGCGGCGGATCATGGAGGACATCTCGGGGGAAGGTGGGGGCTCAGCGCCTGACCACCAGCTTGTAGAACACCGGCACCAGGAACACCGCCAGCACGGTGGCCGCAAGCATGCCGCCGAACACGCCGATGCCGATCGAGATGCGGCCGGCGGCACCGGCGCCGCTGGCGAGGATCAGCGGCACGACGCCGAGGATGAAGGCCAGCGAGGTCATCAGGATCGGGCGGAAGCGCAGCTTGGCCGAGATCTCGGCTGCCTCGATGGGAGATTTGCCGGCTCGCGACTGCTCGGCGGCGAACTCGACGATGAGGATGGCGTTCTTGGCCGCCAGGCCGACCAGCACCAGCAGGCCGATCTGGACGTAGATGTTCATGTCCAGGCCGACCAGCCAGCAGGCCGTCATGGCGCCGAACACGCCAAGCGGCACGGCCAGCATGACCGCGATGGGCAGGCGGACGGATTCGTACTGGGCGCAGAGGATGAGGAACACGACGATCATGCCCATCACCAGGATCGGAGCGAGCTGGCTGCCAGCCTTGCGCTCCTGCAGCGAGGCGCCGGACCAGGCCAGGCGGTAACCGGGCGGCAGCTCCTTCATGCATTCTTCAGCCGCCTTCATCGTCTGGCCGGTGCTGTAGCCGGCGCCGGCCCCGACAGTGAACTGCACGGCGGGGAAGTTGGTGAAGCGGGTGACCAGGTTCGGACCCGGCTGCCAGTCGCGCGTGACCGCCGCCGACAGCGGCAGCAGATCGCCGCCCGCATTGCGCACGTACATGCGGTCGATCGCTTCGGGCGTGGCACGGAACTCGGGTTCGGCCTGCAGCTGCACCTTCCACACGCGTCCGAACTTGGTGAAGTCGTTGACGTAGAGCGAGCCGAGCTGGGTCTGCAGTGCGGCGTAGATGTCGGACAGGTTCAGGCCCATCGACTTGGCGCGTTCCGGATCGACCGAGATGCGCAGCAGCGGCTGGGTGTAGCTGATGACCGTGTTCGGCGCACTGCATTCTGGCCGCTTGGCCAGCAGTTCCTTGAGCTTGGCGGAATTCTCGGACAGGGCGGCGAGGCCATTGTCGCCCTGATCCTGCAGCCAGAACTCGATGCCGACGCGGGTGCCCAGGCCGATCACCGGCGGTGGGTTGAACGGCAGCACCATGCCGCGGCGATCATCCTTGAAGGCGGTGAAGCAGCGGATCAGCACGCTGCGCACATCGACGGGTTTGGCATCGATCGGCTCTTTGCGCTCGCCCCACGGCTTGAGCATGACGAACAAGGTGGTGGCGTTGGTCGAGTTGGCGCCGCCGGCGAGCATGTTCATGCCGCCAAGGGTGATGACCTTGTCGACCGCCGGATCGGCCGCGAAGTGCTTCTCCATGTCCCTGACCAGGGCCTCGTTGCGTTCCAACGAAGCGCCTTCGGGGAGGAAGGCGCAGGCCATGATGTAGCCCTGGTCCTCGGGCGGGATGAAGCCGCCGGGGACCTTCTGGAAGAGCTGCCAGGTGGCGCCGAGCAGCACGGCGAAGATCACCAGGCCGACCGCGACATGGCGCAGCAGGAAGCGGACGATGCCGGTGTAGCCGTTGGTCATCTTCTCGAAGCCGGCGTCGAAGAGGCGGAACCAGATCGGCTTGTGGCCATGACCGGGCTTCAGCAGCAGGACGCACAGGGCGGGCGACAGGGTCAGCGCGACCAGTCCCGAGATCGCGACCGAGAGGGCGATGGTCAGGGCGAACTGCTGGTAGAAGCGGCCGGTCAGACCGTCGATGAAGGCTACGGGCACGAACACGGCGGAGAGCACCAGGACGATGGCGATGACCGGTCCGGTCACCTCCTGCATCGCCTGGATGGTGGCGTCGCGCACGTTCTTGCCGGTCTCGTGCATGATGCGTTCGACGTTCTCGACCACGACGATGGCGTCGTCGACGACGATGCCGATGGCCAGCACCAGTCCGAACAGGGTCAGCACGTTGATCGAGAAGCCGAGCAGCAGCAGGCCGGCGAAGGTGCCGACCACCGCCACCGGCACGGCCAGCAGCGGCACCAGGGTGGCGCGGAAGTTCTGCAGGAAGATGTAGACCACCACCAGCACCAGGGCGATGGCCTCGAACAGGGTATGGATGACGCCTTCGACCGAGGCTTCGACGAACTTGGTCGAGTCGAACGAGACGGCGTAGCTGACACCGGAAGGGAAGTTCAGGGACGCCTCATCGAGGGTCGCCCGCACCTGCTTGGCCACATCGAGGGCGTTGGCGCCGTCCATCAGGTAGACGATCATGTTGGCGGTCGGCTTGCCGTCGAGGCGGCTGTAGCTGTCGTAGCCCTGGCTGCCCAGTTCGACGCGGGCGACGTCGGACAGCCGGGTGATCGAGCCGTCGGTCTCGGCGCGCAGGATGATGGCGGCGAACTGCTCCGGCGTATCGAGGCGGCCGCGCGTCGTCACCGGCACGGTGAGCTGGATCTCCGGGCCGCTCGGACGCTGGCCAATGCGGCCGGCGGCGTAGAGGCCGTTCTGCTCCTTGATCGCGTTCTGCACGTCGGTGACGGTCAGGCCCCTGGCGGCCAGCTTGTCCGGGTTCAACCACGCGCGCATGGCGTAGTCGCCGGCGCCGAAGATGATCACGTCGCCGACGCCAGCGACGCGCTTGAGCCGGTCGAGCAGGTTGATGGTGACGTAGTTGGAGAGGAACAGCTGGTCGTAGCGCGGGTCTTCCGAGACCAGCGAGGGGATGAGCAGGATGTTGCTGCTCTTCTTCAGCACGGTGATGCCCTGGCGGCGCACCTCCTCGGGCAGGCGCGGGCTGGCCTGGTTGACCCGGTTCTGCACCTCGACCTGGGCGATGTCGAGATCGGCGCCGACCTCGAAGGTGACGACGATGTTGAGCACGCCGTCGTTGCCGGCGGTCGACTGGAAGTAGAGCAGGTTCTTGGCACCGGAGAGCTGCTGCTCGATCGGTGCAGCCACCGTCTCGGAGAGCAGCTTGGCGTCGGCACCGGGGTAGTTGCAGGTCACCGAGATCGATGGCGGCACCACCTCGGGGAACATGGCGATCGGCAGGCCCTTGATCGCCAGGGTGCCGCACAGGACGATGAGGATCGACAGGACGCTGGCGAAGATCGGCCGGTCGATGAAGAATTTGGAGATCATCGCTGGGTCCGCCGATCAGGGCTTGGTGGCCGGGGCATCGGCGGGCTTGGCGTCGGCTGGCTTGGCCGCGTCCGCCGCCTTGGCTTCCGGCTTCCACGGCGTCGCCTTCACCGGCTGCCCGCCGCGTACGCGCTGCACGCCATCGACCACGACAATGTCGCCCACCGTGAGGCCGTCGCTGATCACCCAGCGGTCGCCCCGCCAGGCGCCCAGCGTGATCTTGCGCACCTCCGCCTTGCCGTCCTTGTCGACGACGTAGACGGTCGCTCCGGTCGGGCTCTGCAGCACGGCGGTCTGGGGCACCAGCAGTGCGCCGATCCGGGTCGCGCCGGTGAGGGTCAGGCGGATGAACTGTCCGGCGCGCAGCTTGCCGTCGGGATTCGGGAAACGGGCGCGGACCAGGGCGGTGCCGGTCTCGGGCTTGACGCGCACGTCGCGGAAGGCGAGGTGGCCGTCCTGCGGCAGCACCGAGCCGTCGACCAGCTGGGCCTTCAGCGGCAGCTTCTCCAGCTCCGGAGCCTTGAGGCGTCCAGCGGCAAGGTCGGCGCGCAAGCCCAGCAGTTCGCCTTCCGAGACGGTGAAATCGATGGCGATCGGGTCGACCTCGTCGAGGGTCGCCAGGACGTCGCTGCTTGGCGAGACCAATGCACCCGGGTCGACCGAGGCCTTTCCGGCGATGCCGGCGAATGGTGCGCTGATGGTCGAGTAGGTCAGGTCGAGCTGGGCCCTGACCAGATCAGCCTTGGCGGCGTCGCGGTCGGCATTGGCGGCGAGGCTGGAGGCGACGGCGGCATCGAGGTCGGACTGCGAGGCGGCGCCGGCCTTGGCCAGGGGCTCGGTGCGCTTGAGCTCGGCGGCGAACTTGGCGACCTGGGCCTCGGCCTGGGCGACGCGCGCCTTGGCGCTGTCCCGGGCGGCCTGGAACTCGGCCGGGTCGATGCGGAAGAGCAGGTCATCCTTCTTCACCAGCTGGCCCTCCTGATAGGGCCGATCGAGCAGGATGCCGGTGACGCGGGCGCGCAGCTGCACGCTGTTGTTGGGCACGGTGCGGCCGACATAGCTGAATTCAGCCGGGATGTCCTCCGCCGCGATGGTGATGACACCGACCTCCGGAGGACCGGCGGCCGGCGGGGCGGGCGGCTTGCCGCAGGCGGCGAGGGCGAGGACGGCGAGGATGACGGCGTGGCGGTTCATGGCGGTGCTCAGCGTGCGGGGGCGGGGACGATCTTGGACGCCGGCAGCGCGTCCTCGGGCGTGGGGGGCGGGGCGGCGAAGCTGCCGCCGAGCGCCAGGTGCAGGTCGACGCGGTTGGACAGGCGTTCGACCTTCATGGCCAGGGCGGCGAGGCGGGCGTCGAGAGTGCGCGACTGCACCAGAATCAGCGCTAGCTGATCGATCGCGCCGGCGTCATAGCGCAGGGTGGCGAGGCGCTCGGCTTCGCCCTGCTCGCGGGCGGCGGTCTCGGTCAGGTTGACGCGCTCGATCAGGCGGGCGTCCTCGGCCAGGGCCTCCTCGACCTCGCGGAAGGCCTTGAGCGCGGCGCTGCCGAACAGGGCCAGGGCTTCGTTCTGCTTGGCTGTCTCGATGACCACCTGCTCCTTGAGCCGGCCGCCGTCGAAGATCGGGCCGACCAGGTTGCCGGCGATGTTCCAGAACACATCGTCGAGCGAGAGATTCTGGAATTCCTGCGAGGACATGCCGCCGTTGGCGGTGATCGACAGGCGGGGCAGGCGGGCGGCCTTGGCCGATTCGACCTGGTTGAAGGCGGCGGCGACGCGGCGGGTGGCGGCGACGAGATCGGGGCGGCGCTCGAGCAGCTGGCTGGGCATGCCGGCCGGAGGCGGGCCTGGCACCTTGGGCAAGGCGGCCGAGGGGGTCAGTTCGGCACGCGGATAACGGCCGAGCATGAGTTCAAGCGAACGTGTCGCACGCTCGCGGCCGCTGCGCGCCTTGCGCACACTGTCTTGAGAGGTCGCCAGGGTGGCGCGGGCCAGGGCTGAATCGTAGGCGGTGGAGCGCCCGTTCTGTTCGCGCAACGCGGTCAGCTCGACGTTCCGCTTCTGCAGGTCGGCGTAGGCGACGGCGATGCGCTCCTGCTCGTCGGCCTGGATGCACAGGAACCAGCCCTTGGCGACCTGCGCTGCCAGCGACTGGCGGGCAAATTCGAGGTCCGCGGCACGTGAGGCGAACTCGTTCTGCGCCGCCTGCTGGGCCGAGGACAGGCGCCCCCAAACGTCGAGTTCCCACGACAGGGTCAGGCCGGCGCCCATCTGATTGGTGTTGGCCGAACCGGTCCCGCCGGTGCTGGCTCCGACTGCGTAGCCGACCTGGGGCATCAGGTCGGCGCCGGCCTGGCGGGCCTGGGCGGCGGCCTGGTCGAGGCGGAAGCGCGCGGCGGCGAGGTCGCGGTTCTTCTCCAGCGCCTCGGCAACCAGCTTCTCCAGCACCGGTTCGTTGAAGCTGGCCAACCAGCCATCCTGCACCGTGCCGCTGTTGGCCACCGGGCTGGCGAACGCCTCCGGCGGTTTGTCGGGCAGGGCGCCTTCGGTCAGCTCCTTGTCGGGTGGCGCGTCGCGGGCGCAGGCGGCCAGGGTCAGCAGCAGCGGGACGACAAGGATGCGGCGGTCGGTCGACATGCGCGAAAACCCCAGGGATCAGAGGGATACCGGCAGTTCGAGATCACTCAAGCATGGAAGCCATCCGTCGTTCCCTTCCTGCTTGGTCCGCATGGCCTTGGACGCATCATGCGCCGCCGCATGCGCGCGCTGCCCACCATGTTGATCTTCGCCTCGGCGGCTGCCGCTGACCCGCTGACCCTGGTCCTCCCGCAAACCGTGCACCAGCCGGTCGGGGCGACCACGGCCCTGCGCGGTGGTGCGACCTATGCCCTCGGCAGCGAAGCTGCTGCGACCTGGTACAATCCGGCGATGGCGGCCAGCCTCGATCCCGAGCAGCTGTCTGCCGGCGCCACCGCGTATGGGTTCAACAACATCACCGTATCCGCCGGCCGCGATAGCGACGCGCTGCTCAGCGGCGCAGTACTGAAGGTCTACGGCGGCTTTTCCGGCCGCAGTGCGGATGGTGGCATCGGCTGGACCGCGATGCTGTGCAACCCGATGCACTGGAGCGGCGCGGTCGACAGCGGACGCGCCGAGCCGACGCTGACCCAGCGCAGCTATGCCACCCAGGTGCGGGTCGATCAGGACACCTGGTCCGGCCAGCTGGCGGTGGGCTGGACCCCGTTCGAGGGATTGCAGCTCGGTGGCGCGCTGGTCGGCAACTACGACAGCGTCGATCTCATCCAATCGGTGTGGGTCCGCGACTACCAGGGACGCTACGTCGCGGAGTCGTTCACCTCCTCTGCCTGGAGTGCCTCGCTGCAGCTGAAGTTCGGCGTCTCGATCCAGCCCACCGAGCGCCTGTCGGTGGGGATCAGCGTCGTCACGCCGGGCGCCGAACTGATGAGCGGTGGTCTGACCAACGCGGCCGGTTCGACGGTCGATCCGGTGGGAGGGACTGCGTCCAGCTTCAACGCCCGGGTCGATGAGGACGCCTTCCGCTTCGTCCACGCCTGGCAGCTCGGCCTTGGCGCCGGCTGGCAGGAACCGGGCTGGGACGCCGAGCTCGACCTGGTCTGGACCATGCCCGATGCGGCGCACGAGACGGTGCCGGCCCTGCCCGGCTTCACCAGCACGACGAGTGGCGCCACCACGACGCTGACCCCGCTGCTGATCCCGCCGCGGGTCACCGCCTACCGCCATGTGGTCAACGCGCGCGTAGGCGGCAGCGTCGTGCTGTCCGAGCGCATGACCCTGCATGTCGGCGCCTTCACCGACTACAGCCCGATCGCTGAGTCGGACCTCTACAACAAGATCGATTTCTACGGCTTGTCGGGCGGGATCATGTTCCGTCGTGGCGAGACCGGCCTGATCCTCGGCACCTCGGCGACCTGGGGTGATGAGCGGATCAGCCTCTACGACCCGGCGACGGCGACGGTGCAATCCGGCGACCTCAGCGTCTTCGCCATGGATGTGCTCATCGGCACGGTTTCGAAGTTCTGACATGGTGGCTCCCGACGATCTTGGCAACCTGTTCGAACGCCTGTGCCAGGCCGATGGTCTGGCGGGACGCATCGACGCTTTCGCGGCGCTGATCGACTGGACCCGGCACGGCCAGGCCGGCCGAGATGCCAGGACCGGCCAGGACCACACCGCGGTGGTGAGCGATCGGCTCTCGCGGCTGGTGCTCGCATTGCATGGCGACGCCGCGCTGTGCGAACGCTTCAATCAAGCCATCGCCGCCATCCTGGCCGAGGCCGATGGCACCAATCTGTTCGGCGTGGCTGGCATCCCGGTCGAACGCAGCTTCCTCGCCGAGGCTAGCGATCGCATGCTGGCGCGGGTGCTGCCGCGGCCGCGCGACGACCACGACCTCGCCCGCGTGCTGCGTCGGCTGTTCCCCAGCGAGGCGGCGGTGCGCAGGTTCGAGCGCATGCCGGACACCTCGTTCCATGCCTTGGTCCAGGCCTTTGCCCCAGTCGAGCGGCCGGAACAATGGCTGCCGATCCGCCGTACCTTCGCCGACGGTTTCCGTCTGCTTGCCCTGCGCACTGCGGGCCATGGTCTCGAACCGCGGCTGCGCGAGCGCGGCGGCGCGGTGCGCGTGGCCGATGATCCGTTCCTCCGCCTGCAGCGTTCGTCCGATGCCCTGGTCGCAACCTGGGAGTCGGGTGGCGATGCGACGCCGCAGGTGCCGACCTGGCGCGACGACGTCGCCGGCTGCCAGCGCCGCTTGGCCGCGATGCATAGCCATCTCGAGGATGGCGGGATCAACGTCGACATCGTCTTCGCCATCGACGTCATCGAGCGCTGCCTGGTGCGCATGCAGGACATGGTCGCGATCATGCTGGCCGGACCCGGCCTGGAGCGCTCGCGCGCGATCCACGCGCTGCTCGCCCGTTTGATCCTGCGTCATCATCAGGACCGCAGCGTCGGCCAGCTGGCCGGCGCCAACCTGCGCCTGCTGCACCGCCGCATCGTCGATCGCAGCGGCGAGACCGGCGGCCACTACATCGCCGGCAGCGCGGCGGAATATCGTCACATCTGGCTCGCCGCGATGGGCGGAGGCATCCTCACCACCGCGACCGCGGCGGTGAAGCTCGCCATCCATCATCTTGCCCATGCGGCGCATCTCGCCCCGGCTGCGACCGGCATGCTCTTCGGGCTGAACTACGCAGCCAGCTTCGTCGCCATGCAGCACCTCGGGCTGATGCTGGCGACCAAGCAGCCGGCGATGACGGCGGCGGCCATGGCCGGCGTGCTGCGCGGCAGCTCCGGCGACGACCGCATCGAGCGCGTGGTCGACCAGGCGGCGGCGATCTGCGCCAGCCAGCTGGCGGCGGCGGCAGGCAACGTGCTGATGGTTTCGGCCGGTGCGGTGGCGATGGACACGCTGTGGCGGCTGGCCACCGGCCACCACTGGGTCCAGGTGGACGAGGTCGAGGCGCTGTATCTCAGTCTCAGCCCGATCGCCAGCGGCACCATCTTCTACGCCGCGGTCACCGGCGTGGTGCTGTGGGCGAGCAGCATCATCGGCGGCTGGGTCGACAACTTCGCGGTCTACCACCGCATTCCGCAGGGCATCGCCGAGCATTCGTTCGGCGCCCGCCTGGGACGCGGACGCCTGGAACGCTGGGGCGAGGCGGTGCGCATCCACGCCGCCGGCTGGGGCACCAACATCAGCCTCGGCCTCATGCTCGGACTGCTGCCGGCCTTCGGCGCCTTCCTCGGCGTTCCGCTGGATGTGCGTCACGTAACGCTGAACTCCGGCATGTTCGCCTTCGCCGCCTGCGCCCATGACGGGCCGCTGCTATCCTGGCAGGCGATGTGGGCGGTTGCCGGCATCGCCTGCATGTTCGTGCTCAACCTCTCGGTCAGTTTCGCCCTGTCGCTGTTCACCGCCGCCCGCGCCTTCGACCTGCCGTTCGCCGACCTACTGCTGGTGCTGCGCGGCATCGCCCTGCGCCTGCTGCGCCGGCCGCACCAGTTCGTGCTGCCGCCCCAGGGCGGCCGGCCGCACGCCTGACGCGCGGGAAGGCGGGGGCAAGCGGCGTCCCGGCGATGGATGGACGGGGAGTCGCGGCGGTGATGATGCACCGATCATGGCCCCGCCCAAGGTGCTCTACGAAATCAACTGCGCCGCTTGGCTCGACGATCTGGCGGCGCGCCTGCGCCGGCCGGTGTCGCTCGATACCGTGCCCGACCGCTGCTGGGCGGAGATAGCCGATCTCGGTGCGGACGCGGTCTGGCTGATGGGCGTGTGGGAGCGCAGCCCGGTGGCGGCGGGCATCGCGCGCAGGCATCCGGCCTTCGCCGCCGATCGCGCCGCCCTGCCCTGGGCCGACAAGCAGGACGTGTGCGGATCGGCCTACGCCGTGCGTTCGTGGCGGGTCGATCCGCGCTTCGGCGGCGACGCTGCGCTGGCCACCGCGCGCATCGCTTTGGAAAGGCACCGCCTCGGCCTGTGGCTCGACTGGATCCCCAACCACGTCGCTCCCGACCATCCCTGGGTACGCTGGGCGGTGCCGGGCGGCGAGGGGGTCGAGGGCCTGCGCGTCGACGGCCGCGTCGTGGCCAGCGGCAAGGACCCGTTCTTCCCGGCTTGGCCCGACACCGTGCAGCTCGATCTCAATCACCCCGAGTTGCGCGCCGCCGCCGGCGAACAGCTGGCGCGGCTTGCCCGCCAGTGCGACGGCGTGCGCTGCGACATGGCCATGCTGGCGCTGAAGGACGTCTTCGCCCGCACCTGGGGTGATCGGCCTTCATCCGCGTCGCATCTGGGCTACTGGCCGGAGGTGCTCGGCGCCGCGCGTCGGCACGCCACCAGCTTCGGTACCATCGCAGAATCCTACTGGGGACGCGGGAACGACCTGCTCAACCAGGGTTTCGATTCGGCCTACGACAAGGACCTGTACGACGCCCTGCGCCAGGGCGACGCGGCGGCGGTGCGCGACCGTGCGCACGGTTCCGCCTGCGCTGTGCGCTTCCTCGAAAACCACGACGAGCCGCGTTGCGCCAGCGCCTTCCCCGAGCCGCGTCGGCGCGCCGCCGCCGTGGTCGTCGCCACGCTGCCCGGCACCTGGCTGTTCAACTCCGGCCAGGAGCACGGCCAGCGCATGCGCGTGCCGGTGACCCTGGCCAAGGGCGGTCGTGAACCGCTCGACGCCGACGAGCGGGCGCGCTGGCGGACGCTGACCCGTCTGCGTCGCCTGCCAGCGATGCGCGATGGCGATTGGCGCATGCTCGAGACCACCGGCTGGCCGGACAACCAGAGCTGTCGTGATTTATTGGTCTGGGCCTGGGAAGGCGGCGGCCAGCGGCTGCTCTGCATCGTCAATTGGTCGGATCGCCGCAGCCAAGGCCTGGTGCACCACGGCTGGGGCCGCACCCGTTTCAGTGAAGTGCGCGACGGCTGCGTGTTCGAACGCGACGAGGTCTACGTCGATCTGGAACCTTGGGGCAGCCACATCTGGCTGACCTGAACCAGCATGTCGCAGTTCGATTGGCCGCAGAGGAGGTCTCCTCAGCGCGGCAACGGTGCCGCAGCGTCGTTTGCCTCGGCCAGCGCCAGCCGGCGGCGGTAGAGGTCCGGCGCCTGCACTCCGGCCAGCTTGATCGACTGCTGCCACAACCTCGCGGCCGCGGGTAGCTTCCCCTCGCGGTAGCGGACGCAGGCGATGGTGTCGGCGATACCATGGCCCAGCGGGCTGCGCGCGACTTCGTTGCGCTTGAGCGCGACTTCCAGATCCTTGGCCAGGTCGATGGCCCGCGCCAGATCCTCGGCGGTGGGCGCGGCGGCGCGCGCCACCAGGGCGTAGGCCAGGAGGTTGCCGATGGTGATACGGCCGTCGTCCCGCGCCGGAACTCCAGCGAGATAGCCGTCAAACAGCGACCGCTGCGCCACCACCGCCGCTTCGGCATCGACGCCGGGCGCGACGCGCCCCAGGCCCTCGAGGAGACGGGCGAGCAGGTCGCGATGCGATTGGGCCGCCTGCTTGCACCACGCGGTCAGCGGGGCTGCATCCCCGCCCCGCGCCGCGGTGATCGCCACGCCCAGCGCCGCATCGGCCTTGCCCGCCTCGGCCAGCCCCCAGGTGGCATCGCTCATCGCCTTCTGCATATCGATCGCATCCAGGCCGGTGACCGCCGCCGCGCCACCCTCGACCAAGCGGCCGTCGTCACCGATGCGCACGACCGCCGCCTGCATCATCGCCGCCGTCGTGGCCAGGGGCGGCTGGCCGATGCGCTTGCGGTTGGCGTCGACCTGGACTGCATCGGCGAGGATGGGGATGATCGCCTTGCCATCCGCGCCCATCCCGCCCTGGATGCCGTAGGACATGGGGTCGCCCATGATCAAGGCGAAGCGGTCGGCGAGGTTGGCGACCGACATCTCGCCAATCTCCCGGCGTTTGACCTCGGCTTGCATCTGGGCCAGGCCGGTCGCGGCCAGGCGGAGATGATTGATGTTGTGCAGCATGACCAGCAGCATGGCCTGGTGCGCCTGGCCGCCGTGGCTCTTGCTGCCGATCCAACCGCTGGCGAACAGGGTCTTCTTCAACCACACCTTGTTGTCCTCGTCGACGCGGTTGATCTCCTGCCATTTCGCCGCGACCTCGGGCTTCTCCATGGTCGCCGCATCCATCTGGCCACCGCTCAGCTTGATCGCCTCGAGACGCAGCTTCTGTTCGAGATCGAAGCGGCGCTGCAGCTCCTTGGCCACCTCCTTGCGCTTGGCGGGATCGGCCTCGGTCGCCGGCAGGTCGTAGGGCTGCCAGCCGATCGGCTCGGGCGGGGTGGGGCAGGGCACATACAAGGACCCGAACTCCGCCTTTCCTCCCTCCTCCTCCAGAGCCACCCCGCCTGCCTTGACCACCACGCGCATACCCATCGGCTTGCCAAAACGGTAGAGGTTCAACCCACCACCCTCGCGCACCACGCGGCAGCCGAACAACGCCTGCCCATCCGCAGTCTGCAGCACCACCCGCCGATCATCCAGGGTCAGGTACAGGGTCTGGCCCTCGCCGGCCGACTGGTAGAGGCCCGGTGCCGGATCGGCGGCGGCCAGGCAGACGGTGAGGAGGAGCAGAAGCGGATGGGACATGGTCGTTCCTAGAGCCTTCAGTTCGGGATGCGCATCGGTGACTGCGCGATCGCGGCGAGTACGCCGCCCGCCACCAGCGAGAGCAGGCCGGCGGCGTCGGCGCGCATGCCCTGTGCGTCACCGGCGATCGTGAGGTAGGCATAGGCGGAGTCCTGCTCCAACCGCTGCTCGTAGTCTGTCAGTCGCTTCGACCATTCCGGCCCGGCCATGGCGACAAAGGGCGCGATGCACTCGACCAGGGCGGTCGGGCGCAACACGGCGCACAGGTTCGGCTGCTTGGACGGCATGGCGGCGAAGGCGCGCTGCACATCCTGATGCTTGCTGAAGCCACCGCGCCGGTCGATGGCGGCGAGACCGCCGGGCACGGTGGTGAGGATCAGCCGCCCATCCTGCCAGCCGAGGGTCAGCGAGACCATGCCGGTGAAGGAGGTGATCGAGCCATCCGCAGCCCGCGGTTCACCGGTGGCGGCGATCAGGGCATCAGCGGCAGCCTGGGGCATGTCGGCTTCGACCGTGACCGTGGGCACGGGCACGCCGGGTTCGATCCAGGCGACGACGGTGCCATCAATCTGACGGATCGCCTCGCTGCCTGCTGTCATCAAGGTACGCGCCCGTTCAGGTACGGCTTCCGCCCCGGTGGGTGTCGTGGTCATCGGGAGTACTATGGAACGCAGCATCGCCTGCATGACGACCGAGGTCGCGGTCCTCTCCACCGTCAACGGCACAGCGCAGGCGAGGAAGGCGTTCGCAGGGACGGCGTCGAAGCGGGCAGGGTCGAGGCGCGGCCAGGACTCGGCCTCCTGGCGTTGCTTCGCCGACTGCCAAGCACTGGCGCCGGCGAAGCGCAAGCCGTCCGCGGTCACCGTGAGGCTCATGGTGTTGGCCCGCAGCGGCACGGCTCCGGGCAGGCCGCTGTCGAGCCAGGAGACCATCTCCACATCGGCGGCGGAGGCTGGCCAGGGACCGGCGAGCGGATCCGGCACCAGCGGCGGCAGTGTGCCATGCAGGCGGAGGCGGTTCCTGTCGCGCACCAGGCGGGCCGCACCGCCATCGCCCAGGGTCCAGCCATCGGCGGTACCGGCGCAGGAGAGCAGCCCGAAGACCCCGTGGTCGAGGATGCCGGCGACGGGTAGTTGCGCCTCCGGGCTGGCGAAGGTGAGCCAGCCCTCGCTGCCGGCGAGGAGCGATATGGAGGGCGCGGTGCCGGCATCCGCCTGGCTTTGCGCCAGCTTCACCTGCTCGTCCATGTTGGCGACCACGCGTTGGACCTGCTGTTCGTTCGTCAGGTGGAGCAGATCGCGCTGCAAGGCGTAGTACTTGACCCGTTCCTCACGCGAAAGGGCGGCGTCAGGCTGCAGGACAACCGCCGCCTCGCGCAGGCCGGCGACCTGTTCGAGCACGCCCGGAGCCGCCTCGGCGAGCAGCGCCAGCTCGGGCAGGCGACGCAGGCGCTCGGCGGTGCGTGCCCCGTCGACCCAACGCACCGTGATCCAGCCGTGGGCGCGCTCGGGATCGAGGTCGAACTCGGCTGCCGGCACCGGTGGATCGGCGGGGATGACGGTCACCGGCATGGGCATGGTTGGCGGCGCTTCCGACGCCGTGATGAGGAAGGGCGCGGTGGCGCCGCCAATGAGGAGGAGGGCAGAGCCAGCGAGGGCGATACGGGTCATGGTGGACATTCGGGGACGCGACCAACGCAGGGCACGGTCGGAGGGTGCGGCGGTCGCGCCCGTCCCTCCACCGGCCGGAGCCAGATCACGCAAATGGGCCATGAGCCCGCTGGGCACCGTCGCCGCCGCCGCCTCGGCCTGGAGACAGGCGAGGAGGACGGTGATCGACGCGGCCTGTACGCCACGCCGGACCAGCAGCGGCTTCATCCGCTCCAGGCCACGGCGCACGCGGTCATGCACGGTGCTCAACGGTACGCCGGTGTGCGCCGCCACCTCGGCCAGGGTGTGCCCGGCGAGGTGGTGGAGGCGCACCGCTTCCCGCTCTGCCGTCGGCAGCTGCTCCAGACAGGCATCGAGGTGTTCCTTGATGTCTGACATGGGCAACTCCGGCGCGGTCAGTGCGTTCAGCAGATCCGGCGCGGCGACCTGGCGCAGTCGTTGCCGGTCACGCCTGGCGTTACGGATGACGAAATCGGCCACCGTCAGCAGCCAGGCCGCAAGGGCCGGGCTGGCCGCCGCCTGGCTGCGCTTACGCGCAAGCACCAGGAAGACGGCCTGGGTGGCATCATCGGCATCCGCAACCCCGAGGGCGCGGCGGCAACGGCTGTAAACCATAGACGCATAGCGGGTTACCAGGGTGGTGTAGCACCCTTCGTTCCCCGCCGCCCAGGCTTGCGCCAGGGTCGCGTCGTCAGCATCAGTCGTCGGCTCATGGTCCATGCGAGGACTCCTGCATCAGGGTATGTCCGCCCCCGAGTGGATTTCCGGAGGAATGTTCACCCTAGCTAGCGCAGATGCATGTGCCACGGAGGCGCGGAGGCAGGGAGAAAGGCAGAGAAGCAACTCAGAGCTCATCCTGGCTGGCCAGGACACCCGCTTGGAGCCCTGGAGACATGTCCTATCGTGCGCGGCTCATGGACCCCTATCTGGCCGTAGTCATCGCAGCGGTTGCTGCCGTCGTCGCCTGGATTGCCTCTAAAGTCCGTACTGCAGCGACGTTGCGGCTGGAGCACGAACGCGCGCTGCAGGCCCGCACGGCTCAGCTGACCGGCGAGGCCCAGGCCAAGGCGACGGCCAGTGCCGAGCAGGCCCTGGCCGCCGAGCGCGCCAAGCTGGCCGCCGAACAGCGCAAGCTGGCCGCCGAGCAGGAGTCGGCCGCCGAGATCGAGGCCCGTGCGCTCAAGCGCGAGTCGGCGGTGAAGGCCCGCGATGGCGAGCTGGCCGTGCGCGAACGCGGCATCGCCGCACGCGAGGACTCGCTCGACCGCAAGCTGGGCGTGCTCGACGAGCGCGACAGCAAGCTGCGTGCACGTGAAGAGGAGGGCGAGCGCGAGCGCGCCCGCCTGCGCGAACGTGAGACCGCCGTCGCTAGCGGCGAGGCGCGCATCGCCGCCGAGCTGGCGCGGGTCGCCGGCCTCACCGCCGAGGACGCCAAGACCGAGCTGATGGCCGCCCTCGACGCCTCGCTCGCCAGCGAGCTGAACGCGCGCATCGCCCTGCGCGAAAAGGTCTTCCACGAGCGCGCCAAGGATCTCGGCATCGAGATCGTTTCGCGCGCGGTGCAGCGCTATGCCGCCGAGCACACGGCTGAGACCACCTCGGCTCGCATCCAGCTGCCGAGCGAGGAGTACAAGGGCCGCATCATCGGCAAGGAAGGCCGCAACATCAAAGCCTTCGAGCAGGCTGCCGGCGTCGATGTGATCATCGACGAGGCCCCCGACCTGATCCACATCTCATGCTTCGATCCCGTCCGCCGCGAGGTCGCGGTGCGCACGCTCAAGCGCCTGATCGAGGACGGCCGCATCCAGCCGGCGCGCATCGAGGAGGAGCTGGCCAAGGTGCGCGGCGAACTCGATCGCGAACTGATCCACCTCGGCGAGGAGGCTGCCTACCACTGCGAAGTCAGCGGCCTGCACCCGCAGATCATCAAGTTGCTCGGCAAGCTGCACTTCCGCACCAGCTACGGTCAGAATGTCCTGGTCCATACCCAGGAAGTCGCCTTCCTGTGCGGCGCGATGGCTGCGGACCTCGGCCTCGACCCGCGCCTCGGCCGCCGCTGCGGCCTGCTGCATGACGTCGGCAAGGCGATCGACCACGAGCAGGAGGGGAGCCATCCGCAGCTCGGCTACGAGGCGCTCAAACGCTTCGGCGAGAGCGAGACGGTGGCCAACGCCGCGTTGGCCCACCACGAAGGCCACGACCCGCTGACCCCGTACACCGTCCTCGCCGCCGCCGCCGATGCGATCAGCGCCGCCCGCCCCGGCGCGCGCCGCGCCAACATGGAGCAGTACCTCAAGCGTCTGGCCCAGCTCGAGGACATCGCGGTGAAGTTCCCCGGCGTGCAGAAGGCCTACGCCATCCAGGCCGGCCGCGAGCTGCGCGTCATCGTCAACCAGCACACCGTGCCCGACGGCGAACTGGCCAAGATGGGTCGCGACATCACCCGTGCCATCGCCGATCAAGTGGCCTTTCCTGGCGAAGTGAAGGTCACCCTGATCCGCGAGACGAGGCACATCGCCGTCGCCCGATGATCGACGATCCGATCCTCTCCTGGACCGAGGCCGCCTTCCCACGCACGTTGCTGTGGGACGATGCCGGCGTGGTGCTGGCCGAAGGCGTGGCCTGGGAGGCCAGCGCCAGCGGACCGGGCCGTGGCATGCGTCTGAGCCGCGCCCTCGGCCGGCTGGAGGGCCAGCGCGGGCAGCTGCCGCACGTCATGGGTGCGCTCGCCTTCGAGGATGCCGGCCCGGTCGGCTCGCCATGGGGCGCTGTACCCGGCGCACGGCTATGGCTGCCTTCGCGCTTGCGCATCGAACGCGACGGGGTGGCGGTCGACCAGGTCGAAGGGGTGATGCATTCCCCGGCCAAGGCCGATCCGGCGCCCTGGCCGCATACGCCGAGCGGCTTCAAGGACATGGTCGAGGACGCCGCCGGGCTGATCCGCGATGGCGCCTTCCGCAAGGTGGTGGTGGCGCGCGCCGTCGACCACCACCTGCCGGAGAACCACCGCGACGACATCGCGCTGGCCCGGCTCAAGGCCAACGCGGGCACCGGTGCCTGCGTCTATGCCCAGGATCTGCCGGATGGCGGGCTGTTCCTCGGCGCCACGCCCGAGCTGCTGCTCGCCGCCCGCGGCCACGTCATCGAGACGCACGCCCTCGCCGGCACCTGCGAGGCGAGCGACGATGAGGAAACCGACCTGGCGCGCATCACCGCCCTGGTCGCCTCGACCAAGGAGCGCAAGGAGCACGGCTTGGTGGTCGAGCACCTCGTCGCCTGCCTGCGTCCGCGCTGCCGACCGTTCGCGGTCGAGGCCAGCCCGCATCCGCGGCGCTGCGGTGGGATGTACCACCTCGAGACCCGGCTCGCCGCCGAACTCGCCGATCCTGACTACCTCGATGCCATTGCCGCCCTGCATCCGACGCCGGCGACCTGCGGCCTGCCGGCGTCCTCCGCGGCCAGCTGGCTGGCCCGCCACGAGCGCCTGCGCCGCGGCCTGTATTGCGGCGCGCTGGGCTGGATCGCACCCGACTCCTGCCGCGCCATCGTCCCGCTGCGCGGCGCACTGCTCTCGCCGGACCGCAAGATGGCCCGCGTCTTCGCCGGCTGCGGCGTGGTCGAGACCTCGGACCCGCAGCTCGAGTACGAAGAGACCGAGCTGAAGCTGAAACTGGTGCGCCATTCACTCCGGATCGGGCATGCCTGATGCCAATTTGAACGCGTGGTGGGGCCGCCATCTCGCCGAGGAGCTGGATCGCGCCGGCTGCTGCCACGTCGTGCTCTGCCCCGGCTCGCGCAACAGCCCGCTGCTGTTCGCCCTGGCCAAGGTGTTCGATGGCCGCTTCACGACGCATTGGGACGAGCGCGGCGCTGCCTTCTTCGCCCTCGGCATGGCCAAGGCCCAACGCGCCCCGGTAGCAGTGTGTGTGACCAGCGGCACGGCGGCCGCCAATCTGCTGCCAGCGGTGTGCGAAGCCGATGCCGCCGGCGTGCCGCTGGTGCTGCTCACCGCCGACCGGCCGCCCGAGCTGCACGGCTGCGGTGCCCCGCAGACCATGACCCAGACCGGCCTGTTCGGCGGCTTCGCCGACGAGGTCGCGATCGGCGAGGCTGCGGCCGAGGACGCCGCGCTGCAGCGGCTGCGTGATGGCGTTGCAGCCGTGGCCCGCGCTCGCCGGCCCGTGCATGTCAACATCCCGCTACGCGATCCGCTGCCGCCGATCCCCGACGGGTGGACCTGTCCGCCGGTGTCCGAGCTGCCCCTGAGCGTGCCGGGTTCCAGTCCGACCCGGCCCGGATCCGTCCTGGACCTCGGAGCTCCCGGGCGCGGCCTGATCATCGCGGGATCCGCCGAAGCGCTGGCGCCATCCCTGGTCGCCCGCCTGGCCCAGGCCACCGGCTTCCCGGTGCTGGCCGACGCCTGCAGTGGCCTGCGCCGTCCAGACATGCCGCATCTCGCCGCCTGCCCGGACGCGCTCTACGCCCGTCCGCCAGCCGCGCCTGACGTCATCCTCCGCATCGGCCCGCCGCCGCTGACGCGTACCGGCTACGAATGGCTCGCCCGGCAGCGCTGCCCGCAGATCGTCCTCGGCGGGCCGCGCAACGACGACTTCATCGGTACTGCCACGCATCGTCTGGTCGATCCCGATAGCGCCGCCATAGACCGGCTGCTCGCCGCGCTCGGCCGCGCCGACCCGGCCTGGACGGCCCTGTGGCGCAACCGCCTGCCGACCACCAGTGCTTGGAACGCCACTGCGGCCACCGCTGTGGTGTGCGCCGCGCCATGCGACGTGCTCTGGTTGGCCAGCAGCATGCCGGTGCGCGACGCCAATCTGGTGCTGCCACCGGGTGAACGCCGGGTGCTGTGCAACCGCGGACTCAACGGCATCGACGGCACCATCGCCAGCTTCCTTGGCGCCAGCCGAGGCCGGCGCGGGATCTGCCTGGTCGGCGACCTCGCCTGCCTGCATGACCTCAATTCGCTCGCTCTGGCCGGTGGCGATGGCGCGATCGTCGTGCTCAACAACGGCGGCGGCGCGATCTTCGACTTCCTGCCGGTGGCGCAGGTCGCCGGCTACCGCCAGCTGGTCCGCACCGACCACAACCTCGATTTTGCGCATGCCGCGGCCCAGTTCGGCCTGCCCCATGCGCGCTGCACCGAGGCTGCCGGTCTCGTCGCCGCACTGCAGCGTCCAGGTCTGACCCTGGTCGAGTGCGACCTGCGTGGCAGCGACGGCGTCGCCGCCCACCGCGCCGCTCTGGCCAGCGCTGCGCCGGGCTGATCAGTCGACCCACATCTCGTCATCGCAGGCGGCGAAGCGCGCGATCGCCAAGCCTTCCGGCCATACGGCTGGGGGAGCGACCAGGGCGCCGCCACCGCGGGGCTGCGCCTCGCCCACAGGCAGGTCGCCACGCCGGACCAGCCGCGGCTGATCGAGACGGGCGAGGACCAGGCCGATCGCGGGCAGGACGCAGGGGACGGTCGGATCCGGCCACACGCATACCGCGTGCGCCTCAGCCGCGGCGCGGTCGCGCAGCACGGTGGCGGCCGGCCAGGCGGCCTCGCGCTCGCGGCGCCAGCGCCACAGCCGCAGCGAATCGCCGCGCTGCATGCGGGCCAGGTCGGTGCGCGTCTCGATCTGCGCCGTGTGCTGCCGTTCCCAGCTCGCCAGGGCGCGCGGGCGGCTCCAGGCGAAGGGGCCGGCTTCGGCGTCCTTGGTCTCCTGGATGTCCTCGCAGTCGAGAGCGAATGCGCCGGGGATGGCGGCAAGCAGGCGTTCGACCAGCTGGAAGCCCTCGACCGCCTGCCAGTGCGGGCAGACCAGCGGCAGCTGGATGGCCAGGCGCAGCGGCGTCCAGCCGGCGTAGGCGCGAGGCGGGTGCTGCACGTCCTCTTCGATCGGCGGATTGCCGAGATCGAGCACGGCGCGGGCGCCGGTCGCGGCGTCGCTCCAGGTGCCGGGGTGGTAGCCGGGGCCGCCCTGCAGGCGGCAACCGAGGCTGATCAGGATGTCGGCCAGCGCCTCTTCCACAGGCGCGTCGTCGCCTTCGCGCAGATAGAGTTCGAAGCGTTGCATCAGCGGTAGCGGAAATCGCGCAGGTGGGCGCGGAACAGCGCGCGCAGGCTCTCGTAGGGCATGCGCTCGATCACGCCCTTGGCGTCGAACCAGCCGGCGCGGTCGTGCTCGTGCGACAGGACGATGCGGTCCTGGGCGGTGCGGGCCGGGAAGTAGGCGACCTGCTTGGGGCTGCCGTCGGAGAGGCGGTAGAGCAGCATGCGCGGCGTGCCGTCGAGGGCGACCAGGGCGATGCCGCATTCCTCAGCGCATTCCCGTATGGCGGTGGTGACGTCGTCCTCATCGCCTTCGGCATGGCCCTTGGGGAAGCCCCATTCGCCGCGCTTGCGGTTGCGCAGCAGCAGCCAGCTGCGGCGACTGCCGGATTCGCGGCGCAGCAGCAGGCCGGCGGCGCGGATGAGTTCCTCGTCCATCGTCGTCACGGTACGGCCATGGCGGGGTGCGGAAGAGCCGAGGTCACCGGTCGCCGTCCGGCCGGCGGGCTGCGCGGCGGGGCAGGTCGCCGAGCATGGCGGCGACGCGGTCCGCCGTCGTCCGCGCCACCCAGCTGGCCAGCGGGATCTCGCGGCCGGCCTGGTGCAGGACCACGGTCCAGGCGCCGCCTGCGGGCAGCACCTCGATCTCGCCGCCGCCGACGCCGAAGGCGTAGATGCGGCGGAACAGCCAGCCGTCGTGGATCTCCAAACCCTGGGCGGTGCGGCGCAGCTCGCGCCGGCCGCTCAGCGCGAGGGCCGGCAGCAGCAGGAACAGCGCCGGAATCCACGCCATCCAGCCGATGCCCCAGCCCCAGCCGACGCCGAGGGCGGTCAGGATGGCGGCGGCGGCGAAGCAGGTGGCCGAGATGAGCAGGCGCAGGGGGCCGCCGATGACGATGCGTTCCACGCCTCCATCCTTCCGTCAGGCGCCGTTCGACAACCGGCCGGCGGCCCTACCCTCGCGGGCATGAGCGACCGCGCCGCCTTCCTCGTCTTCGACCTCGAATCGGTGGTGGATGGCCGCCTGGTGCAGCTGTCGCGCTTCCCCGACCAGCCGCAGCTGACCCCGGCCGAAGCGATCAAACGCTGGCAGGAGCAACTCGTCGCCGCCGGCAAGAGCGACTTCATCCCGCACACCTACCATCTGCCCGTATCGGTGGCGATCGCGCGGGTCGCCGACGACTACACCCTGATCGACGTCAAGAACCTCGATCGGCCGAAATTCCGGCCGCAGGTCATCGCACGGATGTTCTGGAACGGCTGGCGCAAGCACCTCGAGAAGAACCGTGCCGAGCCGCCCTGCTTCGTCACCTTCAACGGCCGCTTCTTCGACCTGCCGGTGATGGAGCATTGCGCCTACCGCTTCGGCATTCCGGTGCCGGAGTGGTTCCGCATGGACGGGCCGGGCTACCAGCAGCCGCGCAACCGCTACAACACCACCTTCCATTTCGATGTGCAGGAGTTCATCACCAACGCCGGCGCCACCCACGCCAACGGCGGTCTCGACCTCTTCGCCAAGCTGCTCGGCGGCTGCGGCAAGATGGACACCAAGGGCAGCATGGTGCAGGAGCTATGGAACCGCGGTGAGCACGAGCGCATCGACGACTACTGCACCTGCGACGCCATCGACACCTACCTGGTGTTCCTGCGTTGCAACATGCTGATGGGCCGCATCACCCCGGAGGCCGAGGCGCAGGGCTGGGCTTCGGCCAAGCGCGTCGCCGAATCGCTGGCCCCGCGCAGCGTCGCGGCGGCGGAATACGCCCGCCTGCTGGCCCGGCGCGAGCCGCCGGGCGACGATCAGGACGCCTTCCTGCCGTGATCGGCGAGCAGCTCCTCGCCAAGATCGCGACCGTCCCCGACGACCCCGGCTGCTACCTGTGGAAGGACGCCGAGGCCCGGGTCATCTACGTCGGCAAGGCCAAGCACCTGCGCCGACGGGTGGTCAGCTACGTCCAGCGCCTCGAGGATCACCAGCCGCGCACCCTGCGCATGCTGCAGGAGGCGGTCGATATCGAATGGTTGGTCGCCGGTTCCGAGGTCGAGGCGCTGCTCACCGAATCGCTGCTGATCAAGGAGCTGCAGCCGCGCTTCAACGTCCTGCTCAAGGACGGCAAGGACTATCCGCTGCTGGCGATCACGCGCGAGGAGTTCCCCCGCGTCTTCGTCACCCGCGACCGCCGTCTGGCCGATGCCGACCTGATCGGGCCGTTCGCCAGCGGCAGCGATCTGCGCCGGGCGTACCACTTCCTGCAGCGCGCCTTCCGCTTCCGCACCTGCGAGCTCGACATCCACGAGGGCGACCCCATACGCCGCTCGTTCGCGCCCTGCCTCAACTGGCATATCAAGCGCTGCAGCGCGCCGTGCACCACGAAGATCGGCGCGGCGGAATACGGCGAGGACATCCGCGCCCTCCGCGCCTTCGTCACCGGGCGCGGGCGCGGACCGCTGCTCGGCCAACTGCGCGAACGCATGCGCACCTGCTCAGGCGAACTGCGCTTCGAGGACGCGGCGCGCATCCGCGACCAGATCCTGGCGATCGAGCGCCTGTCGGAACGCGGCAAGCTGTCCGACTATCGCGAGCCCTCCGCCCCGGTCATCGATATCGGCGCCGGGGTCGCGGCGTTGCAGCAGCACCTCGGCCTGGCCGGCCCGGCGCGCACCATCGAGGGCTTCGATATCGCCCACCTGCACGGCGAGCATGTCGTCGCCGCCATGGTCCAGTTCGTCGGCGGGGTACCGAACAAGGACGGCTATCGCCGCTATCGCGTCAAAGGCGCCATCGACCTGAAGCGCAATGACGACTTCGCCAGCATGCAGGAGGTGGTTGGGCGCCGCTACCGCCGCCTGCGCGACGAAGGCCAGGCCCTGCCCGACCTGGTGCTCATTGACGGTGGTCTTGGCCAGCTCAACGCCGCCCTGGAGGCGTTGGCGGCGGAGGGGGTCCAGCTGCCGGCCATCGTCGGTCTGGCCAAGCGCGAGGAGACCATCATCCTGCCGGGCGGCCGCGGCCTGCGCCTGCAGCGACGCGACGCCGGCCTCCGCCTGCTGCAGTACGTCCGCGACGAGGCTCACCGCTTCTGCCGCCGCTACTACCACTTGCTCCAGCGCCAAGCCCTTGGACAGCCCCAGCAGGATCCTTGAGGGATTGATTTGGACTGCTAAGGTCCGCCCATGACCGAGAGCGCGGGCCCAGCCCCGAGTGCAGCTTTGGCGGCTTGGCTGGCTTCCCCAGCCGATCCACAGCGTCTCGCCGCCCTGGTGGCGGCAGCCGCCGTTACCCCGATCCCGGGCTCGACCATCGAGCGCCTGCCGGCCGAGGGCATCGCCGCCTTGCAACGCTGCGAAGGCGTGCGTTTCTCCGCCCTGCGTCCGTCGGTGCGGGCCGCCGCGCTGATCGCCGGTCTTGGCGCACGCCTCGATCTGAAGCCCAGCGAAGAGGAGAGTCGTGATCTGGAGCACGTCCCCTTCACCCTGCATGTCGCCGGGCGCGAGGTGGTGCTGGAGGTCTGCGCCTCGTCCGAGCGCCGCCACAACATCGGCCAGCCGTTTTACCACCAGTGGGCCTCCGGAGTCCTGGCCGACGCCATGGTCATCGATTGCCACCGCATCGAACACGTCAATTCGGTACTGATCGCCTGGATGCTCCAAATCGTCCAGTCGTCGAAGCCGATGCCGGTGCAGGTGCGCCGGAGTCGGGCCCAGGTCGGGACGCAGCTGCGCCAACTGCGGCTCGATCATCTGATGAAAATCTGCTAGCTTTTTGCTCGTAGGGGCGCTGCCCCTACGTACTCCGCCAGGGCCCTTCGCCCGGGACCCGCTCGACACGCCGCGCATACGCGCGTCGAATTGCCAAGCGAGACGGCTCGTTCCAGTCTCGCTGGGCTTACGCCTGCGCTCGCTCGGCGGACGGTGTCGATCGGCGGACGGTGTCGACACATCGACGGGAGCGTCGACGTCCACGTCGACGAGGGGCAATGGGATGGGGACGGCGTCACGCCAGGATACATCGGGTCACCATCGGGACCTGCAGTCGCAGGGAGTTGCGAGTACGATGCGGCCATGAACGCACCGCTCGCCAGTCCAGCCACCACCGCCCGTCTGTCGCAGGCCGACGTCGACCACTTCCTGCACGAAGGCTATGTCCTGCCAACGGGTCAGGTGTTCCCCCAAGATGATTTCAGCGCATTGCAGCGTATCTTCGAGGTTATGCTGGCAGACTGGACGGCTCAAGGTGGCAGACCGGAGGCGATGGACGTGCCGCACTTCTACCATCCGGAACTGATGCGGTGGCTGTTGCACCCAGCCGTGCTCGACCTGGTCGAGCCGATCACCGGTCCGGATATCGTGCTG
Source organism: Planctomycetota bacterium (assembly GCA_022841245.1). Taxonomy (GTDB): domain Bacteria; phylum Planctomycetota; class UBA11346; order UBA11346; family UBA11346; genus UBA11346. The sequence continues at coordinate 41,755 of JALHRW010000016.1, forward strand.
TTCTCCAGCCATTTCATCTGCAAGCCGGCTGGCGATGGTCGTCGGGTGCCGTGGCACGAGGACAGCGCCTACTGGCGCGGACAGTGGGATCCGATGGACGTCGTGACGGTGTGGCTGGCGATCGACGACAGCGACCTCGGCAACGGTTGCATGCATGTCGTGCCGCGCAGCCATGTCGACGGCTACAGCGAGTATGCTTCCGTGTCGGAGCGAGCTGTGTTTTCGCGCGAGATCAAGGCCGGGACGTTCGACGCGGCCACCGCCGCGCCCTGCATCCTCACCGCCGGTGCGTGCAGCCTGCATCACGCCAAGGCGATCCACGGCAGCGCTGCCAACACCAGTGCGCGCCGCCGCTGCGGGTACACGATGCGCTACATCAGCGCCGCCGCCCGCTTCGATCAGGCGAAGAACAACGATGCCTTCCAGATCTACCAGGCGCGAGGCCGGAATCTGGCGGGAAACCCCGTCGCCGACCCAGGACGGGCAAACGCGCGCTGGATCGAGCGCTTCGGGGTACAGCCGCCGAAAGGGCACTGAATCTCATGCTTACCCTCCTGCCGCTCCTGCTTGTCCTCCCTCTGATCGCGGCAGAGCACCCGCTGGGCACGCCCGCCGGTCGGCAAGCTGGTTGCCGCTGGCTGCGAGGTCATCGTACTGGGCACCTCGGTGGCCAGCGACACCGCCGATGCCAAGACGCCGGGCGATGAACTGGCCGCGACCTACAACCGCATCAGCGGTGAGGTGGCTCAGGCGGCCAATGTCGGCTACGTCGATCTGCGCGCCCTATCGCTGGAATTTCTGAAGGCGAATCCCCAAGTTGAACAAATGGGCCCCGCCGCAGAAGAAGGAAGAGCCGAAAAAGAAGTGAGGTATGAGGTTTACCCGATGCGATGCACCGGCACCGGCCGTCCGGGCGAGAATGCTCGGATGCTTTTCACCCGGCCGCCCAGACCCAGGGTCGCCAGGGCTCCCTCGACCGCCTGGCGCAGTTCCGCTGGTGGGCATGCGACGCGGGCGTTCACGATCACCCGGGCGTCGGGAGTCGGAGTCCCGGAGGCCAACTGGCGCATGTGTGGTTCCGGACGCCCCGTGACGCTGTTCGCAACCAGGACCAATCCGCCGCTTCGCAGCAGGCACTTGAGGTGCGCGACGCCCCGCAGGCCGATGGTCTGCATGAGTCGAGGCAGGACGTTTTCCCAGTCACTGCCGTGGAGGTCGACGGTGGCGTTGAGCCAGCCCAAGGCCGCCTCGCCAGCGGCGTAGGTGTCGTAATCGACCTCGATGCGCTTGTCGCCGCCCGGGGCGGCTGCAAGCACGGCGTCCAGCCACCCCTCCACCCCGTCGCCCGCGGTGGCGCTGATGCGGAAGATCGCAGCGGACGGGCAGCGTGCCGACAATTCGGCTTCCGGCAGCGCCGGATCCGTTTCGGCATCGCATTTGTTGAGCAGCAGCACATCGGCTTCGCGGAGCTGGAGTCTGTAGATGTAGGCGGTGGCCGGGTCGATCCTGCCAGCCTCGACCTCACGGAGGGCTGCCGGATCCACCACCACGCAAAAAGGAGCGACGTGCAAGCTGGTTCCAGCCTCGACGGCCAATGGACGGAGCACCGTGGCGGCGATGTCGACGCAGCTGCCGACCGGTTCGGCGAGCACCACCTCGGGCTGGTGACGGGCGATCAACTCGCGGGTTTTCCCCGCGAAGTCCTGGAAAGCACAGCAGAAGCAGGCGCCAGCGACCTCCGCCGCGGGGACGCCGGCCATTTCGATGATCGCCGTGTCCACCAGCTCGGGTGCCTGGTCGTTGGTCACGACGACCACTCGTTTACCGCGTTTGGCAAGGATGCTGGCGGCCTGGGCTATGAGGGTGGTCTTGCCGGCGCCGAGGAAGCCGCCGATGGTGAGCAGGATCGGGGTCATGGCGTCTCCACGGGATCGGGTGCTGTACGTTGCTCGCGGACGGTGGACACCGCCATGCCCAGTTGCTGTGCCACCACGGCGTCGGTGTTGCGGCCGATCAGCCGGTTCATCGCCGGTGTCCAGGCGATGGCGCAGGTATGGCTGCTACGGGCGATGCCCAGGCTCCTCCGTTTCATGTGGACGCTGCTCGGCGATATGTTGAATCGTTGCGCGAGAAGGGTGTCGCTGATGTGCCCAAGCAACCGCAACATGGCCGGGGTCCAGCGAATGACGTTCGAGCACGGCTGATGGTAGGCGAGGACCCGCAGCAGCGTACGTCGCGTCCAGATATGGAAATCCTGCACCCCCCACGCGTCTCCCAGTGTCGCATCGCTGGCCTGACCCAGGAAGGCATCATGCGCCGGTGTCCACTGCACGATATGGCGCTTCTCGACGCGTCGCAGTGCTGGGAGCGCGCGCATGAGCGAGGATGCGCGTCTTGGTCATGGGATCGCATACTACCAGCCACATCAGCGTGGTCACGGAGGACCGGCTGATGGCTGGCGTCAGTGCCATCCGAGCGGGTCGCACCTACGTCGAGTTGTGTGCCGGTGATCGGGCGCTGCATAGGGCACAGCAGCTGGCGCCTGTTGGCGTGGCGCGATCGCCTCCAGGCGGTGCACCCGGCTACTTTGTCTATCCTACGTATGTCCGGAAAATCGGACATAGAACGCTATTGCGCCGAGCCGCGGTGCTGTTACTCAATTAGCTCTTCAACCCTCATGCCGTCCCGGCGCCGGAGATCGACGTGTCTTTCAGTGGCGTAAATAGTGGAGAAAATGGTTGTTTTATCCAGAATCTCCGCGGCTGCGCGGCGGTGTCGGCCATCGTCCTTGTGCTGGCGGCCTGCAGCCACGAGGCGCGACCCGCTGGGGCGCCAACCGCGTCTGCTGCGCCAGCGGCCGAGTCGGCAGCACAGGTGTCATCTACGCAAGACCAGCCTATAGATGCCCGCACGGTGTCCCCTGCGGCGCCAGCTCAACCCGTCGCGTCGCCCAGCTCCGCTGCGCCCGCGCCGGCTCAGATCACCCGCGTCGCCGCCGGCTTCGACCTGGCGGCCTACCGTGCCGACCCTGCGGCCTACTGCCGGGTCGT
>JALHRW010000017.1:0-11011 GCA_022841245.1 Planctomycetota bacterium
ACGCCCCGGTGTAGGCCAGCTGGGTGGTCCACGGCGCTGCCGGCGCCACCCGCGCGAGCCAGGTCGCCGCCTCGGCGGTGCGGTCCTGCAGCAGCAGCAGGTAGGCGATCTCGAGCTCCAGCCCGTCGTCGAGCGACGGCAGCAGGGCGGCCTTGGCCAGGACCTCGCGCCAGCGTCCGGCGACCTGGGGGTCCTGCGGCATGGTCAGCGCGGGCTGGTGCCAGCGCGCGTTGACCACGCCTTCGATGTCGAGGTGGACGAGCGTCTCGTCGGGCAGCGGCAGCAGCGTGAGCAGCGGCGAGCGGATCGCGCCGCCGACCGCGGTGGCCGCTGCCGGATCCAGGCGCAGCCACTGCCGCACGCGCTCGACGTCGCCGTGGGTGAGGGCCCAGGCCCACACCTCGGTGCGGTAAGCGCCGCGGGCTTCGAGTGCCTCGACCACCGCGCGCCACACCGCGATCTCGGCCAGGCGGTGATAGACGCGGCTGAGGTCTTCGTCGAGGCGGTCGCCGCGCTGGGCACGCAGTTGGGCTGCGATCTCGGCCGGGGCGCCGCTCCACCAGCGGCCATCGTCGCCACCCGGCTCGGCCACCGTGAGCGTAGGCGCGGTACCGGCGGCGACCAGCCGGCCGTCGTCGGCGGCGTGCAGGCCGAAGCACGGATAGGTGCCGGGCCCGCCGCAGTAGAAGGATAGCTCGACGGTTTCGCTGCCGTAGGGCTCGACCGTGATGGTCGCGGTCGAACGACCGTCGCTGCCCAGGGCGACCGCCCCGGCCGGGACCTCGGCGAGCAGGTCGAGGGTGCGCCGCCGGCCAGCCATCTCGACGATGCGCCAGCGCAGCCGGTAGGCCTGCCATGCGACCAGCGGCGGCACCGCCGGCTCATCGGAACCATTCCTGAACACTGCGCCGTCGACCACCAGCCCGTCGGCGTCGGCCGCTGGCACGGACTGCATCCGTTCGCGCACCAGCAGGGCGGCCGAGGGCAGGCGGCCCTGGGCGTCGGGTTCCGGCGCATGTAGCGGCAGGCCGCTGCATGCGATGGCGGCAACCACGGCTGAGCGGCTGCCATGCACCGCGAGCAGCGCCGGGGACAGCACCTCGGTGCCCGCCGGAGCCGCGGCGAGTTCGCGCCAGAAGCGGCCGGCCGGGACTAGGCCGCTGCTGCGCTCGTTGCGACCGACCCGCCACCAGCCGCGATCGGTCAGGGTGCGCGGATCCTGCGCGGCGGGACGGACTTCCTGGTCAATGAATGCGCGCTGCTCCGCCACTTCGCCGCCATGATCGAGCTGGTCGGGCAGCTCGGCCTCCAGCTGGGGTTCCTCTAACCGTAGCGGCGCGGGAGGCGGAGCCGGAGCCGCGGCCGGGGCTGGCGCGTCCTTGCGTTGCGCTTCGCTCTGCTTGGCCACGTCGACCGCCACCGCTGCACGGCGCAGGGCCTCGGCTTCGAGACGGCGCTCGTCGAGTCCGGCGCAGCGGTCGGCGAGCATGGCGCGCAGCCGCTCGGCCGAGGCAGGCACGGCGCGGGCGAGCAGGGCCAGTTCGGCGGCATTCATCGTGTTCACACGGTGCGCTTCGTGCCAGCGCGCGAGATCGGCGCCTGACAGCACGGCGTCGACCAGTCCCGGCTGCAGCAGCTGGGACAGCATCGGCCGGGCCACGGCGGTGAAGAAGGCGGGATCATGGCGCGTCAGCCACAGATCGACCTCGTGGCTGGCCAGCTCGGCATAGCTCTGGCGTCGGCTGCGCGCGTCGATCCGGTCCCAGTTGGTCAGCACCGCGAGCTCCTGCAGGCCGAGGTCCGGATCGCCGGCCTGGAACCAGGCGAAGACCTCGTCGGCGCCAGCGAAGACGCGTTGGCGCAAGGTACCGGCAGGCGGCGTCGGATCGGCGCCGGCGGCCAGCACGCGGGCCTCGCGCACCAGGATGTGCGGCTGGCCGGGCGGCAGGACGGCGGTGTGGCGCAGATCGCGCCAGACGAGCGCGGCCGGAGGCGGCAGGGCGAGCACGGCTGTCGCGGTCTCGTCGTCGTTGTGCGCCACCACCCAGACGAAGCCGGCGGGGCCGAGCTGGGCGAGCGGGACGCGCAGCGTGCCGTCCGCTGCTGGGCGCAGGTTGGCCAGGACCACCGACGCTTGCGGTAGCAGGTCGGAGTCGGCCCAGGCCGTGCCCCAGCCGCCGCTGCTGCCCTTGCTGCCGCCGCCGCGGCCGACTGCGCGCTTCCGACCGCCGCCGGTGCGCGTGCCGAACATGCCGGATGCGCCGCCGCCGGCGCCGATGGCCATGCTCGGATCGTGCCATGGACGCAGGACCAGTCCCGGCCGTTCAAGCAGCACCCCGGGCAGGGCGGGGCGCTCGCGACGGGCGAGGCGATAGGCCTCCTCCTCGCCCAGGGTCGAGGCGTCTTCGGCATCGCCACTCACCGGGTGCAACGGCCACGACTGCGGCCAGCGGTGACGGTCGCCAAACGGTTCGTTGGCGTCGAGGCAGCGGCGGGCGAAGACGTGCAGGCGGGTACCGGGCCGGAACGAAGAGAGGGCGATGGCGAGGTCATCCCGCTCGCGGGACAGCCGCAACGCCAGCGGCTCGGCCGGGGTCGTCTGGCCGGCGTGCAGGGCATCGGCGATGACGATGGTTCCCTTCCCGTCCGGATCGGGACCGGTCTTTCCTTCGGCGACCTGCAGCCGGTGGGAGAACCCGTCACCGACGATCTCGTAGGAGCCGGCCGGTAGCGGTCCGACGACGGTCGCGGTTCCGTCCTGGGCCAGGCCACGGTCCATCGCGCCGTGCAACCGCCAATTCCTGGAGTCGCCGTCGAGGCGCAGCAGGCGTGGCTTGGCGCCAGCCGGCAGGTGCAGGCGCAGGCTTGCTCCGGCGGGAAGCAAACTCTGCCCTCCGCTCCACGAGGACGCCTGGTCGGCGCCGGGTACCACGAACCAGCGGTCGACCTGATCCCGCACGCGCAGAGATGTGACCTGCGGCAGTCGTCCAAGTTGGATCACGCCGTTCGCGTCGCTGAACAGCTCGACCAGCATCGATTGCTTGAGCCAGCGGTGATGGATGTCCAGGGTCACCACCCGTTCGGGCCGCGGCTGGCCGCCGCGACCGAGGACGAGGAGACGGAAGCCGCTCGCGTCGCCGAGCAGGCGCAGGTCGTCGACCTCGGCGGACGAGCGGATGCGCCCGGCCTCCACCTGGCCGCTGTGCGACACCTCGCGTGGGCCCTCAGGCGTGTCGATCCGTCCGCCCAGCCACCAGGAGATCGCGGCCAGGCGGCGTGGCACGGGGAAGCGCACCACCTGCTCGGCGTCCTGCGCGTCGCTGCCGGCGAGGTCGAAGCTGCTGATGACGGTCGCTTTGTTGGCATCGGTCGTGGTGATGGTCAGCCGGGGCTGCTTGAGCGTGCCAGGCTTGGCGCGCAGACCGTCGAGCCACAGGTGCCAGTCGAGCAGGGCGGTGGCGGTGGAGCCGCCGGCCAGCTGCTCGGAATCGAGGATGAACTGCGCGCCGAGGACGGCTTCGTGCGGTTCGGCCGCATGGCTCAGGCTGAGCGAACGGCCCTGGTGTACGATGCTGAGCGCGGTGGCGGACTCGCGCTGGGCGCCGAACGGCAGGCGCGGCGGCCGCAGCATGCCGCTGGCGTCAGCGCGCAGGTCCTCGCCGCGGAACCTGGCTTGGGCGTCGGGGCAGGGCCGGCCGTCCTCGTCGAGCACGAGGTAGCCGCCCGCGACCGGCAGTGCATCGAGCCAGCCGCAGCGCACCAAGGCGCGGACGCGCTGGTTGCCGGCGATCAATTCGACGATCCAGGCCCCGGCCCCGGCGCACTCAGGCAGCGCGACGGCGAGGCGGTGGCGGCGCAGCGGATCGCTGTCGACCGGCAGATTGCGCTCGTGCGCTGGCATGCAGCCGTCGAGATCCATGCCGGGACGCACCCGCCCGGGATGCTCGGCGACGACCCGCGGGTCGAGCGGGAAGACGCGCACCAGCAGGCTGGTGGTGCCGGTGGCAGCGACGGTCAGCGCGACCGCTTCGCTCGGCCGGCGGCGGACCTCGGCGCCGATCACCGCCACGTGAGCCTCGCTGCGCCAGCGTTCGACCTGGCCACCATCGGCGGTCTGGCCAGCGATGCCGGCGCCGAGCCGGGCCCGCAGGTGCAGCAGGGCCAGCTCGCGCGCCTCGACCAGCGCGGCCCAGGTTGACGGCTCGGCCAGGCCGGCGAGCTGGTCGAGCAGGCAGCGGTCGGCGAGCAGCTTCGCTTCGTGCTCGTCGGGTGCGGGCAGACCGATGCGCTCACCGCCTGGCCAGGCCTGCTCGGACGCGTCGGACTTGCCCTTGGCCAGCGGTACGGCGATGGCAGCGGTCCGCCCGAGGGCCAGCCACGTGCGCAAGGCGGGCCCGGTATCGGCACCAGCCTCGTCAGCCAGGCGCAGGCGCCACCACGCCGCAGCCCGGCGCAGCCCGCTGGCGTCGGCCGGCAGGTCGGTAGCGAAGCGCGCCAGGTCCTCGGCGCGGCGCAGACGCTCGGCCGGTCCGTCCGCCCGAGCGCCGTCCTCGGCCAGACGCGCCGCCAGCCAGCAGTCGACGAAGGCGCGGTCGGAGCGCAGACGCGGCACCTGGTCGGCCAGGGCGTCGAGCACCGGTCGGCCGAGCCGCTCACGTGATTTCAGCACGGTGAAGTCCGGATTGGATTCGTCGGCGAAGGCTTTGGCCAGCAGCCGGGCCAGCTGGGGATGGAAGGGTGAGCTCAGGGCGTTGAGCACCGTCATCGCCTGGCCGCTGGCGATCTGCTCGACCGACAGCTGCTGCAGGCCGGCGTCGCTGAGGCCGGCGTGCCCCTCGCGGCGCAGCGTCTCGGCGAGCAGGCGGGTCGGATCGAGCAGCTGCGGATCGAGGGCCGTGGGCAGGCCGCCGCCGGCCGGAGCGCCGGCCGGCGAAACCTCAGGAGCGCCACCGAGCTGGCGCAGCCTGTCCAGCGAACCGGCGCGGTCGGCATCCCAACCGAGCAGGGCCTGGCGCCAGCGCAGCCTGTTGGCCAGTTCCTGGTCGGTGCGGGCGATGACCTCGATCAGCGCCTCCGCCTCGGCGAACTTCCCGCTGTGCTGCAGCAGCAGCGCCTGATGCCAGTCGCGCTCGCGGCTGCCTGGCGGCAGCGCAGCGACGGCGGCCGCGCGGTCAGGCGCCAGCACCACCCGTTCGAGCGCGGCCAGCTCGGCATCGAGCGGCTCGGCGGCGGAGGCGACGGCGGCGAGGAACGGGAGGGCGAGGAGTTGGCGGAACATGGCAGGGTGAACTCTGCCGGGCGGCGACCGTTCACCAATGCCGATCCGTGAGGGCAGGGAGGGTGCTACGGCAGCAGACGGCGGAAGCAGTGCGCCAGCACTACGGCCAGGAAGCCGAGGTTGCGTAGCCGGTGAAGCGGTCAGATGGTGTTGGCATGGCCCAGCCACCACAGCGCAGCATGGATCTTGTGATCGATCAGCACGCCTTGCGCAGCGCGTCCGGCTAGCCAGGCCGGCACGTCCGTCAGCGGCACCTCGTGCACGGTGATGCCCTCGCCAGGGACGCCGCCGCCGGGGCCGGTGCGGCGCAGGTCGCGGGCCAGGACCAGGGTGCTGACTTCGCTGGTCAGGCCTGCGGAGGACGGCCCGCGGGTCAGGACGCGGCAGCTGGCGGGCAGCCAGCCGGTCTCCTCCTCGAGTTCGCGACCGGCGGCGGTGAGGATGTCCTCGTCGGCCTGCTCGTCGCCGACCAGGCCGGCGGGCAGCTCGATCACCGGGCCACCGACCGGGATGCGCTGCTGCTCGACCAGCAGCAGGCCGCCGGCCGGGGTGACGGCGATGATGCCGACCACGGCGCTGGCGTTGCGCCGGCGCACATATTCCCAGCGGCCGTCGGAAACCAGTTCGAGGAAGCGGGCGGCGTGCAGGACCTGGATCATGGGGCGGCTCCGGCGGCGAGGGCGGTGGTGAGGCGTTCCTGGGCGGCGACCGGCGGTGCGCTGGCCAGCGGGCCGAGCAGCGGGTCGATGGCGGCGATGGCGGTGCGGAAGCGCGTTTCCCAATCGCCGCGGATCCACACGTAGGGGCGGCCGTGCGCCTCGAGGGCGGCGCGGCAGCGGTCGCGGAACTCCTCGCGGCGGTGCGGCATGTCGCGTTGCGTGTCGTCGACCCAGGGCACGTCGATGTCGCAGAGCAGGTAGAGGTCGTGACGGCGCTCGCGCGCCAGGTCGCGGATCCACGGCTCGACGCCGTTGTAGTAGACCTCGCTCCAGATCGTCGTGGTGACGGTGTCGGTGTCGCAGATCAGCACGCGGTACGCCTGCCGCGCCAGCTCGTCCTCGCTGGCGGCCTGGCCGCGGACGATGGCGGCGATGTCGGCCTGCTCGCACTTTCCGCCCTTGGGGTCGAGGTAGCCGCGGGCGTATTCTGGCACCCACACCGTGCCGTAGTGGCGGGCGAGGCGCTCGGCCAGGGTGCTCTTGCCGGTGCTCTCCGGGCCGAAGATGACGACGCGGCGGCAGTACCACGGCCGCACCGCCTCGGGCAGATGCCGCCAGTTGGCGTAGGGATCGGCGCGCATGGCCGTGCCCGAAACCGGCACGCCGTTGCGGCTGCGGTCGACCGGCAGGTACGCGGCTCCGACCCGGCGAGCCAGCTCGGGACCGTAGTCCTCGCTGGTGCAGACCAGGTCGATCGGCTCGGGGATGGCGCGGCGGATCACCGGCAGCCACAGCTGCCAGAATCCAGGATGATCTTCCGGCGCATCCGGCAGGTCGTCGGGGATGTGGACGACGTCGCAGTGCGGCAGCATGTCGCGCATCCAGGCCGCGCGGCAGTGGCCGGGGATCGGCTGGCCCGGCTTGCTGCACACCAGCACGGTGAGGCGGTCGCACAGGCGCGCGGTGAACCCGGCCAGGTAGCGATGGCCCTGGGTCGGCGGCATGAACTTGCCGAGGATCATCCCGCGGCGGTAGCGCGGAGGGTCTTGGTCCATCGGCGTAGTCCAAGGATGCAGAGGGTGAGGAAGACGGAGTAGAGGCCGGCGGTGAGGTAGAACTCCTTGTAGGCGAACAACGGGATGGAGAAGAGATCGACGACGATCCACACGTACCAGTTCTCCAGCTTCTTCTGCGTGATCATCCACTGCGCCACTAGGCTGAGGATGGTCGGCACCGCGTCCCACCAGGGGGTGGTCGAATCGGTATAGCGGTCGAGGCCCAGACCGAGCGGGACGATGCCGGCGGCTGCGATCAGCGCGAGTATGCCCCACAGCCGGGGTGAGGTCCGGGTGATGGGCAGGGCCGTGCCCGGAGCGATGCCGCGCCACCAGCACCACCAGCCATAGAGCTGGAGGATGACGAAGATGCCGTTCAGCACCGCCTCGCCGTAGAGCTTGCCGCTCCAGAACATGACGATGTACAGCGCGACGTTGATCAGCCCCGACGGCCAGGCCCAGAGACTCTGGGTGGTGTACGCCCACACCGACCACAGGCCGAAGATCGTGGCGGCGATCTCGATCGGGCTCATCGCCAGCCAGGGCTGCGTGGCAATGGGCTGCAGGGGAGTGAGGATGTCGATCATGGATTGGCAATCGTGTTGCCGGCTCTGGTGAATTCTTCAATCACCTCGATCAGACCGACGATGGCACAGTTCAATTCATCCAGGTCTTCAGCTGGGATCCACCACTCGGTGTGCGCCGCCCCGCCAACTCTCTGGATTGGATAGCGGTCAGCGAATGCCTTCCGCACCCGGAATTGCGTTACGCATCCATACCCCGTCTCTTTGACGTTCCAATCGCGAGCGATCTGCGTTGCGTAGGCTTGATTGGTAACCGGATAGAAGATCGGCTGTCCCGGGAGCCTGGGTGGCCACCTCCGGTAACCGGATTCCTTCACCAGCGCGAGCTCCCGCGCTCCAGTGGGGCGGAACATCAAGGTAGTCTCATCCATTGCCGACTCCGGCACTGGATGTGACATGAACTCCTGCTTCACGCATGGCGGCGATCGCGCCGGGAATGTCCCTCGCCTGCAATCCAACCCCGCGGCAGGCGTCTTCGATCAGCGTGGTGCGGAAGCCGAGTTGGGCCGCGTCGATGGCGGTGGCCTTGACGCAGTAGTCGGTGGCGAGGCCGCAGATCAGGACCTCATCGACGCGCTGGGCCGTAAGCCAGTCGCCGAGACCGGTGGCCTTGCGCCGACCGTTGTCGAAGAAGCCGGAATAGCTGTCGATGCCGGCGTCGGTCCCCTTGGGGAAGACGCGGGCGATGCGCCGGGTGTCGAGGCCGGGGTGGAACTGCGCGCCACCGGTCCACTGCACGCAGTGCACCGGCCACATGACCTGGGGAAGGCCGCCAAGCTCGCCGAGTTCGAACGGCTTGCGTCCCTGGTTGGCGGCGAAGCTGCCATGCCCGGCCGGGTGCCAGTCCTGGGTGGCGACGACCAGATTGGCGCGCTCCATCAAGTGGTTGGCGAGCGGGACTATGGCTTCACCCTGCGGCACAGCGAGGGCGCCACCGGTGCAGAAGTCGTTCTGGATGTCGACGAGTATCAGGGCTTTCACGGCGTGTCCTTCGCGTTGATGACGGCCAGGGCCTTGCGCGCCCAGACGCGATCGAGTTCTTTGGCGGATTCGTCAAGCTGTGCATACGGCACCATGGCCGCCTGCCACGATGCGCGGCGCGTGGCCGACAAGCCTGGTTCGGCGGCCAGCACGGCTGCCGCCCAGTGCATCCACTGCTCGTGTTCCGCAGCGGCGAGTTGCTCAAGGAGAGTGCGCATGGCTAGATCTCGAAATTGAAGCCGTCGCGGACCATCCGCTGGTAGGCCTTCTGGTCGAAGCGGTAGAGGCGGGCGGCGCGATGAGCGACGTCCTGCTCGACCTCGTCGAGCTCTTCGAGGATGCCCAGCCCCAGGACCTTCTTGCGGAAGTTGCGCTTATCGAGTCCGCGCTCGAGCACGGTCTCGTACATGCGCTGCAGCTGGGTGAGGGTGAATTTCGGCGGCAGCAGTTCGAATCCGATCGGTTGCCAACGCACCTTGCCGTGCAGGCGGGTCAGTGCGGTTGTCAGGATGGCGTCGTGGTCGAAGGCCAGGCTGGGCATATCGTCGACCGGGAACCAGGCGGCCTGGCGCGCGTCGGTGGCGGCCTGCACGCGGTGGTCGGCAAGACGCACCAGGGCGTACCAGGCCACGGTGATGACGCGCTCGCGCGGATCACGCCCAGGTTCCCCGAAGGTGTAGAGCTGTTCCAGGAACAGGCGTTCGAGTCCGGTCTCTTCGCGCAATTCACGTCGCGCCGCCGCTTCGAGGCCTTCGTCCGGGCGGACGAAGCCGCCGGGCAGGGCCCAGCGCCCGGCGAATGGCTCGACATCACGCTGGATGAGCAGCGCCTTCAGTCCGTCCTCGTCGAGACCGAAGACGGCGCAATCGACCGTGACGGCGGGATGCGGATGCTCGTAGGTGAAAGCCATCTTCGTGTCCTATTGACAATATGCTAGTGTATAATGAACACGAAGTCAACGGTCGGGTCCGATATCCGCCCCCAGGCCGGTCTCCACCGGCGAAGATGGGGGATGCCCCGCGCACGACGCTTCCCCCTGCTCTCGCTGCGGGTTGACCCAGGCTCGGACGCTGCATATGTCGTTGCGTGCGCATTCAGACCTTCTCCGTCATCGCCGGCAGCGCGGCGTGCAACGCCCGCTGCCCCTTCTGCGTCTCGCGCATGACTCCGCCGCAGGGCATGTCGCTCAAGCTGCCGGAGCCGCACTGGCGCAACTTCGCCAAGGCCTGCGCCCTCGCCCAGCAGGCCGGAGTGACCACCGTGCTGATCACCGGCAAGGGCGAGCCGACCCTGTTCCCCGACCAGGTCACCGCCTATCTGGCGGCCTTGGCACCGTACCGCTTCCCCTTCGTCGAACTGCAGAGCAACGGCATCGCCATCGCCGATGGCCGCATCGACGACGCCACCCTGGCCGACTGGTACAAGCTCGGCCTGACCACCGTGATCATCTCGATCACCGGCATCGATCCGCAGATCAATCGCGACGTCTACCTGCCGCACCGCGAGGCCTACATCGACCTCGTCGCGCTGATCGCGCGGCTGCACCGGGCCGGTTTCAGCGTGCGCCTCGGCTGCGTCGCCCTGGCCCAGGGAGTCAGCACGCCGGAACGTCTGCAGGACCTGCTCGCCTTCGCCCGCGCCAACCAGGTGGAGCAGCTGACCGTCCGCCCGGTGACCACGCCGGATCCCGGCACGGTGCAGGATCTGTCGGTGTTCGAGTGGACGCGCGATCACGCCGTGCCGGAGCACGCGTGGAAGGCCCTGGTCACCTGGGTCGAGGCCAACGGCAACCGCCTGCTGCAGCTGGCGCATGGCGCTGTGGTCTTCGATGTCGGCGGCCAGAACCTCTGCCTCAGCAACTGCCTGACCATCCGCCCGGATGAGGAGGAGCTGCGCCAGCTGATCTTCTTCCCGGACGGGCACCTGCGCTACGACTGGCAGTACGCCGGCGCCATCCTGCTCTGAGAGGCCCACCATGCCCGAATTCGCCATCGAACCCCTCCACCAGCGTCGCTGGCTCGCCGGCGGCGAGCTGCGCATCTGGGCCGGCGCCAGCGAGACCGTGTTCTCGCCGGTGCTGACCGGCGGCAAGCCGACTCCGATCGGCAGCTTCCCGCTGCTCGGCGAGGCCGAGGCCATGCAGGCGCTGGCGGCGGCCGAGCGCGCCTGGGACCAGGGCCGCGGCGCCTGGCCGAGCGCCAGCGTGGCTGAGCGCATCGCCGCAGTGGCGCGCTTCGCCGAGCGCATGGGCGAGGTGCGCGAGCGGGTCGTGCGCCTGCTCATGTGGGAGATCGGCAAGACGCGCGGCGACAGCGAGAAGGAGTTCGACCGTACGGTGGTCTACATCCGCGACACCATCGCTGCGCTGAAGGAGCTCGACCACGGCGGCGCCCGCTTCCAGCAGGTCGAGGGCGTGGTGGCGCAGGTGCGGCGTTCGCCGCTCGGCGTCGTGCT
>JALHRW010000017.1:11021-44461 GCA_022841245.1 Planctomycetota bacterium
GCATGGGACCTTTCAACTACCCGCTCAACGAGACCTTCACCACCCTGATCCCGGCCCTGATCATGGGCAACACCATCGTGTTCAAGCCGCCGAAGCTCGGCGTGCTGCTGCACGAGCCGCTGCTCGAGCTGTTCGCCTCCTGCTTCCCGCCCGGCGTGGTCAACACCGCCTACGGCGACGGCCGCACCGTGATCACGCCGATGATGAAGAGCGGACGCCTCGACGTCCTCGCCTTCATCGGTTCGAGCAAGGTCGCGGACATCATCCGCAGCCAGCACCCCAAGCCGCACCGTCTGCGCTGCGTGCTCGGACTCGAGGCCAAGAATCCGGCCATCGTCACGGCCAAGGCCGATCTCGACCAGGCGGTGAAGGAATGCGTGCTCGGCAGCCTCGGCTACAACGGCCAGCGCTGCACCGCGCTGAAGCTGCTGTGGGTGCAGCGCGCGGTCTACCAGACCTTCTGCGAACGCTTCTGCGCTGCGGTCGATGCGCTGAAGCCGGGACTGCCGTGGGAGCCGGGCGTGCAACTGACCCCGCTGCCCGAGCCGGGCAAGGTCGCCACCTTGCAGGCGTTGGTCGACGACGCGGTGAAGGCCGGGGCGAAGGTGCTGAACCGTCGCGCCGGTGCCACCGACGCGACCAGCTTCTTCCCCGCCGTCGTCGGGCCCGTGCGCGACGGCACGCGGCTGTGGCGCGAGGAGCAGTTCGGGCCGGTCGTGCCGCTCGTCCCGTTCGATGATCTCGAGGAGCCGCTGGCCTGGGTGCGCAGCGGCGACTACGGCCAGCAGGCGGCGGTGTTCTCGCAAGACCCGGCCGAGGTGGCCCGGGTGGTCGACGGTCTCGCCAACCAGGTCTGCCGCATCAACATCAACAGCCAGTGCCAGCGCGGACCTGACGTCTTCCCGTTCACCGGCCGCAAGGACAGCGCCGAGGGCACCCTGTCGGTCAGCGACGCGCTGCGCGTGTTCAGCATCCGCAGCATGATGGCGGCCCGCGATGTGCCGGCCAACCACGCCATCCTCGGCGAGATCGTGCGCGGCCGGAAGTCCGGCTTCATCAGCACAGATTGGGTCTTTTAGCTAACCCAATGCTTCCAGCTCGCGTCTGAACCCGCCCGACAGGATCGGGAAGCGGCACCAGGTCTTGGGGTCGAGGTTCTCGTCGTCGAGGTGGAAGGCGGGGGCGAAGCGCTCGCGCTTCCACTGGTTGCGGCACCACAGCGTGGTGAAGCGTACGATCCAGCCGCGCAGGGTGGCGTCGTCGTGCGTGGGGAACTCGGCGATCAGGCGCGGCAGGATGTCCTTGGGCGGCAGCTTGTCGCGGATGGCGAGCCGCTCGATGCGGTCGAGCACGGGGAACGGCATGAGATCGCCCTCGCTCTGCTGCTGCGCGGCCAGTGGACGCAGCTCGGGCGTGGAGCGCTGCCTGGTCACGCAGGCCAGGGCCGGCAGGGGGCCGCTGCCGTGCGGGCCGGCGGTCTCCATCCACTCCAGCCAGCGGCGCAGGAACGCCTTGTCGATGCCGGCGATCGGGCTGAGCCCGCCGCAGGTGTCGCCGTCCATGGTGGTGTAGCCGACCGCGGCCTCGCTGCGGTTGCTGGTCGCCAGCAGCAGCTTGTCCTCGACGTTGGTGATCATCCACACGCCGGGCGCGCGCACGCGGGCCTGGATGTTCTGCATCGCGATGTCGTCGTGCTGCCAGTCCGGCGTGCGGCCGGTGGCCTTGCCGACCGCGGCGATGTAGCCATCGACGAAGCTGCCGACGTCGAGTTCGAGGTGCTTCGCGCCGACCGCCGCGGCGACCTCGCGGGCGGCATCGCGCGTCACCTGGCTGCTGTTGACCGTGCCCTGGTAGACAGTGGTGAGGATGCATGCGGTGATGCCGACGGCATCGTCGGGCAGGCCTGGGATGTGGGCGAGTCGGTGGCGTAGGCCATCGGGGCCCAGTTCGGCCAAGGCCAGCCGTACCATCAGTCCCACCAGGGCGACGACGGCGGTGGAGTCGCAGCCGCCGCTGAGGCTGACGACGAAGCCCTTGGCCCTGCTTTTGCGCATGTAATCGAACAGGGCGAGGGCCTCGGCGCGGGCGAACTCCTCCTCTTTGTGAAAAGATGAGACTTCCCAGGGTTTGGGGTTCCGGGTTCCGGGTTTCGGGACAGGCGCAGCAGGCCAGGCGAACGCGGCGCGGACCAGGCCGGGGTGCTCGACCAGGGCGGGCTGGAAGCTGCCGGTGCGCGCCTGGGCCAGACGCGCCTGGGCGATGTCGATGGTCGCGCTGATCAGCGTGTGCTCGGCGAAGCCCAGGCGATCGCTTTCGGCGATGATCGTCCCGCCGGCTGCGATCAGGGCGTGGCCGTCGTAGATGGCGCGGCCGCTCTCGTTGCCAAGCAGATTCGCGTAGACGTAGGCGCAGCCGAAGGCGCGGCTGCCTTCGCCGACGAAGCAGTGGCGCACGTCCAGCTTGCCGAAGGCGAAGTGGCTGGCTGACGGGTTCAGGACGAGGTCGGCGCCATGCGCGGCGAGGCGCGCGCCCGGCCGCTCGGCGACCCAGGCGTCCTCGCAGATCTCGAAGCCGAAGCGGACACCACCGACGTCGAAGAGCAGGTCGCCGAGCGGCACCTCGAACGGCCCCACGCTGGTCCTGGCGATGACGTCCTCGCGCCACGGCTTGAACCAGCGCGGCTCGTAGTGGATGCCGTCGCCGGCGAGGTGCTGCTTGGCGACCAGGCCGACGATGCGGCTGTCGGCGATCACCGCCACGGTGTTGAACAGGGCGCGCTGGTGCAGCCGCGGCAGGCCGACGCATACGACCAGTCCGGCGGTGTCGGGCAGCAGTTCCAGCAGTACGCGCTCGGCCTGCATCGCCACGTCCGGGCCGTGGAAGGCGTCTTCGCAGCCGTAGCCGGTGATGCACAGCTCGGGCAGGCAGAGCAGCCCGACCTGCGCGGCGCGGGCCTCGGCCAGGACTTCGCGGATCAGCCGCTGGTTGCCGTCCCAGTCGAGCGGCGTGGTGTTGAGGCAGGCGGCAGCGACGGTGATCATGGCGTGGCCTTGTGCGCACGGGCGGCGAGCAGCAGCGCGGTCTTGCGCTCGTGCAGTCCGAGTTCCAGTCCGACGGGATAGGTGTGCGGATTGTCGAAGCGCCGGATGCCGGCGTGCAGCAGGCCCAGCTGCTCCTGGGTGCGGCTGCGCGTGTCGATCAGGCGCGGGCGCTGGTAGACCAGCCCGCCATTGCGGTAGATCGGCACCAGCAGGTCCTGCACGGTGGCGTCGCACGGCATGTCCTTGCGCCGAGTCGGATCGGCGGGATCGACCATGGTCCAGGTGGCCGGCGGAGCGTGCAACTCATCCCAGATGACGTCGCCGACAGCCTCGCCGCCGCGGATGAAGCGGCGCACGTTCTGCATGCCCGGGTTGCTCACCTTCACCGCCTGCTCGCTCAGCTTGATGCGCGGTTTCCACGCGCCGCCCGGCTCGCGCACCGCGGCCAGCTTGTAGACCCCGCCCAGGGCCGGCTGGTCGAAGGCGGTGACCAGCTTGGTGCCCACACCCCACACGGTGATGGCGCCGCCCTGGTCCTTGATGCTGGCGATGGTGCGCTCGTCGAGGTCGTTCGAGGCGACGATCGCCGCCTTGGGGAAGCCGGCGTCGTCGAGCAGCTTGCGCGCCTCGGCGCTGAGCCAGGCGAGGTCGCCGGAGTCGAGCCGGACGCCGACCATCTCGTGGCCGCGCGCGCGCAGGCGGCGGCCGACCTCGATCGCGTTGCGCACGCCCTGCAAGGTGTCGTAGGTGTCGACCAGGAAGACGCAGTTGTTGGGACACGCGTCCGCATAGGTCTCGAAGGCGGTCAGTTCGTCGTCGAAGCTCATCACCCAGCTGTGCGCGTGCGTGCCGCGCACCGGGATGCCGAAGCGCCGGCCGGCGAGCACGTTGGAGGTGCTGGCGCAGCCGCCGATGTAGGCCGCACGGCTGGCGGCGAGGGCGCCGTTGCCGCCCTGCGCGCGGCGCAGTCCGAACTCCAGCACCGCTTCGCCACGGGCCGCCTGGCAGATGCGTGCCGCCTTGGTCGCGATCAGGGTGTCGAAGTTGACCAGGCAGAGCAGGGCGGTCTCCAGCAGCTGACCCTGGATGATCGGCCCGCGCACGCGGATCAGCGGCTGGTGCGGGAATACCGCCGTGCCTTCGGGGATGGCGTCGATGTCGACCGCCAGCCGCATCCGCGCGAGATGGTCGAGGAAGGCGGTGTCGAACAGCGGCTTGCCGTCGTTGCCGGTCAGCGTGCCGAGGTAGCTCAGGTCGTCAGGCGCGAAGCGGAAGCCCTGCAGCCAGTCGATCACCGGCTCGAGGCCGGCGGCGATGGTATAGCCGCCGCTGAAGGGGGCCTTGCGGAAGTGCAGGTGGAACACTGCCTCGTGGTCGGCACGGCCCGACTTCCAGTAGGCGTAGGCCATGGTCAGCTGATAGAGGTCGGTGAGCAGGGCCATGTTCTCCATGGGCTCCTCCTTCTTGGTGTACTTATTACACTAATAAGCGGAGGGCAAGGACTGCCCCCGTACAGGCAGCATGCATGCACGTTGGGCATGGGCCAGGATTCGCAGGCGGACTGGACGCGGTGGAGAGAAAGCGCAGCATGGATGCAATGCCATCCGTCGCCGTCGTCGGTGCCTCAGAGGATCCTGCCAAGTACGCCTACCTCGCGGTGCAGCGTTTCGCAGCCCGCGGCTATGCGGTCTGGCCGGTGCATCCGTCGGGCCAGCCGGTGGCCGGCCATCGCTGTTTTGCGGGACTTGGGCAGCTCCCCGGCAGGCCGGATGTGATCAGCATGTACGTCAACCCGCGCATCGGCTCCGGTCTGGCCGATGCGATCGCGGCAGCGAAGCCGCGTTTGGTCATCCTCAATCCGGGCGCCGATGGCGAACCGGTGGCATCAACCCTGCGCAGCCGGGGTCTGTATGTCATCGAGGCCTGCACGCTGGTGCTGCTGGCTCAGGGCGATCCACTCGAACTGCCCGGCAGCCGCCCTACCTGACGCCGGTCTTCAGGCTGGCGACCAAGCTGCGGAAGGCAGCGGAGGAGGCGATGATCACCGGCTGAGCCCGGCGCCACATGGTCCAGGCTTCGCTGCGATCGCCGGCCTGGGCCGCCGAGTCCACCAGTCCGAGTGCCGTTTGCATGCCGAGGGCGCCGAGGCATCCGGACGTGCCTTTGAGGCTGTGGACGAGGCGATGGACGGCTTCGAGATCATCGTTGTCGAAAGCCTGGCCGATGGTCTGCATGCGCGTCGGCAGATCAGCGACGAAGGTGTCGATGGCGGCTATCGTGCCAGGCGAGGCGAGATGGCGCAGGTCGGCGACCACCCCGGGATCCAGGCAGGGATCGCAGTCCTTGCCGTCGGCTGCGACGGGTGGACCGGCGACGGCGTGATCCGACCACCGCCCCAGGATGGCTGAGAGGACGGCGATGCTCACCGGCTTGGCGATGTAGTCGTCCATGCCGGCATCGAGGCAGCGTTGGCGGTCGCCGGCCAGGGCATTCGCGGTCATGGCGATCACCGGGGTACGCCGGCCGCTGCCGGTTTCGCTGGCGCGCAGGCGTTTGGTCGCCTGATAGCCGTCGAGCACCGGCATGTGGCAGTCCATGAAGACGAGATCGAAGCTGCGTTCGGCAAGCATGGCCAGCGCCTGCTCGCCGTCGCCGGCCACTGCGATGGCCGCCCCCAGACGCTGCAGCATCAGGCGGGCGATCTCCTGGTTGGTCGGCTGGTCTTCGACCAGCAGGACGCTGAGGCCAGGTGTGCATGCGCCCGGCTCGGGTTGCGGCGCGGCTACGAGCGGCTCGCCGGCGACGAACGGCAGGTCGACCAGGCAGGTGGTGCCCGCTCCGGGCACACTGCTCAACGTGACGGTCCCACCCATCAGCCCGCACAGTTCGCGGCAGATCGCCAGGCCGAGTCCGCTGCCACCATAGCGTCTGGTGGTGGAGGCGTCGGCCTGCGTGAACGGGGTGAACAGCGTGATCTGGCTTGCGGCAGGGATGCCGATCCCGGTGTCAATGATGCGCAGCTGCAGGCGGCCCTCCTCCGACCTGGCCTGTATGGCGATGCTGCCGTCATGGGTGAATTTCACCGCATTGCCCAGCAGGTTGCCGAGCACCTGGCGCAGGCGGTCCTGGTCGCCGAGCATCCACTGCGGCGTGCCGGGTGCGATTTCGCTCTGCAGGGACACGCGGGCCGGATCGACCCGGGCGCGGAACAAGGCGGCGACGTCGCCGATCAGCAGGTGCAGGTCGAAGCTGGACTGCTCGAGGCGCAGGCGGCCGGCCTCGATGCGCGACAAGTCGAGGACGTCGTTGAGCAGGGTGAGCAGGCCCTGTCCCGAGCGCAGGATGGTCTTGGCGTAACCGGCCTGGGTCCTGTCCAGCTCTGTGGCGAGCAGCAGTTCGGTCATGCCGAGCACCCCGTTCATCGGCGTGCGGATCTCGTGGCTCATGTTGGCGAGGAACGCGCTCTTGGCACGCGTCCCGTCTTCGGCCCGGGCCAGCGCTTCCTGCAGACGCACCTCGGCCAGGCGCCGGGCGGTTATGTCGGTATGCGTCCCGGCCACGCGCCGGACCGTGCTGGACGCGTCCGCGACCACCGCCTTGCCGCGGCTCTCGATCCACGTCCAACCACCATCCTCGCGTCGCAGGCGGAAGACGAGGTCGAAGGGTTGGCAGTCGACGGCGGCTGACCTCACCCGCGCAACGGCGGCGTCGCGGTCCTCGGGATGCAGCAGCCCGACCCAGGTGTCGAAGGTATGCGGCAGATCCTGCGGCGACCAGCCGAGCATGGTGAACCAGCTGTCGCTGAAGTAGATGGTGCCGCTGGCGATGTCCCAGTCCCAGTAGGCGTCGTGGTTCGCTTCGAAGACGCGTTGCAGCTGGTCCGCCAGGGCGCCGAGCGCATGGCGGCGGTCGAGGTGGACGGCGACCACCACCTGGGCGGCGAGGAGCAGCAGGGCGAGCGTGATGGCCGCGGCGATGATCAGACGGCGCTCATGCTCGACCCCGGTCAGGTCCTGGAGCATGATGATGGTCCATGGTATGCCGACGCCCTGAGTGCTGCGGACCAGGAAATGCCGGCCATCAGCCTGTATTTCGTTTGCGGAACCGGTGGGTGGCGGCGGCGCCCCCGGACTGCTGGCGAACACCCGCCGTGCCGGATCCAGGACCAGGCAGTGGTCGTACTGGGCGAGGAAGTGGTCGAGGTTGGCGGCGTCCTGCTTGATCACCGCCACGCCGGTCACCGCCCCGGACGCGTCGCGGACCGGAGCGCTATGGAAGAGGCCGCGTCTGCTGGTCACCGCCCCGAGGGCCCACTGATAGCCGAGTCCGCCGGCCAGGGCGGTGGCGAAATAGGGCCGCCACGCGAAGCACTTCCCCACCAGATCATCGGGCGTTCCCCGGTTGGAGGAGCTGATCACCACGCCGCTCCGGTCGAGGACATAGGCGATGGCCAGGCCCTGCTGCTCCGCCTGTCTGGCGAGCAGGTCATCGAGGGCATCGCGCCGTCCGGCGCTCAGGCCCTGTTTCGTGGCTTCCCATTCGGCGATCAGCCGCGCCGCCAGCGAGCCGGTGGCGTGCTGCGCCTCCAAGTAGGTGGCCACGGCGTGGCCTTCGGTGTCGGCAGTGGTTCCAGCAGTCAGACGAGCCCGTCGGCTATGCTCGCCGGCCAGCCAGGAGACCGAGGCCAGCAAGAGTCCGATGAGGACGGTCGCCGCGATGGAGAGGTTGCGGCGTTGCCGCGCCGCGACGGGAGGCAGGGCGGAGGTGACGACGCCGAGGAAGCCGAGGAAGAGCAGCAGCGACAGCGCCGCCTGGATGCCGGCGTACCAGCCCTGCTCCATGCCGAGGTGCTGGGCCCGCCCGGTGGCGACGGCGAGGCATATCGCCACGGCCCAGCTGCCGAAGACCAGCGCGATGACCAGGTGGCAGGCGCGCACGACTCCACGTGCCTGCCGTCGCAGGCGCCACCACACCAGGGCCGTCACGAGGAAGCCGGGCAGGGCGCAGACGCACGCCGCGGCCACGCCCAGTCCGAGGGGCACGGCCAGCGCCAGGGTCATCGCGGCAAGCAGGCCATGGATCAGCCAGGCCCGGCGCAGGCCCCACACCTGGCGGGCCGCCTCGACCAGCAGCAAGCTGGAGACGACGACCAGCAGTCCTTTGACCGTCGCAAGCAACGGCAGCTCGGGCCGGAACACGCCACACAGGTGGGCCAGGCCGGCAGCTATCGCGGACAGCGCCCAGCAGTGCCAGGGGCGCTTTGCGGCCGGGGCCGGAAAGACGGCCATGCCAGTCGCCAGGAGCATCAGTCCATAGATCAGTTGCAGCAGATCCACGTGTCGGCAAGGGTATCGGAATGGGTCGGTGAAGGGAAGAGCCCGAATAAGCGGGTAGAGGTTTCTGGAGTGCGCAAGTCATCGCTTGTCAAACGGTTGCGATGTCGCAACAGGCCGCGAATGCAGCCGCCGATATGCCCGATCAGTTCGCCCGCGCGGGCACGCGATAGACCAGCAGACGGGCATCTGAACGACCGGGCAGCACGATGGTCCGCTCAGCGGCGAACCCCGGCACGGCAAAGGTGTTGCTGATGAACAGACTGCCGGGCTGCATCTCGGCGCAGACCTTGGCCCACAGCCGCGGCATTGGCTCAGGCGAAAGGAAGGCGTAGACTAGGTGGTAGCCGGCCAGATCGTGGGTGAAGATATTGCCCAGGTGCATGCGCAGGTTGCGCCGACGGCCGGCGCGCAGGCGGCAGATCAACCATGGCAGCAATGAGGCCTCGACCCCGGTGACCTGGGCGTCTGGTCGCTGCTTGGCTAGGCCGAGGGTGGGTCCGCCCAAGCCGGCTCCGAGATCGCAGGCCTGAACCCCGGGCACGGCCGGCAGCAGGCTGGCGAGTTCCCGGATCGCCGCGCGATTGCTCAAGTACAGCGGCGCCCTGGTGGTCACCCCGCCGCCGTAGACCAGGAGGAGGGCGGTGAAGCCGGTGCCCCACGCCCACCACGGCAGGGTCGGCCCGGTGGCGGCGAAGGGCAGGGCGAGGGCGAGCGGCAACCACCACCACGGCAAGCGCAGCAGGATGCAGAGGGCGCAGGCCAGGCATGCATCGGTCAACACCCAGCCCCAGCCGGCCACCGAGCCGGCCACGGCGGGGATCAAGGCGAGGACGTAGGTGAGGCCGAATGCGACGGCGTGGGCAAGCAGGAAGCGCACGATCGGCGGCATTCGGGCCATGACAGGATCCTGTAGCTAAAAGGACTTAGGCAAACCATCGGATGCCGCAGCAGGTACTGGCATAGCGCATGCTACTGGAGTAGGTTGAGCCCATTCCAATGCACAGGATCAACACGCAGGCAGACGAGATCCCATCGCCAGCGATGGGATGGGCCCCGAGCATGGGCGAGTCCCCAGAGCAGACACAGCATAGGATCGCCTCCCCATGATTCTCCTCGTCGGCATCGCATTCGCCCTGCTGTGCGTCTTCGGCGGCTACATGCTGCACCACGGCAGCATGAAGGTGTTCGTGGTCGCCTGGACCGAATACATCATCATCGGCGGCGGCGCGGTCGGCATCTTCGTGGCCAGCAACGGCATGGCGGTGACCAAGCAGGCCGTGGCCCAGGTCCTCGAACTGCTCAAGCCGGATCCCTTCGTCGACAAAGCCGAATACATGAAGCTGCTGGTGATGATGTACCAGCTGTTCAGCGTCGCGCGGCGCGACGGCCTGCTCGGCCTCGAGCCGCACATGGAGGACCCGCACAAGTCGACCATCATCTCCAAGAATCACAGCTTCCTGCACCACAGCCACTGCAACGCCTTCTTCTGCGACACCATGAAAGTCGTCATCTCCGGCGGCGTGGCCCCGTTCGACCTGGCCGAGATGATGGACATCGACCTGGAATCGGCCAAGGCCGAAGCCCACGTCGTGCCCGAAGCGATCGGATCGGTCGGCGACGCCATGCCCGCGGTCGGCATCTGCGCCTGCGTGCTTGGCGTCGTCATCACCATGGACCAGATCGGCGGCGATGCGAAGATCCTCGGCCAATCGGTCGCGGTCGCGCTGGTCGGCACCTTCCTCGGCGTGTTCGCCGCCTACTTCCTGGTCGCGCCGGTGGCGCGTGCGCTGAGCATGCGTCATCGCGGCGAGGAGAACTACATGCTGGCGATGAAGCACGCCCTGTTCAGCTTCGCGCGCGGCGAATCGCCGATCACCTGCGTCGAGTTCGCTCGCCGTCAGATCGAACCGTCGTGCCGTCCCGGTTTCAGCGAGATGGAGAAGGCGCTGAAGGCTTCGAAAGGCTGAGATGGCCGACAACAAGTCGAAGCAGCCGATCATCATCAGGAAGAAGAAGGCCGCGCATGGCCATCACGGCGGGGCGTGGAAGATCGCCCTCGCCGACATGATGACGGCGATGATGGCCTTCTTCCTGGTCATGTGGATCGTCGGCATGGACGTGCAGACCAAGCAGGGCATCGCCGCCTATTTCCAGAACATGAGCGCGCGGGCTTCCCACCAGCCGGCCAGCCCGCACATCGTCCATTTGCAGGGTTCACCGCCGGTCAACCCGCGGCCCAAGCCGCCGGTGCCGCGCGACAACAACCTCGACAAGCAGAACGCGACCATCATCGCCTCGCAGATCGACAGCCTGATCGGCTCCAATCCGCAACTCGAACGGCTGCGCGGCGCGGTCTCGGTGCAGGTCGAAGACAAGCAGATGCGCGTCGACTTCCACGATGGCGGCGGCCAGTCCTTGTTCGTCGCCGATGGCACCCAGCTGCGGCCGGAGGCGCGCAAGCTGGTCGAGGGCGTGGCGGTGATCATGCAGCACAACCGCGCCCGCATGATCATCGAGGGCCACAGCGAATCGCGTGGCAGTACCGGCGGCAGCGGGCAAGGCCTGTGGGAGCAGTCGACCGGCCGGGCGGTCGCTTTGCGCGGCGTGCTGGCCAATGCCGGCATCGGCGACGACCGCATCCTCGAGGTGAAGGGCCTGGGCGACACCAAGCTGACCACCCCCGAGGATCCGGTGAACCCGGCCAATCGCCGGGTTTCGATCGTCGCGCCGTACGATCTGCCGGACTAGCCGCGGGTGGCAGCCGCGATCACCGCGGCGATGTCGGTGTGGTGCCAGCCGTCGCGCATCCAGCGCTTGTCGCTGCCGATGACCACTGCGCCCTGGCCGGGTGTGCTGGCCATGCGGCCGTGGCTGCCGCGTACCAGGCCGGCGTCGAGTGGCACCGGATCCATCAGGTAGCGGAAACCGAGCATCTTGCGCAGCAGCGCCCAGGCGGCGCGGCGCTTGCCGCCCGCGGGATCGAAGAACAGCTCGCGCGGGTCGTAGCCGGGCTTCTTGTGGATCTCGACACAGCGGGCGAAGTCGGGCCGGCGCGCGTCCTCTAGCCAGTAGTCGTGGGCGAACCAGGCGCCGCGCGCCGCCAGCAGAATCAGCTCGCCGCTACGCGCATGGTCGAGGCCGAGCTCACGGCGCTGCGTGCCGGCGAAGACGCGCTCGACCCCAGGCAGTTTCGCCAACAGTTCGGCGGCGCGGCCGATCGCCGCCTGGTCGGCGCAATAGACGTGCGCCAGCTGGTGGTCGACCACGGCGAAGGCGCGGCTGGCGCCCGGGTCGAGCAGCTCGCCGGCCGCGTTGTGCACCGCCGCGAGCAGGCCGTTCTCGCGCAGGCAGCGATTGGGGAACACGGGCTGGTCGACCGCCTCGATGCCGTATTCGCTCACCACCAGCACCTCGTAGCCTTTGGCTCGGGCGTGATCGATCGCCTTGCCGGCCTCGGCGTCGAGGGCGCGCAGGTTCTGCTTCAGGTGGGGCCCGGTGGGGCCGAAGCGCTGCAGGTCGTAGTCGAGGTGCGGCAGGTAGCACAGCGCGAGGGCCGGCTGACTGTGATCGAGCGCGGTGGCGAAGCTCTCGGCGATCCACCGCGTCGAACGGATGTCGGCGGTCGGACCCCAGAAGCGGAACAGCGGGAAATCCCCGTGTTTTGCCCGCAGATCGTCCTTCAGGCCGTAAGGATGGGCGTAGAAGTCCGGCGACTTGCGTCCATCGTGGTGGTAGACCGGACGCGGCGTGACCGTGGCGGCCACGCTGGTGTTCATCGCGTACCACCAGAAGTGCTTGAGCGTGCGCGGACCGCCCGCGCGCGCCCACGGCAGCTCGGCCTGCACCAGGCGCTCCGACTGGCTCCAGAAGCGGATCTCACCGAGTTCGCGCATGTACCAGCCGTTGCCGACGATGCCGTGGCCGCTGGGCAGCACGCCGGTGAGCATGGTGGCCTGCGCGGTCGTGGTCACCGCCGGCAGCGCGGTCTGCATCGGGGCCGAGAAACCGGCCGACGCCAGGCGCGTCAGGTTCGGCGTGTCCGGGCCGAGGTGGTCCGGAGTCAGGCCGACGCAGCAGACGATGGCGAGCCGGGTCATTGCCCCTCGTTCGTGGTTCGTGGTTCGCGGTTCGTCGTTTCCGAAACGGGCAGATTCTTCGGGGGAACGGGTCCCGGAACGATCATGCCCGCGCCAAAGGTTTGCGCATGGCGATGCGGAACCACGAACCACGAACCACGAACCACGAACCCTTGCGTCATCGGTACGTCGCGACGCCGTCGGGCGTGGTAATCATCACCTCGCGGCCCTGCGCGCCGCCCTCGATGCGGCCGACGATGCGAGCCTCGATGCCGCAGCCCTTGGCGATGCGGATGCAGGCCTCGGCGCGGCCGGCCGGTACTGCCGCCTCCAGGCGCCAGCCCATGTTGTAGGTGCCGTACATCTCGGCCCAGCCCATGCCGGTGGCCTGCTTGATCGCGGCGAACAGCGGCGGCACGGGGAAGGGGGCGTCCTTGACGTAGCGGTTGCCGGCGGCGCCGAACTTGACCAGTTTCGACTGCCCGCCGCCCGAGCAGTGGATCAGTCCGTGCAGGTCGGCGCGCGGCAGCTCAGCGAGCAGCGCGGCGATCAGCGGCAGGTAGGTGCGGGTCGGCGAGAGCACCGCCGAGCCGACGGTGAAGCGCGGGTCGCCCGGCAGCGGGTCGCCGACACGGTGCGGGCCGCAGTAGACCAGGTCCGGCTTGGTTTCCGGCGCGTAGGTCTCGCCATACTTCGCGCGGTAGTCGCCGCCGAACAGGTCGTGGCGCGCGCCGGTCAGCCCGTTCGAGCCCATGCCGGCGTTCGGCACGGTCTCCCAGGACGCCTGCCCGGTCGAGCTGAATCCCACCAGCACATCGCCGGGCACCATGCGCACCGCGTCGATCACCTGGTCGCGGCGCAGCCGGGTGGCGATGGTCGAGTCGACCACCGCGGTGCGCACCAGGTCGCCGACGTCAGCGGTCTCGCCGCCGGTCATGACGCAGCGGATGCCGTGCGCGGTCAGCAGATCGCACACCGCCTGATAGCCGGCGACGATCTGCGCGATGACCTCGCCGGGCACGCGGCGGGCGTTGCGGCCGATGGTGTTCGAGACCAGGTATGGGCCGAGGGCGCCGACGCAGGCGCAGTCGTCGAGGTTCATCACCAGGCTGTCCTGGGCGATGCCGCGCCAGGTCTCCAGCGGGAAGCCCTCCTTCCATGCCAGGTAGGCGAGGGCGCTCTTGGTCCCGGCACCGTCGGCGTGCAGCACGATGCAGTGCTCGTCCGAGCCGGTCAGCTCATCGGCGACCACCTTGCAGAAGGCGCCGGGGAAGAGCCCGGCGTCCTGGCGGTCGATGGCGGCGTGGACTTCGGACTTGCCGGCGGAGACCCCGCGGGCCTGGTAACGGGCATCGTGGCGCTGATCGGTCATGCGGGGGCGCATGCTCTCCCACCTGTGCCTGCTGCAATGGCGGGGTACCCGGGAGCGCCGCACTCCCGTGCGGCTGTCTTGGTGGCCTTGGCTCGGCGCTCCCAGGGTTGCCGCAGCCCACCCAGGCGGCATCCTGCCGCCCATGCGCGCATTCCTGCGCTGGATGGTCTTCGTGATCGGCATCGCCCTCGGAGGGCTGCTGGCCACCTTCACCCTCTGGCCCGAGACGGTCGAGCCGGTGATGCTGTGGCTGCGGGACGACCACATCGGCCGGTTCACCGCCTCAGCGATGAGCGGGGTGCTGCTGGCGAGCCCGCTGGTCTGGCTGCTGCGCTGGATGCAGGCGATGCGCCGCAGCCGCGAGATCAGCTACACCACCGACAACGGGCGCATCTCGGTCAACCTCGTCGCCATCGAGGAGGCCCTGACCCGCGCCATCGAAGGCGAAAGCGAGATCCGCAAGGCCCGTGTCTCGGTCTACGAGGACCGGGTCAAGCGCGGCATCGTCATCGATGCGGTGCTGACCCTGTGGGAGGTGGCCAACGTCACCGAGCGCAACCTGTTCTGCCAGCGCCTGCTGCGCCGGCGTTTCGCCGAGCTGATGCCCGAGCGCAGCGATGTCTCGGTCAACCTGGTGGTGCATCGCTTGACCGTGCGCCCTCCGAGCAAGGGCAACGTGCCTGGGCCGGCCCCCGCCGCTCCCGCGCCGCCGATCCAGGGCGAGGCCTACGAGCGCAGTCCGCTGGGCGTCGCCAAGCTGCCGACCAGGGAGCCTGAGCACCTGCCGCGCTCGGCGGAACCGCAGGACGAGGACGACCTGTACGTCGGCCCGGCCTATCCGGTGACGCG
The DNA here is from genome assembly GCA_022841245.1 of Planctomycetota bacterium. Lineage (GTDB taxonomy): Bacteria > Planctomycetota > UBA11346 > UBA11346 > UBA11346 > UBA11346. Next base: position 25,696 of record JALHRW010000017.1, read on the forward strand.
CGACGACGAAGACGAGGCGACCGGCGTGTTCAAGGCGCCGCGCAAATCCTGAGTCGACGCAGACCCTCGGCCAGGGTCTCCTCCGGGCAGGCGTAGTTCAACCGGACGAAGCCGTCGCCGTCGAATGGTCGGCCATCAGACAGGCCCAATCCACTCTGTTCGAACCGCGCTGCCGGATCGGGCCAGGCCCGTTCCGTACAGTCGATCCAGGTCAGGTAGGTGGCCTGCGGCAGCCGGCTGGTGAGCCCAGTCAGGCTGTTCACCGCTGCATGCGACGCATCGCGATTGGCGCGCAGACGCGGCAGCAACCCGTCGAGCCAGGTGTCGCCTCGGCTCCACGCCGCCTCGGCGGCGGTCAGGCCGAGCAGGTTCGGCCACGGCACCAGTCCGAGATCGGCCTTGCCATACGCGCTGCGTAGCGCGGCGTCGGGGATGATGACGGCCGCGCAGGACAGGCCGGGGAGGTTGAAGGTCTTGGACGGGGCGACGATGGTGATGGTGCGGGCGGCGATCTCGGGCGACAGCGAGGCGAAGGGAAGGTGGCGGCAGCCCGGCTCCAGCACCAGGTCCATCCACGCCTCGTCGCTGACCACATGCAGGTCGTGCCTCAGGACGAAGTTGGCGAGGCGTTCGAGTTCGGCGCGCGTCCACACTCGCCCGGTCGGGTTGTGCGGCGAGCACAGCCACAGCACGTTCGCGGCCGGTCCGGCGGCGCGCTCCAGCGCTTCCCAGTCGATCTCCGCGCCAGCCAGCGGCACGCGCACGCAGCGTCGGCCGGCGTGCCCCGGCGCGCGCAGGAAGGGGGGATAGATCGGCGTCAGCACCAGCCCATCGCTGCCCGGTTCGCCGAGGATGCGTGCTGCCTGGTCCATCGCCACGACCATGCCCGGGGCTGACAGCACCCAGCCTGGATCGATGGCCCAGCCGTGACGTCGGCGCAGCCAGCCGGCGAGCGCCTCGCCGAACGTCGGCATGGTGCGGGTGTAGCCGAGGACGCCGTGGTCGAGGCGGGCGCGCAACGCATCGAGCACGCACGGCGGCGCGGCGAAATCCATGTCTGCGACCCACATCGGCAGGATGTCGCGCCCCTGCCAGCGCTCCCACTTCTCGCTGCCGGTATTGCGGCGGTCGATGACGCTCACTGGGCCGGGTTGGCGGTCGACCAGGCGAAGCCGCGTTCGATCGCCTCCTGGCGACGCAGCAGCGGGTCGGACGGATCGAAGCCGAAATCCTCGCCGGTGAGCACGCGCAGGGCGCGGACGACGTAGGCTCCGGCGACGTTGGCCTCGAGGGCCATGAGCAGGTCTGGTACCGCGGCCTTGTAATCGAGTTTGGCGATCGCCTCAGCGGCGTAGCGCCGCACCATCGGATCGGCGTCGGTGAGGGCGATCTTCAGCTTCTCGCCATGCGTCTTGTCGCCGAGCCGGCCGAGACCGATGCAGGCCGCCTGGCGGACGAGCGACTTGTGGTGGCCGAGACCGAGGATGAGGGCTTCGGCGGCTTCGGCATGCGAAAGGTGGCCGAGCGAGGCGAGGGCGTTGAGCCGCAGCGTGTCGTCGTCTTCTTTGGCCCGCAACATCCAGTCGCCAGCGCCGATGGCCCCGATCTGGTGCAGGGCCGCGACCGCCGCCTGGCGCACCGCGGGCTCATCGGAGCTAGCGAACGAGCGCAGCTGCGGCACCGGCGTCTGAAAGCCGAGGCGCCCGAGCACGGTGATGCCGGCGATCTGCTCGGCTGGCGTGCGCTTGGCCTGCAGCACCCATGGCACCAGCAGCGGAATCGTGCGCGGATCGCGCAGTTCGCCGAGGGCGCGGACGGAGTCGATGCGTTGCTCTTCGCTGGGCGCCTCCAGGCCTGCGCTCAGCGTACCCAGGCGGATCTGGTACTCGACGCTGGCGGCGCGAGCCGCCGCCAGTACCTGGGCCTCCTCGATCGCGGTCAGGGCGGATACGGCCAGCACGAGTGCGAGGAGGCGGAGCATGGCGGCAGGCTAGATGCAATTCCCGCGTAGGCGACCGCTTGTAAACACTGACGATACCTGCGTGTGCAACGCCGAGTCGCGGGCTGAAGCCCGCGGTCCTGGTCCTGATTCGAGGAATGGAACGTGTGTACCGCTATGGCGGCGCAGGCCGTTCGCGGCCGAGCACGCCTCCGTTGACGTCGTCCACGCAAGACGCGAGCGCACAGCGCGAGCGGGGGCTCCGGGACGCGGCCAGCAGTCCCGTCGGGGATCCAAGGGGGCGCCCTTGGTCGGGGGTCCTAGGGGGTCGAGACCCCCTAGAAGCTAAACTAGGGCAGCTTCGCCGGCTTAGCGCCAACGTGAGGGTGGGTCGCACCCTTGTAGACCTTCAAGCGCTTGATCATCGCCTTGCCCTGCACCGTCTTGGGCAGCATGCGCTTGACCGCGAGCTCGATCACGCGCTCGGGGTGCTTCTCCTTCAGCTTGCCCAGCGGCATGAGGGTCAGGCCGCCGAAGTAGCCGCTGTGGAAGCGGTAGATGTGGGTTTCCAGCTTGTTGCCGGTCACCTCAATGGCGTCGCACTCGGTGATGACGACGAAGTCGCCATTGTCGACGTGCGGGGTCCAGTCGGCCTTGTTGCGGCCCATCAGCGCGGTGGCGGCGCGGGCGGCGAGACGACCCAGGACCTGGCCCTTGGCGCTGGTCTGGTACCAGCTGCGCTGGATCTTGGAGGGGTGGGTGAAGGTGGTCTGGTGCATGGCTCGTTCCGCTCGCGTCGCTTAATTTTTGATCTTCAGGAGATCGGCTTCGATCTCCGCGACGATCAGGTCGATCTTGTCGTAGTTCTTCTCGCCGACCGGGGGCTGGACCATCGGGGGCGCCCCGTTGTTCAGCTCCTTCAGCCGCCGATTGATGATGGTCACGAAGTTGTAGTAGCCTCCGACCTTGGCGATCGCTTCGGCGTACTGCGTGTTGACCAACGTCATGGGCGGCGGCTCCGTGGGAGGGCGGAACGATAGTGGGCGTCGGGGCGCCGTCAATCGTTGCCCAGGATCGCCTGGTCGTCCGGTCGTCCGATCCTCGGGTCGTCGGCACTGGCATACCCGCTCATCCCCCCAGTATCCCGCCCTCCCATGAGTGAGTCCTACATAGCCTACCACGACGGCGCCTGGAAGCCCCTGCCCGAGTGCACGGTGCCGATCAATACCCATGCCCTGCAGTACGGCACCGGCTGCTTCGAGGGCATCCGCGGTTATTGGGACGGCACCCGCATCAACCTGCTGTTCCTGCGCGAGCACTTCCAGCGCCTGGCGCGCAGCGCGGCCACCCTGCTGATGCAGGCCCCGTCGGTCGACGAGATGTACGCCATCGCCTGCGAGGTGGTGCGCCGGAACCGGCCGACCCAGAACATCTACCTGCGGCCCGCGGTCTACAAGAAGGGCACCGGCCTCGGCCCGGTGATGGTCGGCGTTCCCGACGGCTACATGTGCTACATGATCGCCCTCGGCGACTACCTCGACACCGCCAAGGGACTGAATGTCTGCGTCAGCTCGTGGCGGCGGCTGGCGGACAGCGCCATCCCCACCCGTACCAAGGCGCTCGGCGGCTACCTCAACAGCGCCCTGGCCAAGAGCGAAGCCGTGCTCAACGGCTACGACGAGGCGATCTTCCTCAACGACCGCGGCCAGGTCTGCGAAGGCAGTGCCGAGAACATCTTCATCGTCCGCGACGGGAAGCTGCACACCCCCGACCGTACCGCGGACATCCTCGAGGGCATCACCCGCCGCTCGATCATCCAGCTGGCGCAGGATCTCGGCATCGCGGTCGAGGAGCGTCCGATCGCGCGCACCGAGCTGTACGTCGCCGACGAGATCTTCCTGGTCGGCACCGGCTGCCAGGTCAGCTGGGTACGCGCCGTCGACAAGCGTGCCGTCGGCAACGGCAAGGGTTCGGTGACCAGCCGCATCCAGGCCGCTTACGAGGAGGCGGTCTACGGCCGCGACGCCAAGCGCCTGTCCTGGCTGACCCCGGTCGTCTGATGCTGACGCTGCCCGCCGCCGTGGTCGACGCCATCGCCGCCCACGCCTCGGCGGGCTACCCGTCCGAGACCTGCGGCCTGCTCTTCGCTGTCGCCGGGGCCGAGGCGTGCTCACGCTCGCTGCCGATGGAGAACCTCGCCGACCGCCTGCATGCCTCCGATCCGGCCGAGTATCCGCGCACGTCGCGCGACTACTTCGCCATGAACGGGGCCAAGGTGGCCAAGGCGGTGCGCGAGGCCGAGGCCGCGGGCGAGTGCTGGCTGGGCATCTGGCACAGCCACATCGACTGCGGTTCGTATTTCTCCTCCGAGGACACCCGCACCTTCGCTCCGGACGGTGTACCGACCTGGCCGGGACTGTATCAGGTCGTGGTCGACGTGCGTGGACACCGTGTGGTCGAGGCGCGAGCCTTCCGCTGGGACGGGCGCTGCTTCGCCCCTGTCGCCACCTTCCCCGAGTTCGCCAGGAACCGCTGATGGCCCGTTCGATCGACACCCTCGCCGTCCACGCCGGCGAGCGCCGAGACAAGGCGCACGACAGCCTGGTCACGCCGATCATCCTCTCGACCGCGTTCCCGTTTCAGGACACCGCCGAGCTGCACCAGTACTTCCGCGGCGAGGTCGCCCGCGGCGAGGAGTACGGCCGCTACGGCAACCCGACCCAGGAGGTGGCCGAGGCCCGCCTGGCGGCGCTCGATGGCGGCGAGGCGGCGCTGCTCACCAGCACCGGCATGTCGGCGATCGTCACCACCCTGCTGGCCATGGCCAAGCCGGGCATGCACATCGTCATCACCGCCGACAGCTACCGCAAGACGCGGGTCTTCGTCCGCGAGTTCCTCGCCAAGTTCGGCATCGAGCACAGCTGCGTCGAGCCCGACGTCGCGGCCATCGCCGGCGCGATCACCGACAAGACCAAGCTGATCATCAGCGAGAGCCCGACCAACCCGTACCTCAACTGCCTCGACCTCGCCGAACTGGCCAAGGTCGCGAAGGCGCGGCGGGTCAAGACGATGATCGACGCCACCCTGGCGACGCCGTTCAACCTGCGGCCGATCGAGCACGGCATCGACATCGTCATCCACTCGGCGACCAAGTATCTCGGCGGCCACAACGATCTGCTCGCCGGCGTGGTGGTCGGGCGCAAGGACTTCATCGACGCGGTGCGCGAGCATCAGGGCATGCTCGGCGCCTTGGCCAGCCCGTTCACCGCCTACATGCTCATCCGCGGGCTCAAGACCTTCGGCGTGCGCATGCGCCGGCACAACGAGAGCGCTCTGCGCGTGGCGCAGTTCCTCGAACGGCATCCGCAGGTCGAGCGCGTGTGGTATCCCGGCCTGCCGAGCAACGCCTCGCACGCCATCGCCGCGCGGCAGATGGCCGGCTTCGGCGGGCTGATCAGCTTCACCGTCAAGGGCGGGTTGGAAGATGCCAGCCGCGTGGTCGACGCGGTCGAGATCCCGTTCCTCGCGCCCAGCCTCGGCGGCGCCGAATCGCTGATCGAGCAGCCGCCGCTGATGAGCTACTACGAGAAGACACCCGAGGAGCGCACCGCCCTCGGGATCCGGGAGAACCTCATCCGCTTGTCGGTCGGGCTCGAGGACTGCGACGAGTTGATCGCCGATCTCCAGCAAGCGTTGCAGCGCAGCCGCTGAGGGCGGCTGCGCTGCATTCTGCCTACTTCGCGGCCTTGGCCTTGCCGTTGAAGTGGTTGCGCTCGTAGAGCCAGTAGACCTGCATCGAGAGGCAGGCGTAGGCGGTCGAGAGGACCCGGCCGGTGTCGTGGCCGTGGAACTGAGTGCCCTGCCAGTCCCAGCTGCCCTCCATGCAGCCTTCCTCGGAGCGCTGCGCGTCGGCCAGCATCGGCAGCACCTGCTTGGCCCACTTCTCCCAGCGCTCGCCGCCGACCTGGAACATGCCCAGCGTATTGTAGTAGAGGTAGTAGGTGTTGCACGGCCAGGCGGTTGGCTGGTGGTACTGCGAGACGTAGTTGGCCAGGGTCTCCAGCATCGGATCGCCATTCTGATGGCCGAGGAACACGGCGCTCATCAGGCCGACGGGGGCGAGATCGTGGTTGGCGATGCTCTGCGGGCGCTTGGCGGCGGCGTCCCAGCCGCTGATCTCGACCTCGTTGCTGCCCGTCTTCCACACGTAACCGAAGCGGGTGATGTCCTTGTAGGGGTCGAGCCTGTCGGTCGAGGCGCACCACGGCTTGTCGGTATTGGCCGCCTTCCAGCTCTTCTCCAGCCAGACCTTGCTGCCGCTGAGCCCCTCGCCGACGCTGAGGTTCGCGACCTTCGCCGACTTCAGCGCCATGACGTTCCAGCCGGTGACCGAGGCGTCATTGCGCCCGGTGGCGCTGACATAGTCCCAGCCGAGCCGGTCGTAGGGGGCGGAGGCGGCGGGATCGCGGTTCTGGCGCGCGAGGATGATGTCGACCGCCTTCTGCGTCGGCTCGCGCAGGGCCGGATCGTTCGACATGGCGTAGGCCTGGGCCAGGACCATGGTGGCGATGGCGTGCTCATAATTGCGCTGGCCGAGCAGGCCGTCCGGCTTCTGCACCGACAGCAGCCATTCGACGCCTTTCTTCACCACGCTGCGGTACTTGCTGGGGGTGGTCGGGTCGTAGCCGTCGCCGAGGAAGCATAGCACGGCGTAGGCGGTGGTCGCGACATCGGTGTCGCCCGACTGGTCCTTGCCCGGCTCGCACTTGGCGCCTTCCTCGTTGCAGTTGCGGAAGTAGCCGTCGGCATCCCACATGCCGTTGGGGCTCTGGTGGCGCTTGAACCAGCGCAAGGCGCTAGCGGTCTTGTCGACGCACATGCGCGGCGCGCCGGCCGGTCCTTTGACTCCGCGCTTGCCACGGCCGGCAAAGGGTCCGCCGAACTTGCCGAGGCTGCCGGTGCCGGTACCGATGGCGGCGAAAAATGCGGTCGATCCCATATCGATGTCGCTGATGGCGGCACTGTCGCCCTTGACCATCGGCGGCAGCTCGGCAGGGGCTTCCTCTTCGCCAGGATCGGCGACGAACAGCTGGTCGACCGGGGTCGGGACCTGAGGCTCGTCGGCAACCTGCTCGAGCAGGAGGGTCTGGTTGGTGCTGACCGGTTCCGGATCGACCGGCTTCGGCTTGGGCAGTTCCGGACGCAGGACGGCGGACATCGGTGGCAGCTCGACGTCCTTCTGATCGTCGGCCACGGTCACGTAGATCAGCGCCATCAGGGCGAGGGCGGCGGCATGGGTGGCGGCGGAGCCGATCCACATCGCGGCGCCGACCCTGGTGTTGTGCTGCTCCTCGACCTGCGGCTGCTGCTCGATGGTGGTGTCGTCGTGGTTGCTCATGGCCAGTCCCTCCGCCATGCAAAACGCCAGCCCGAGGTGCCGGGTTCACATTCCATGAGCAGAAATGAGGTGAACCTTCCGCGAGCGGTTCCGTTGAGCCGCACCCCCGACCCGGCTTGTGCGTCGAGCCGTGCCGCTAGCGTGCTGCGACCATGCTTGACGCCTACCGCACCGCCGCCGCCGAACGCCAGAAGCAGGGCATCCCGCCCTTGCCGCTCGACCCCAAGCAGACCGCCGCCGTCTGCGCGCTGCTCGAGCAGTCCTCGGCCGACAGCGCCGAGCTGAAGGCACTGCTGTTCGACCGCGTCTCGCCCGGCGTCGATCCCTCGGCCAAGGTCAAGGCCGAGTGGCTGGGCAAGGTCGCCCACGGCGACATCGCCAGCCCGGTGGTCTCGCGCGAGGAGGCCATCCGCGGCCTCGGCGCCATGCTTGGCGGCTACAACACCCCGTTCCTCACCCGCGAGCTCGACGGACCGCACGCGGCGCTCGCCGCCGACCAGCTGGCGCGCACGGTGCTGATCTTCGACAACTTCGCCGTGGTCGCCAAGCAGGCCGCCGCCGGCAATGCCATCGCCGCCAAGCTGATCCAGCGCTGGGCCGCCGCCGAATGGTTCACCTGCCGTCCCGAGATGGAGGCCGAGATCAGCGGCGTGGTCTACAAGATCGCTGGCGAGACCAACACCGACGACCTGTCGCCGGCGCAGAGCGCGGTGACCCGCCCCGACATCCCGGCCCACGGCCTGGACATGTACAAGACCAAGGACCCGGGCTGCATCAAGGCGCTCAACGAGCTGCGCGCCAAGGGCGAGCGCCCGATCATCGTCGGCGACGTCTACGGCACCGGCTCCAGCCGCAAGTCGGCGACCAACTCGGTGATGTGGTACACCGGCCGCGACATCCCCGCGGTGCCGAACAAGCGCACCGGCGCCTTCCTGCTCGCCGGCATCATCGCGCCGATCTTCCTCGACACCTTCCGCGACGCTGGCGGCATGGCCTGGACCTGCGACGTCAACCAGCTCGCCACCGGCGACCGCATCACCATCAGGACCCGCACCGGCGAGGTGCTCAAGAACGGCGCCGTCATCGCCACCGGCAAGATCAAATCGCCGACCGTGTTCGACGAGTTCCGCGCTGGCGGCCGCACCAACCTGATCATCGGCCGTGCGCTGACCTGGAAGGCCTGCGACTACCTCAAGACCGCCTACCCGGCCAACTTCGCCAAGCCGCAGCTGCCCAACGACGACGGCAAGGGCTACACCCTGGCGCAGAAGATGGTCGGCCGCGCCTGCGGCGTGCACGGCGTCCGCGCCGGCCTGTCGTGCGAGCCCAAGGCCACCACGGTCGGATCGCAGGACACCACCGGCCCGATGACCGCCGACGAGCTGAAGGAGCTCGCCTGCCTGTCCTTCGCCGCCCCGCTGGTGATGCAGAGCTTCTGCCACACCGCCGCCTACCCGACCGCCAAGGATGCGAAGATGCACCGCTGGCTGCCGGAGTTCATCGTCGAGAGGAACGGCGTCGCGCTGCGCCCGGGCGACGGCATCATCCATTCCTGGCTCAACCGCATGTGCCTGCCCGACACCGTCGGCACCGGCGGCGACAGCCACACCCGCTTCCCCATCGGCATCAGCTTCCCGGGCGGCTCCGGCCTGGTCGCCTTCGCCGCGGCGATCGGCTACATGCCGCTCGACATGCCGGAATCGGTGCTGGTGCGCTTCACCGGCACGCTGCAGCCAGGCGTCACGCTGCGCGACCTGGTCAACGCGATCCCGTGGATCGCGCTGCAGTCGGGCGACCTGACGCTGGAGAAGAAGGGCAAGAAGAACGTCTATACCGGCCGCATCCTCGAGATCGAAGGTCTCGAGCACCTGACCGCCGAGCAGGCCTTCGAGCTGTCCGACGCCAGCGCCGAGCGCAGCGCTGCCGCCTGCACGGTGAACCTCAGCGAGAAGTCGGTCGCCGACTACCTCAAGTCGAACATCGAGCTGCTCAGCGCCATGATCAAGGACGGCTACGGCCACAAGGCGACTTTGCAGGCGCGCATCGACGCGATGCGGGCCTGGGTCGCGAAGCCCGAATTGCTGCGTGCCGATCCCGGCCTGCAACTCACCGCCACGCGCGAGGTGAAGGACGGCCTCGGCCGCGTCATCGGCACGGTCAACGACGCCGCCGACAAGCGCTACGCCAAGGTCTTCGTCATCGACATGTCGGCGATCGGAGAACCGCTGCTCGCCTGCCCGAACGACCCCGACCGCATCCGCACGCTGTCGGAGGAGCAGAACACCAAGATCGACGAGGTCTTCGTCGGCTCGTGCATGACCAACATCGGCCACTTCCGCGCCTTGGCCAACGTCTACCGGCAGACCAAGACGGAATACCTCAACGCCGTGACCTGGATCTGCCCGCCGACGCGCATGGACGAGGCGGTGCTGCAGTCCGAGGGCCAGTACGGCCTGTTCGGCCAGATTGGCGCCCGGCGCGAGATCCCCGGCTGCTCGCTGTGCATGGGCAACCAGGCGCGCGTGCGTCCTGGCGCGACCATCTTCTCGACCTCGACGCGCAACTTCGACAACCGCATGGGCCGCGACGCGAAGTGCTATCTCGGCAGCGCCGAACTGGCCGCCGTGGTGTCGATCCTCGGCCGCCTGCCGACCCCGCAGGAGTACCGCGAGCACATGGCCAAGTGCATCAGCCCGTTCGAGGCCTCGATCTACAAGTACCTCGACTTCACGCAGATGAGCGCACGGGTGCCGAATTTTGCCGTGTAGGCCCGGACCGCGCGGCTGTCGCCAGCCGGCGTCCAGGCCTGCTCGTTCCCGGATCGGCAGGTGACCTGTGCCCATCGGCGCCCAGGCCATGCTGCAGGATTTTGCGCGGATGCTGCAGAGCCTCTCCCGCCTTGCCGGCCTCTCCTGTTGCGTCCATGACCTCACCAGTTTCACCCGCGTGGGAGGGATCCGGCAGCTGCCGGCGGAACTCGGCCTCCACAGCAACCCCTTCTGCATGCGGGTGAAGTGTTCTCAGCAGGCCCGTTGCTTCCGGCAATGCCAGCAGATGACCAATCAGCGAGTCGGCCGGCTCCGCCGGCCCCTGGTCAAACGCTGCCATGCCGGGGTCACCGAGGTGGCCGTGCCGGTTCTCGTGAACGGGAACCATGCCGGCACCATCTTCCTCGGTCCGGTCGTGGAGACCGCCAGACCCGTGCCCGCGGGCGCCGGTCGCCTGCCGCGGCGCAGTCGCCGGGAACTGGCAGAGCTCGGAGAACTGGCCCAGTTGCTCGCCGGCCATCTTGCTGGCGCCACCGAGGCTCGACTCCTTCGCGAGGTCCAGGCCAAGGCCCGCTCGACGCCGGTGCGACGCGCCCTGGCCATGGCTGAGGAGTTCCACGCCCGGCCCCTGACCATCCAATCCGTCGCTCGTGAGACCGGACTCAGCCCTTCGCGCCTCGCCCACTGCTTCTCCGCGGAGGTGGGCACGCCCTTTCACCAGTATCTCACCGCGCTCCGCCTCGATCGGGCCAAGGCCCTGCTCCGAGGTTCCTCGCTGCCGGTGGGCGAGATCGCGCAGCGTACCGGCTTCTGCAATCAGAACCATTTCAGCACCGTGTTCAGCCGTGCCGTTGGCGTGCCCCCGGCCGCCTATCGGCACGCGCAGCAGGATTCCGTAGAAACGTAAGCTGGATTGCGGATTGCCAGCCGTGGTGCCGGACGAGAGGATGGTCTGCACGACACCAGGGAGTCTGCCCATGATGCGAGCCGGAATCATTGTGGCATTGTCTGTCCTCTGCGGCACGAGGGCGGCCGCTGGCGAGCCGTCCTTCACAGCCCTGCCCCAGGCGCAGCGCGACGGCGAGCGGGTGCGGATCAGCTTCGCGGTGACCGCTCCGACCGATGTCGCGGTCTACATCGAGGATGCCGCCGGCAAGGTGGTCCGTCATCTCGCTGCTGGCGTACTTGGGGAAACCCCACCACCGCCCTTCAAGGCGCGGAGTCTCGCCCAGACCCTGGAGTGGGACGGCAAGGCGGACTACGGCAAGCCCGCGGTCGGTGCCCCCTTCAGGGTCCGGGTGGGCCTCGGACTTGGCGCCAAGTGCGACAAGGTCTTCAGCAGACCGTCGCTCTTCTCGGGCCAATGCGCCCTGGCGATCGGACCGGACGGTGCGCTGTACGTTCAGGAGTCGCCCAATCCCACCTCAAACCTGTACCGCAAGAATCGCCTGGTGGTGCTGAATCCCGACGGCAGCTATCGTCGCACCCTGCTGCCTTATGCCGCAACGGCCGATGGTGCCGGTAGCCGGGGCATGGCTTCCATCATGCTTCAGGGGCGGCCGGCGCCGGCGGAGTTCGCCAGCGTATTCGATCTCCTCACCTGGCTCGGCAGTTCGCCGACCCGCACTCTGGCCGTGAGCGCTGACGGCAAGATCCTCTATCTCGCAATCAGCGGCGGCAGTCCCTTCCGGACTGCGGAGATCCTGGCCTTGGCCACCGACGGCAGCGGGATCATCGGCCGGCACACCCTGGACAAGGAACTGGTTGGCGAACTGCCGGAGTTCGGTGGCCGCTCCTACCTGGCGCTCTCCTCGGACGGCAGGAGCCTCTACGTGAATGGTCTTCGCGACCGTCGCGGGAAGGGCGAACCCTGCGTGGTCTACCGCCTGGATCTGCCAGACTGCAGCGGGCTCAAGGTCTTCTTCGGTGAACGCAAGGTCGCAGGCAAGGACGGCAAGCATCTCGGCGCCACCGCGGGCGGCATCGCCGCGGATGGCAGGGGACGTCTGCTGGTCTGCGACCCGGACAACAACCGGGTGCTGGTGCTGGATGAGAAGGATGGCGCCCTGCAGGGCGAACTGCGCTGCCCGGCTCCCTGGGGTGTGGGCATCGCAGGCGACGGCACGGTGCAGGTCGTGAATAAGGAGGCGAAGATATTCTCGTTCGCCTCGGTCGCTGCCACCGGTCCGGCCCGCGAAACGGTCGTCGTCCGCACAGGCGCGGGCGCTGACACCGTCAACCTGGTGGTGGATCGCAATGCCAGGAATCCTGTGCTGTGGATCGCAGGATCCCGCTGCGGCTACCTGGTGCGTGGCGAGGAGCGTGGGGGCAAGCTCGAGTTCCTTCCGCCGACTGGCTGGGAGGGGCTTCCCAATACGACCCGTCGCGAACTGGGCTATCTCGGCTTGGTGGTGGATCGCCGCACCCAGGAGGTCTATGTGCGCAACCTCGCCACTGGTGCCTGCTGGGAGCGCTTCGATGACGAGACGGGGCAGAGCGAATTCATCTTCCCCGAGGGCATCGCCGTAGGCGGCGGTGGATCAGGACCGCAGTTGACCCCAGCACCGGACGGCAGGCTCTACGGCATCTGGTGGCGGCACGGCTTCGCCGTATGGGACCGCCAAGGCAAGCGATTGAAGTGGGAGGAGCCGCGCATCCCCACCGAGGCTGAAGTGGCGATGTACCCGGAGCCGGTCCCTCCGCCCGGCTCCTCGGCCAAATCCTTCGCCCGCGTGGGCATGGTGGAGATGCCCCACACCCTGGGCGTCCGCTGGAGCGATGGCCATCTCTTCGTGCTCGAGCCCCATCTCGTCACCCAGAGCAACGGTGGCCGCATCCCGAAGGCGCTGCACGAGTACCTGCCCAGCGGGAAACGGGTGACCGCGGTGGATGCGCCGATCATATGGAAGGTCTCGGATCCGGCGGTGGGTCCCAAGTTCGATGCGCATGGCAATATCTACATTGCGGAAGTGGTGCGGCCCAAGGGATGGAAGTACCCGCCGGAATGGGCGGCACGCCTTGCGGCCAGGGAAGCGCCGCTGTCAGCGGACATCGGCAATACCGTGGCCTCGCTCTATGGCAGCATCGTGAAGTTCGGACCGCGGGGCGGCATGATCCATTTCGACGGCATCGATCCGTTCGTTGGCGACGCCAAGCTCGCCCCCGACCTGAAGGTGATCGAGGCGGACTATTTCCGGAGCACCGCGCTGTTCCCGGCGAAGATCTCCGGTGCGGAGTGGATCCATCCCGGCGTCGGCCATGTCGGCCACTACGCGTGCAACTGCGAGAACATGACTTTCGATGTCGATGAGTTCGGCCGGGTCTTCTTCCCCGACTACTGCATGTTCCAGGTGCGGGTGGTGGACACCGCGGGCAATGCGCTCGCCTGCTTCGGCGGCTACGGTAACGCGGACAACTGCGGTCCCTTCTCCGCCGTCGTGGATCCCAAGACCGGCCAGCTCCGGCCGCGGCGCCCCGAGGATCCAGCATCCCTGCGGAGCCCGTTCGCCGAGCCGGATATCGCCATGGCCTGGCCCACCGGCGTGGGCGTCACCGGGCGCCATCTCTACGTCGGTGACAGCCTGAACCGTCGGATGGTGCGGGCCGACCTCACCTATGCGGCGGAGGCCCGTGCCGACATTCGCTGATCGCAGCCGCGCCGACCCGCGACGATCGCCGTCATTGCCTCCGTGCAGGCGTGTGAATCCTTCCAGCAATGGATTCGCCGGATGACGTCCCCTCGCTGCGCAGGATTCACCTGCACTACCGTGAGGCGGACCCCGACTGGCAGGTCGGCGAGCATCGTCACGAGGTCCATCAATGGTACATCTGCCTGCATGGCGGACTGCGTGTCCGCATCGGCGGCGACCTCCATCTGCTGGAGCCGGACCGCTCGGTCATCGTTCCGCCGCGGGCCAACCGCGAGTTGCTCGGATTGCGGCGCGCCCCGGGCTATCTGGTCGCCATGTTCGATCCGGTCGGCATCGACGTCGCTCCGATCACCGGGCGCCTGCTCTCCCTGCCCACCGCCTTGCGCGACGACTTGCACGCGCTGATCGAGGAGCTGCGCAACCCAGGCGAGGATCATGGCTTGCTGGTGCGGTCGTTGCTGCTGCGCCTGCTCATCGGGCACAAGCGCGCCCCGCCCGCCGAGCCGATGTCGGCGCTGAACGTGCGCAGCCAGGACGCGGTGATCGCCGCTGCCGAGGGTTTCATGCGCAGTCATCTCCACCGCTCGGTCCGGCGTGGTGAGATAGCCGCCGCAGTGCACCTGTCTGAGCCGCAATTGGCGCGCATCTTCCGCGCCGCCACCGGCCGCAGCGTGCTCCAGCGGCTCACCGAATTGCGCATCGCCAGCGCCAAGTCGCTGCTGTTGGAGAGCACCCTGTCGATCGGCCAGATCGCCGGCGAGGTTGGCATCATCTCGTTCAGCCACTTTGCCCGAACCTTCAAATCGCATGTCGGGCTGTCGCCGGGAGACTATCGGCGTGGGGGCGGCACGACCTGGGAATGAGCGGATCGGACGATCAAGACGAGTCACGAAAGTGCAGAGCGGCGCACGAATATTAGTTAGGATAACGGTTTACACATCTGCGAGTTGGGCTGGCGTAACCACGAATGATCGGATCCAGCACACAGATGATCGTTCGCGGCTAGCCGGAGGCTCCCGCCCCGTTAGCCTCTCCGCTCATGCTGCAGGTCGCCGTCATCGGTTGTGGAGTCATCGGCCCCGTCCACGCCGCCGCTGTCCGCCTCGATCAGGAGACCGTCCTGCGCTGGGCCTGCGATCGCGATCCGGCCAAGCTGGCGCGGGTAGCGGCTGAACGCCAGACGCAGGATGCGGCCGAGGTCTTCGCCGACCCGACGGTCGATCTGGTCTGCGTCTGCACCCAGCATCCCGAGCACGCCGCGCTGATCGTCGGTGCCCTCACCGCCGGCAAGCACGTGGTGTGCGAAAAGCCGCTCGCCAGCACGCCGTCCGATCTGCAGCGCATCCTCGCTGCCGCCGCCGCGCATCCCCGACAGGTCGCCAGCGGCATCTTCCAGCATCGCTACGCCCCGCTCGCCCGCCGCTTGCGTCAGGTCGTCGCCGACGGCGCGTTCGGCACCATCACCTCGCTCGATGTCGACTTCGTCTGCACTCGCGACCAGGGCTATTACGCTAGCGGCGCGTGGCGCGGCAAGCGCATCGCCGAAGGCGGTGGCGTCGCCATCAACCAGGGCATCCATTCCATCGACCTCGGCCTGTGGCTGTCCGGCGCCGAGGCCCGCCAGGTGTCCGGCCGCGTGCGTCGTCGCCGCCTCGCCTGCATCGAGGTCGAGGACCTGTTCGAAGCCGAGGTCGCCTGCGCCGGCGGCCTGACTGCGAAGCTGCGCGCCGACAATGACGGCGTCACCGGCTGGAAGCAGCGCATCGTGGTGCGCGGTTCGCGCGGTTCGTTCACGCTGGGTGATGGGCACCGGCTGCTCGCGGTCGAGCACAGCAGCGGCGCGCTGCGCGAAGAGCTGCAGGCGCTCGACTCCTGCAATCTCGACGGCCGGCCGCTCGGCGGCGGCAAGGACGTCTACGGCTACCACCACGCGTTGCAGATCGCCGATGTGATCGAGGCGATCCGCAGCGGACGCCGCCCGATGGTCGCGGTCGCCGACGCGGTGCAGGCCAACGCCGTGATCCTCGCCACCTACCACGCCACCGCGACCGGGCATCCGGCCGTCCTACCTCTCGACCAGTCATCCTACGTCTACCCCAACCTCCCCTTGGAGAGCGCATGAGCAGTCCTGTCCGTCTCGGCATCATCGGCCTCGGCAATATGGGCAACAGCCACGCCCAGCAGATCCTGCAGGGCAAGATCCCGCGGATGGTGCTCGGCGCGGTGGCCGACCTCGATCCCGAGAAGCTGAAGCGCTGTCCCGACACCCCGGGATTCGCCACGCATCAGGAACTGCTTGCGAGCGGCAAGGTCGACGCCGTCGTGGTCGCCACACCGCACTACGACCACACCATCATCGGCATCGATGCGATCAACGCCGGCGTCCACACCCTGATCGAGAAGCCGCTGTCGGTGCACAAGGCCGACTGCCAGAAGCTGATCGCCGCCTACGAGAAGCGCGCGCGCAAGGACCTGGTCTTTGCCGAAATGTTCAATCAGCGCACCGACCCGCGCTATCGCAAGCTGCGCGACCTGCTGAAGAGCGGTGAGCTGGGCGAGATCCGCCGCGTCAACTGGATCATCACCGACTGGTACCGCACCGAGGCCTACTACGCCTCCGGTGGCTGGCGCGCGACCTGGGCCGGCGAGGGCGGCGGTGTGCTGATGAACCAGTGCCCGCACCAGCTCGACCTGATGCAGTGGCTGTTCGGCCTGCCCAAGAAGGTGCGCGCCCACTGCCAGTTCGGCAAGTGGCACGACATCGAAGTCGAGGACGCCTGCACCGCCTATCTCGAATATCCCAACGGCGCCACCGGCGTGTTCATCACCACCACCGGCGAGGCTCCGGGAACCAACCGCCTCGAAGTCGCCACCGACCGCGGCCGCATCGTGGTCGAAGGCGACGGCCTGCAGTGGACCCGCACCGCCGTCACGGTCAGCGAGCATCTCCGCACCAGCCCGAATGCATTCAGCACGCCCGAGCGCTGGGAGGTCAAGATACCGACCAACGGCTGGGGTGGCCAGCACAACGAGGTTCTGGGCAACTTCGCCGACGCGATCCTCGACGGCAAGGCGCTGCTCGGCCCCGCGATCGAGGGCATCGGCGGCGTCGAGCTCGGCAACGCCATGCTCATGTCGACGCTGTGGGACCGCACCGTCGAGCTGCCGCTCGATTCGGCCGCAGTGGCCGACGAGTACCAGAAGCTGATCGCCAAGAGCCGCCACAAGAAGAAGGTCGCAGCCGGCGCCGGCGCCAGCGACTTCGCCAACTCCACCAAAGGACTCGCCAAGTGAAGACCGCTCAGATCGCCGCGCAGCTCTATACCCTGCGTGACCACTGCAAAACCGCCGCCGACCTCGCCGTCACGCTCAAGAAGGTGAAGACGATCGGTTATACCGCCGCGCAGGTCTCGGGCGTCGGCCCGATCCCCCCGGAAGAGATCAAGCGCATCGCTGATGGCGAAGGCATCAAGATCTGCGCCACCCACGAGGGCGGCGCGTCGATCTGCGATACCCCGCAGGCGGTGGTCGAACGGCTGGGCAAGCTCGGCTGCGCCGACACCGCCTACCCGCATCCGCACGTGCCGATCGCGACCTTCGACGATGTGAAGCGTCTGGCCGCCGCGCTCGACCGCTCCGGCGATGTCCTGCGCCGGGCCGGCATGCGCCTGTCGTACCACAACCATGCCCTCGAGTTCCGCAAGGTCGCCGGCAAGACCGTGCTGCAGTGGCTGTACGACCTCACCGACGTGAAGAACCTGCAGGGCGAGCCCGACACCTACTGGGTGCAGTCTGGCGGCGGCGATCCGGTGGAATGGAACCAGCGCCTGCACGGCCGTCTGCCGCTGCTGCATCTCAAGGACTTCAAGATCGGCGACGACAACAAGCCGATCATGTGCGAGATCGGCAACGGCACGCTGAACTGGCCGGCGATCGTCCATGCCGCAGAAGTCAGCGGCTGCCCGTGGTACATCGTCGAGCAGGACGTCTGCCCGGGGGATCCGTTCGATTCGCTGGCCCAGTCGTGGAAGTACCTCACGACCCACATCGCCGAGCGCTGAACATGTACTTTACCGGATTCGCCGACGAGGCCGCCCACGACCTCGCCACCCAGGTCGCCGTGACCAAGGAACTGGGCTGGTCGTGCATCGAGTCGCGTAAGATCGATGGGACCATGATCCACGATCTGACCGACGAGGCGTTCGATCGCGTGTGCGGCCAACTCGCCGGATCCGGAGTGACGATCAACTGCTTCGGCTCGGCCATCGCCAACTGGGCCAAGCAGATCGACCATCCGTTCGATTTGTCTCTGGCCGAGGCGAAGCGGGCCATCCCGCGGATGCAGCGGCTGGGGACGAAGCTGGTGCGCATCATGTCATTCGCGGTGCGCAAGGATGCCTCGGGCAAGGTGCTCGACGACCAGATGGATGAGGAGCGGTTTCGTCGCTTGCGCGAGCTGCATGCCATGTTCACCGGTGCCGGTCTGCTGCCGGTGCACGAGAACTGCATGAATTACGGCGGCATGGGCTGGACCTACACCAAGCGCATGCTTGACCATGTGCCGGGCATGAAGCTGGTCTACGACACCGGCAATCCGACTCACAGCGATGATTTCAGCGTGCCGGCCCGCGCCGATGGTTCGCGGCCCAAGCAGTCATCATGGGAGTTCTACCGCAATATCCGCGAGCACATCGCCTACGTGCACATCAAGGACGGCACGGTCGGCGCGGACGGCAAGCATGTCCACACGTGGCCGGGCGAGGGTAAAGGGGATGTGCGCAAGGTGCTCGCCGACCTGTTCGCGCGCGGCTACGACGGCGGCATCTCGATCGAGCCGCACATCGCCTCCGTGTTCCATGATCCGGCAGTGACCGGCACCGAGGGCAGGATGCGCGCATCCTATCTGGAATACGGCCGCCGCACCATGCGCATCGTCGCCGAACTGCGCGGGTAACAGGGGGCCCCGTCGCGCAGCGATGGGGCTGCCGCCGAGCGGCGGTGGGCGGATACA
>JALHRW010000018.1 GCA_022841245.1 Planctomycetota bacterium
GCCAGCCGTCGCGCAGCCGGCGCCGCAGCCACGGCCACAGCACCCAGGCGAGCAGGGCCGGACCATAGACCAGCAGGAACACGCGCAGCCATTCGACCTTCGGCGAGACGCTGGCCCACACCGCCGCGGCCACCCAGGCGGCAGCGGCCAACCCCAGCCACAGGCGGCGGTCGGTCAGCCAAACCTTCGGCCGCTGCGGCCACAGCCCGGTGGCGACCACGCCGCCGAGCAACCCGACCGCGGCGCCGCCGAGCACATCGGCCGGCCAGTGGTAGTTGAGCACCACCCGCGACAGCGCCACCCCGACCGCGACCGCCACCGCGCCAAGCGACCAGCCCCATGAGCGAGCGAGCAGGGGCACCAGGGCGAAGGCGGTGCTGGTGTCGCCGCTGACGAAGGAGTACACGCCGTCGTTGGGCCGGATGCGGCCGACGCCGAGCTTGAACACCCAGGTGAGCAGCGCCGCCACGATCAGGGCGGTCAGCAGCTGGGCGCCCAGACGCCGCCGGCCGGAGGCCGCCACGGTCAGCGCCAGCAGCACCGCCACCTCGCCGCGCCCGAAAGGCCGCACCAGGTCGAGCAGCGTCTGCACGCCGGGCAGGTCGGCCCAGGCACGCAGCGGGGCCTGGGCTGCCGCGTCCCACGGCAGCATGGCCAGGCTGGCCAGGCCGAGCAGCACGGCGCACGCCGTCCAGACGGGACGCCGGCGGCAGGCGGTCAGCATCGACGACAGCCAGTCCGGCATGGGCGGGCAGGGTAGGATTCCCCGCGCACGTACCAGCCCGCACCCTTGCAGCCAGGCCGCTTCCGGCGACCCTGCGGCCCATCGGAGCACCGCCATGGGCAAGAAGCGCAAGGACGTCTTCATCGGCAAGAACTTCCTCCTCCAGAGCGAGGTGGCGGAGGAGCTGTACCACGAGTACGCCCGCGACCTGCCGATCGTCGACTACCATTGCCATCTGCCGCCCAAGGACGTGGCCGACGACCGCAAATTCCGCAACATGAGCGAGATCTGGCTCGCCGGCGACCACTACAAGTGGCGCGCGATGCGCTCCAACGGCGTACCCGAGCGCTTCATCACCGGTGACGCCGGCGACTGGGAGAAGTTCCTCGCCTGGGCCGGCACGGTGCCGAAGTGCCTGCGCAACCCGCTCTACCACTGGACCCACATCGAGCTGAAGCGGCCCTTCCGCATCGGCGACAAGCTGCTCGACGCCAACACCGCAGCCTCGATTTGGGATGAGTGCAACGAGCGCCTCGACGAGCCCGGCTACACCGCGCGCGGCATCATGGAGCAGTGGCAGGTCGCCGTGGTCTGCACCACCGACGACCCGTGCGACGACCTCGCCCACCACCGCAAGCTGGCCAAGAGCGGCTGGCATGTGCAGATGCGCCCGACCTGGCGCCCCGACAAGGGCATGGTGATCGAGGATCCCGTCGCCTTCAACGGCTGGCTCGACCGCCTCGCCGCCGCCGCCAACACCGAGATCAAGGACCTCGATTCGTACCTGCTGGCCCTGCGCCGCCGCCACGACGCCTTCCACGCCGCCGGCTGCCGCCTGTCCGACCACGGCATCGAGACCGCCTACGCCGCCGACTATACCGAGGCGCAGATCAAGGCCGCCTTCGCCAAGGCGCGCGATGGCAAGCAGGTCACGCCCGAGGACGCGCTGGCCTTCAAGAGCTGGATCATGGTCGAATGGGGCCGCATGGACCACGCCCGCGGCTGGGTGCAGCAGTTCCACATCGGACCGATCCGCAACAATAACACGCGGATGTTCAAGCAGCTGGGCCCCGACACCGGCTTCGACTCGATCGGCGACGCCAACTTCGCCAAGCCGCTGTCGCGCTTCCTCGACCGCCTCGACCAGACCGACCAGCTGGCCAAAACCATCCTCTACACCATCAACCCGAAGGACAACGAGGTCATCGGCACGATGCTCGGGAACTTCCAGGACGGCAGCGTTCCGGGGAAGATCCAGTTCGGCTCGGCGTGGTGGTTCCTCGACCAGAAGGACGGCATGGAGAAGCAGATGGATGCGCTCTCCAACCTCGGCCTGCTCTCGCGCTTCGTCGGCATGCTCACCGACAGCCGCAGCTTCCTCTCCTACAGCCGCCACGAGTACTTCCGCCGCACCCTGTGCAACATGCTCGGCAACGACATCGAGAACGGCCTGCTGCCGCGCGACCTCAAGCTGATCGGCGAGATGGTGCGCGACATCTGCTACCGCAACGCCGCCCGCTACTTCGACTTCGGCCTGCCCGAGGAGCCGGGGACGTGGAGCGAAGGGCGCGAGAAGAGCGGCAAGAAGAAGCGCTAATTTCACGCGGCTTTTCACAGGAGACGCAGAGACACAGAGGTCCGAGGAGGAAAGGCAGGCTTCGATGGGTGAGGAGACTTGACGATCCAACTCCTTCGAACCTCTGCGCCTGTGCATCAACTCTCGGGAACAGGCTGTCTCCGCTGGTAATCCGGCATCGAATCCGGCTGCTTGCACGTCGGGGCGACCTTCCTACGGTGCCGCCCTCGCCAATGGCGGATACCGGGTGTTCCGGCCTTCCGTGCGGAGGCGAAACCAGGCCATATCGGCCGCAACCCCTTGCCAGCACCGCACGTGCGGATGGCTGCCAAGGTCTGGAAGATAACCCATGACCAAACGTTTCGAATCCATCATCGCCGTCGATGACGTGCTGCTGGCCCAGGAGATGGAAGCCGCCCTCGGCGCCGACGCCGAGAAGGCCCTGCTCGCCGCGCTCGACAACGACAAGAACCAGTACGACCCGCGCTCGATCGTCACCGGCTTCATCGTCGCCGTGAACGACGACAACGCCACGGTCGACATCGGCTACAAGAGCGAAGGCGTCGTGCCGATCGAAGAGTTCGCCGCCGGCGAGGCCACCATCGGCGCCAAGGTCCAGGTCATGATCACCGAGGTCAAGCCCTCCGGTGAACTGGCCCTGTCCAAGCGCCAGGCCGACCTGCAGATCGGCTGGAACCAGGTCCTCGGCTCCAACAAGGAAGGCGACCGCGTCAAGGGACGCGTCGTGCGCAAGATCAAGGGCGGCCTGCTCGTCGACATCGGCGTGCCGGTCTTCCTCCCCGCCTCGCAGGTCGACCTGCGCCGCGCGCCGGACGTCGGCGAATACATCGGCCAGGAGATCGAGGCCGAGATCATCAAGATCGACGCCGAGCGGAAGAACATCGTCGTCTCGCGCCGCAAGGTGCTCGAAGAAGAGCGCAAGAAGAACCGCGAGAACCTGGTCAAGGAACTGCACGTCGGCGACCTGCGCGAAGGCGTGGTCAAGAACATCACCGACTTCGGCGCCTTCATCGACCTCGGCGGCCTCGACGGCCTGCTGCACATCACCGACATGTCGTGGGGCCGCGTCAACCACCCGTCGGAAGTGGTCAAGATCGGCCAGCACATCGAAGTCGTGGTCCTGGACTACGACGCCGAAAGGAACCGCATCAGCCTGGGCCTGAAGCAGAAGATGCGCAACCCGTGGGAAGAGATCGAGGCGCGCTACGCCATCGGCTCGGTCCACGACGGCGAAGTCGTCAACCTGATGACCTACGGCGCGTTCGTGAAGCTGGAAGACGGCATCGAAGGCCTAGTCCACATCAGCGAGCTGAGCTGGACCCGCACCCCGACGCATCCCAACGAGATCGTCAAGCAGGGTGAGAAGGTCAAGGTCATGGTCCTCGAGATCGACCACGAGAAGCAGGAGATCTCGCTCGGCATGAAGCAGGCCGAGAACAACCCCTGGGACACCATCCGCGACAAGTTCCCGGTCGGCACCCTGATCGAAGGCACGGTCAAGAACCTGACCAACTACGGCGCCTTCGTCGAGATCCAGCCCGGCATCGAAGGCCTGCTGCATGTCAACGACATCAGCTGGACCAAGAAGCTGGCCCACCCGGCCCCCGAGGTCAACAAGGGCGACCACGTCAAGTGCGTCATCCTGGAAATCGACCGCGAGCGCCAGCGCATCAGCCTGGGCATGAAGCAGCTCAGCCAGGATCCCTGGATCAAGGAGATCCCGGACAAGCTCAAGAAGGGCACCGTGCTCGACGGCAAGGTCACCAAGGTGACCAACTTCGGCGTGTTCGTCGAGATCCTCGACGGCCTCGAAGGCCTGCTGCACGTCTCCGAGCTCGGCACCTCGCGCCCCGAGGACCTCCAGCCCAACCAGGCGGTGAAGGTCAAGGTCCTGCACGTCGACATCGAGACGCGCAAGATCGGGCTGTCGATGAAGGGCGTCGAGTAAAGGGATTCCCAGGACCGCGGGCTTCAGCCCGCGTCGAAGAACGGCGGCCGTACAACTACGGCCGCCGTTCTTTTTTCGATGCGCGGGCTGAAGCCCACGCTCCTGGCTTGCCTCGCGCACCACGCTCCTAGCTTCACTCCTCGTGGACCTGCGCGGACGACACATCATCTCCATCGCCGACTTCAGCCGCGATGAGATCCTCCACATCTTGCGGACCGCTGCGGTCATGGAGTCCGGCGGCGCCGGCGAACCGCTCGCCGGCCGGCTGATGGCCACCCTGTTCTTCGAGCCGAGCACGCGCACCCGCCTGTCGTTCGAGGCGGCGATGCTCAAGCTCGGCGGCCGGGTCATGGGCTTCAGCGACCCGGGCAGCTCCTCGGCCAAGAAGGGCGAGAGCCTGGCCGACACCATCCGCATGATCGAGCGCTACGCCGACGTCATGGTCATGCGCCATCCGCGCGACGGTGCCGCCCGCCTGGCCGCCGAGGTCTCGCGCGTACCGGTGATCAATGGCGGGGATGGCAGCAACCAGCACCCGACCCAGACCTTCCTCGACCTCTACACCATCTCGCGCCTCTTCCCGCAGCTCGTCTCGGGCGAGGGGCTGACCGTCGCCTTCGCCGGCGACCTGCGCTACGGCCGTACGGTGCACAGCCTGATCTCGGCCCTGTGCCATTTCGGCGGTCGCATCCTCACCGTCGCGCCGCGCGGGCTGGAACTGCCGGTGCAGTACATCGCCGAGGCCAACCACCACGGCATCACGGTCGAAGCCGTGCCGTCGCTCAATGATGCGATCGCGGCCTGCGACGTGCTGTACATGACGCGGCTGCAGGAGGAGCGCTTCCCCGATCCGCTGGAATTCGACCACATCAAGGCCAGCTACCGGGTGAACGCCGAGATGCTGACGGCGGCCAAGCCGCACATGCGTATCCTCCATCCGCTGCCGCGGGTGAACGAGATCGCCGCCGACGTCGACGCCACCGCCCACGCCCACTATTTCACCCAGGCCGCCAACGGCATCCCGGTCCGCCAGGCGATCCTCGGCCTCGTCCTGGGAGCAGTCCGATGACCCTCGAACCCAGCACCGGCTCCTCGACCCGCATCCGCCACGTCGAGGCGATCAGCAACGGCACCGTCGTCGACCACATCCCGGCCATCGCCACGCTGAAAGTCGCGCAGCTCCTCACCGGCTCGAACGACCAGGTCTTCGTCGGCATGAACCTGCGCTCATCCCGCGGCGGCCGCAAGGGCGTGGTCAAGATCGCCGGCCGCGAACTCGACCAGCGCACGCTCAGCTGCCTCGCGCTGCTCGCCCCCGGCGCCACCGTCTCGATCATCCGCAACTACGAGGTGGCGGAGAAGATCACCGTGCCGGTGCCGGAGCGCTTCGAAGGCGTGGCCAAGTGCGCCAACCCCAACTGCGTCACCACGCACGAGAAGTGGACGACGCGCTTCGCCGTGGTGTGCAAGGATCCGTTGACTGTGCGCTGCATCTACTGTGAGCGAAGCTTCGCCGCGGCCGACCTGAGTCTGTTGTAGCCCAGGCTTACCCGCCGGCGATCGCTGGAACGATGTCGACCGTGTCGCCGTCCTTCAGTGCGGTGGCCGGGCCGTCGAGAAACCTGATATCCTCCTCGCCGACGAAGACGTTGACGAACTTGCGCAGCTTGCCGGCGTCGTCGCACAGCCGCGCCTTGATCCCGGGATGGGCGGCGTCGAGGGCGGCGAGCATCTGCTCGACATTCGCCGAGGAGACGGAGACCGTCTCCAGACCGGCGGTGAGGTTGCGCAGGACCGAGGGGATGCGGACGGTGACGGGCATGGGCCGGGGTTGTAGCGGAGCATCCCCCGGCGCAAAGGCCGATGGATCCCGCCTTAGGCGCGGCCAAGGGCCTGGTCGATCATCCGCCGCACTTCGGTGACGTCATAGCCGCCATCGACGCCGAGACGCACCAGGCCGATCAGGCCGCGGCTGCTCTCGTCGCTGACCGCACCGACCGAGACGCGACCCAGCTCGATGTGGAAGCTGAGTCGCTTGTGCAGGAATTCGAGCTGCTCGCGGGCGGCTCGCGCCTGTTCGAGGGCTCGGGCGAGGGATTCGAGGTCCGACGCGTCGTGAGCGCCATCGAGCACCGCCGAGTTGGCGTGCTTGAGCGCCATCAACAGGGTCTGCTTCAGGTCACCGGCACGGTGGATGAGGTCGGCCTGATCGCGCATATGGCCATGCTGGGCCGGCCGGACGACTTGGCAACGCTCAGCCGGCGAGCGCCTTGCCCACCGCACCTCCCAGGATGTCGAGGCCGCGGCCCAGTTCGTCGTCGCTGATGGTCAGCGGCGGCATGACCTTCACCACCTCGTCCTCGGGTCCGCTGCGCTCGGCGATCAGCCCGTCCTGCCAGGCCTGCTTCGAGATGCGCGCCGCCAGGGCCGGGTCCGGGCAATGCAGGCCCTGCATCAGGCCGCGGCCGCGCACGGTGAAGCCGGCGGCGGGGTGGCCCTCGCGCAGCGCGCCGAGGCGGGTCCGCACCACCCCGGCCTTGGCCGCGACCTGGCGCATGAAGGCGTCATCGCGCCAGTAGTGCTGCAGCGCCGCCGTGGCGGCGACGAAGCTGAGATTGAAGCCGCGGAAGGTGCCGTTGTGCTCACCCGGCTTCCACAGGTCGAGTTCCGGCCGCATCAGCACCAGCGACATCGGCATGCCGATGCCGCCGATCGCCTTCGACAGCAGGATGATGTCGGGTTTGATCCCGGACGGCTCGAAGCTGAAGAACGACCCGGTGCGGCCGCAGCCGGCCTGGATGTCGTCGACGATGACCAGGATGCCCAGCCGGCGGCACAACGCCTCGACCCCGCGCAGCCACTCGGCTGAGGCGACGTTGATGCCTCCCTCGCCCTGCACGCCCTCCAGCACCACCGCGGCAGGCAGATCCAGGCCGGAACTGGCGTCGGTGAGCAGACGCTCGAGCTGAGCCAGGCAGGCGGCCGAGGACATCCCGTTCCAGCCGTCGTAGGGCGCGAAGGCGGTGCCGAGCAGCGGCAGGCCGGCGCCAGCGCGGGCGAAGGTGTTGCCGGTGGCGGCCAGCGCGCCCAGCGTCATGCCGTGGTAGGCATTGGTGAAGGCGAGGATGGTCTGGCGCTTCGTCGCCTTGCGCGCCAGCTTGAACGCCGCCTCGACCGCGTTGGTGCCGGTCGGTCCGGGGAACTGCACCTTGTGGTCCATGCCGCGCGGGAGCAGCACGGTGCGCTCGAACTCCTCGAGGAAGGCGCGCTTGGCCTGGGTGTGCAGGTCGAGCGAATGCAGAATGCCGTCGCCGGCCAGGTACTCGACCACCGCCGCCTTGATCACCGGCTCGTTGTGGCCGTAGTTGATCGTCCCCGCCCCGGCCAGGAAATCGATGCAGGCCTTGCCATCCTCGGTCCACAACGTCGCGCCCTTGGCACGGCTGAACACGGCGGGGAACGATCGGCAGTAGCCGCGAACGTCGGATTCACGACGCAGGAAGACGGCCTTGGGGTCGGCGGCACCAGCGGGCTGATTCATGGAATCCTCATCGGACATGCTTGCCTTCCTTGTCAAGATCCGGTGAAGGTGGACAACTGCCCAGGGGCTTCGCCCCCGCGGCCCTGACGGGCCTGCCCCCACGGCTTTTGTCGCAGCTCGGTTTTGTCGCTCGTGCTCCAAAACCGTGGGCGGATGGGCTTCGCCCATTGTATCCGCCCACCGCCACTCGGCAGCCGCCCCATCGCTGCGCGACGGGGCCCCGTGGCCTGAGTAGTTACGAAGGCGGACCCCGCCGTCGCAGCGCCAACCACACCAGGAAGCCGACGATGGCGAGCATCAGGATCGCCCGGCCGCCGGCCGCCATGACCCGGACCCGATACCCCAGCACGATCATCGCGACGATGGCGACGAGTCCGAGGATCAGCCACAGGCGGCTGGACTTCACGCGCTGGCCGCCGCGACGAACGCGCGCATCTGCGCAGCGTCCTTCACGCCTGGCGCGCTCTCCACTCCTGAGGCGGTGTCGACCGCCCATGGCCGCGCGGCTGCGACCGCCGCCGCGACATTGGCTGGAGTCAGCCCGCCGGCGAGGATGAGCGGGGCGCCGAGATCGCGTCCGGCGAGCAGGCGGTGGTCCCAGGTCGTGCCGGTGCCGCCATGCGCGCCGGCCACCGCCGCGTCAAGCAGGTAGGCGTCTGCCGGGTAGCCGCGCACGCGCTCGAGATCGGCTGCCGCGGCGATGCGGAAGGCCTTGATCACGATCACCCGGCGGCGCAGGCGCTCGGCCAGCTCGGGCGGCTCGTCGCCATGCAGCTGGACCGCGCTGCAGCGTGTAGCGGCGATCGCGGCGAGGATCGCGTCCTCGTCAGCGTCGACGAACAGCGCCACCGCCTGGACCAGCGGCGGGACCAGGGCGGCCAGCTGCGCCGCGCGTGCCACGTCGATGCGGCGCGGACCGCGCGCCAGATTGAAGCCGAGGGCGTCGACCCCGGCATCCAACGCGTCGCGCACGTCCTGTTCGCGGGCGAACCCGCAGATCTTCACCCGCACGCCAACCCCATCAGGGTGGTGACGATGGTGCCGGTGGCGCCCGGCGGACCGAGTTCCCACGCTTTCGGCATCCAGCTGGCGGGCGAGATGTCGAGATGGGCGAAGGGCGTATCGCCTGCGAAATGCGCGACGAAGGCGCCAGCGGTGATGCAGCCGGCCTCGCCGCCACCGGGGGCGTTGTTGAGCTGCGCCACCTGGCCGCGGATGATCGCCTTGTGCTCGTGGTCCAACGGCAGGCGCCACAGCTTCTCGCCGCTGACCTGCGCCGCCGCCAGGATGCGGGCGGCCAGCGCTTCGTCGGTCGCCATCAGCGGCACATGGATGCGGCCGAGGGCGGCCAACGCGGCCCCGGTCAAGGTGGCGACGCTGACTATCTCGCCTGCTCCTTCGCGCTTCGCCAGGGCGATGGCGTCAGCGAGGATCAGCCGGCCCTCGGCGTCGGTGTTGCCGATCTCGACCGTGGTGCCGTCGAGCGCGCGCAGCACGTCGCCGGGGCGGAAGGCGCGGCTGCCGATGCAGTTCTCGACCAACGGCAGGTAGGCGCGCACGGTGCGCTGCGGCCGGCCGCGAGCGGCGGCCGCCAGCAGCGCGCACAGCACCGAGGCGGCTCCGGCCATGTCCTTGCGCATCAGCGACATGCCCTCGGCGTTCTTGAGGTTCAGGCCGCCGGTGTCGAAGCAGACGCCCTTGCCGCACAGGGCGAGCGGCGGGACCTTGCCGCGGCCGGTCAATTCGAGCACCAGCATGCGCGGCCGCCGCGGACTGGCCCGGCCGACCGCCAGCAGGCAGCCCATGCCCAGCCGGGTGCAGGCACGCTCGTCGAGCAGACGCAGCTTCACTCCGGCGGCGCGGGCCAGCGGCCGGGCCATGGCGACGAACTCCTCCGGGCCGAGTTCCTCGGCCGGCAGGTTGACCAGATCCCGGCAGCGCGCGATCCAGGTCGCCTGGTTCTGGGCGGCGGCGAGCAGCGCGGCCTGGGCCGCGGACTGCGGCGCCAGCAGCATCAGTTCGGCAAGGCGCGATGCCGGCCTGGACTGGTAGCGGTCCCAGGCGTAGGTTCCCTGGTCGAGGCCGACCAGGAACGGCTCGCTGAGTCCGACTGCGGCGATCGCCGCCGAACCGACCCGCTCGGCCGTCAGGGCCCGGGCCAACGCCCCGCCGCGCCGCCGGGCCTCGACCGCATCGTCCCAGCGCGGCGCTCGCATCGCCGCGATGACCGGCTGCGGCAGCAGGCCGAGGCTGGGCAGCACCGCCACCGGGGCGAAGCGCAGGCGCTCATCCAGGGCGGCACGCAGCGGCGGTGGCAGATCGGCCAAGGATCCGGCGTCATCGACCACGTGGACCATGGCCTGGATGCGGGCGGGGGGACGGGGGGCGCAGCTCAAACGCATGGCGGACGGTAACGGGCGCCGCCATCGGCCCAAGTCGCCTGTAGCGCGGACAAGATGCCAACAGTTCTTGACCTGGGGTGCGTCATACACACAAATCCGACCCCCGGCCACATTGCGGCCGCCATATTCGCACTCCCCTCGGAGAAACCATGTCCGCTACGACCATCACCGTCCAGTTCTCGAACGGCCCCCGCACCGTCGATGCCATCAAGCTGCGCGAGCTGGTCGACACCGGCCGCGTCACCGGCGCCTCGCGCGTCGCCTCGCTCGATGGCGGAGCCACCTGGGTATCGGTCGATCAGGCCCTGGCCGCCGCCGCCGGCGCCACCACCGCGCCCAGCGCCGTCTCGGCCACCAGCGTGCCGGCCGAATCGATCCCCGACTCCGTCCTCGGCGAATCGTGGGCCACCGGCGCCGATCCCGGCGACGCCCCCTACAGCGATGGCTGGGAGCGCACCCCGACCCGCGTCGTCGCCGGCTTCCTCGAACTGTGCCGCGCCAAGCTGACCTCGTCGTTCTTCCTCGCCGGCCACGGCCGCGCGATGACCCTCGGCAACGTCTTCATCCTCATCGCCGCGCTGATCGGCATCGTCGTCGCCTGCGTCAACGCCGGCAAGGCCGAGAGCTTCCGCGTGTTCCTGCAGGGCATCATCCTGCCGGTCATCCTGCTGCTGGCCCAGTACGCCGCCAACCGCGCCACCGGCGCCGGCGAGCGCATCCTCGCCGCCACCCGCTGCAGCGTGCGCGCCCGCGCGGTGCTCGACATCTTCGCCCTGATCACCCTGGTCGCCGGCATCGGCGCCTTCGCCGCCGGCATCGCCCTGACGGTCGATACCGAGCACCACCGCGGCGTCATCGACGGCATCGTCATCATGGTCCTGTCGTGGCACGCCGCCGCGCTGTGCTTCGCCCCCGGCCTGACCACCACCCGCGTCGACCACACGGTCAGCGCGTGGAAGGAAGCGGTCGGCGTGTTCGGCTTCCTCGGCAAGTCCGCCCTGCGCATGGCCCCGGTGGTGTTCGGCTACGTCACCGTGCTGTTCACCTGGCACCTCTTCTGGGGCACCAAGCACATCGTGCAGAAGGACGCCCCTGCCGCTGACATCCAGAACATCGCCAACGGCAACCTCGGCATCCTCGTCCTGCTCGCCCTGACCCCGTTCTTCGCCTTCATGGCCTTCGCCATGTGGTACCACCTGCTCGCCCTGGTCGAGAGCGTGTTCCACATCGAGCGCCAGGCTGCGCCGAAGGCCCAGGCCTGAGCATGCGCCAGCTGCACATCCGGGCGCTGAGCGGCCCGCGACCGGTGACGGTCGCGGCCGTGCGCGCCCTGCTGGCCGACGGCCAGCTCGACCCGACCGGGCCGGTGCTGTCGCTCGACGGCGGCCGCACCTGGCAGAGCGTCGACAGCGCCCTGGCGGTGGTCGACGGCCAGTCGGTCGAGGACGGCGCGGTCGACCGCGCCCTGCGCACCGGCCCCCTGCATCCCATCGCCATGCCGCTGGGCGGCGTCGGCGTGGCCCTGCTGGTGGCCGGCATCGCCTTCAGTGGATCACCGGCGGCCCCGGCGATCCGCGAGGCGCCGCTCGTTGCAGCCGGCGTCGCTGTCGGCGCAGCTGGCGCGATCGTGGACGGCGCGTGCTCCACGGTGGCTGCCGGAGCCGGCTGCGTCACCGGTTTCGTCTGCTGCCTCGCCGACGCCGGTGCGGTGCAGATCGTCATGCCCGAGACGCCGGACAAGCCGGTGGGCGCTGATAAACCGGCTGGCAAACCGGCTGAACAGCCCACCAACGGCGACCTGCTCGCTGACTGGCGCAAGCTGGTCGGCGACCAGGACCGTGCCGAGGCCGACTGGAAGTCCGCGAGCGACACCTTGGGCAAGCGCACCACCGCCGAAGGCGTGAGCGCCTGGAACACCCAGCTGTCGCTGCTGGAGAAGATTACCGACGAGAACCGCGCCAAGATGACCGAAGGCGCAGCAAATGCGGACAAGGCCCTGCGCCTGGCCGTGCTCGAGATCAACGGCATCGTCCTGATGCTGCTGGTCGAGGACAAGTCGGTAGCAGAGGCTTGCGACAAGCTGGCCGCCGAGGGTCGCGATCCGCGCATCTCGGCCCGCATCACCACGGTGACCGCCAAGTCGGCCGACCGCACGGTGCAGTTCAACGGCACATTGACTGCGGTCGAGTAGCCGATCAGGCCGGCTGCGGCGTGCCCGCAGCCGGCCCAGACAGGTGGTACCCGTACTAGGCAGCGCCGAGCGCCGGTCAGCGTACCATCATGGTAAGGCTGACAGCCCGACGGCGTCGTAGCGAACGTCGCTTGTACCGGCCGACCTGCCCAGGCATCATCCCACCATGCGCCTCATCCTCCCTCTTCTCTGCGTCGCTTCCCTGATCGCTGGCGAGAGCGATTATGAGCAGTTCGATGCCCGAGCCATGCTCGGCATCAACATGACCCCGCCCAGCAGCTCCACGCAGGCCGCCAACGGCACCGAGCCGACGGTCGGCGTCGAGACGCAGCAGGTCTATCCCGGCACTGCAGCCGAGCGCATGGGCCTGCAGACCGGCGACCTCATCATCGGGGTCAATGGCGGGGATATCTCGTCGATGAACGACCTGCGCAACGAAGTCGCACTGACCGGCGTCGGCGGCCAAGCCACGGTCGAGGTCATGCGCAACGGCCAAAAGATGGTGCTCAGCGAATCGCTCGGCGAGTGGCCCAAGGACATCCCCTACACCCCGATCGACGA
Source organism: Planctomycetota bacterium (assembly GCA_022841245.1). Lineage (GTDB taxonomy): Bacteria > Planctomycetota > UBA11346 > UBA11346 > UBA11346 > UBA11346. Next base: position 12,965 of record JALHRW010000018.1, read on the forward strand.
GGCGGCCGAGCGCCGTTTCCGCGACTGGCAGTCCCGTCGCCTTGATCGCACCCAGCAGGCGGTCGCGAATCTGAAGAAGCAGATCGAGGACCTCGAGCGCCGCACCAACGACCAGTCCAAGCCTGCGGTCGCGAGCCCGGCCGAAGCCATGGCCCTGCCCGCCAGCCAGGCGCTCAGCGTCCTGCCCGCCTTCCGGCTGCACCTGCGCCAGAGCCATGACGCCGCCGATAGCGGCAGCGTCGTCGCCGGCCGCCAGGTGGCCTGGGATGCCCGCGTGCTCATCGGCACGGCGGCACCCGTCATCTTCTGAAAGCCTCCATGCGCGCCCTGCTCCTCCTCACCGCCTGCGGCCTGCTTGCCTCCGGCGAAGCCCCTCCCGTCGCGCCGCCCGTCACGCCCCCGGCGACCCAGCCGGCTGCCAAGGCCTACCTCGGCATCGCCATCGACCAGGCTGCCACCGCCTTCGACGCCAAGGGCCTGGCCATCCTCCGGGTCGAACCGAACAGCCCGGCCGCAGTCATCGGCCTCGCCGCCGGCGACCGCCTGACCAGCCTCGACGGCAAGCCGATGAAGAGCCAGGACGACCTCGCCGCTGCGCTGACGGCGAAGATGCCTGGCGACAAGGTCGAGGTCGAGGCGATCCGCCCGCAGGGCAAGGACGGCCTGCCCCAGGTACTCAAGCTCTCCGGCGTGCTCCAGGCGGCACCCCGTTCGCGTGTCGGCACCCTGGGCAACCAGCTCACCGAGCTGCAGCAGCGCATCGCCGACCTGAATGCCAAGACCAAGGAGCCGACCCTGGCCGAAGTGCTGCAGAAGCTGCAGGACATCGAGAAGGATCTGCCGAAAGCCGCCGAGGCGTTCAAGAAGGTCTACCCCAACGGCGAATTCCGCATCGTCATCTCGCTTGAGATCACCAGCGACAAGACCGCCAAGGACCCGATCGACATCGACGTCGGCGGCAAGCCGGTGGAGAAGCCGAAGTCCGAGACTCCGAAGCCCTGACCGGGTACTCGACCTCGCTGCGCAGCTGGAACGCGATCCGCGACCGTGCCTGTGCCGGCGTTTGGCTTGGCGAACTTGGCGCCTTCGCGCTTGGCGTTTATTGACCGCATCGTCAGCGAGGGGGCGATCCCCAGTTTGGGACCAGCGGCCGTCGGGCTCAGATCGCGATGCGCTCGCCAAGGAAGCGCGGCTGCGAGCGGAATACCAGGACGTCGAGCACGGCGACGGCCTTGGACATCACCTCGCGGACCCGGGTGCGCAAGCCGTTGTAGGCGTCGACGTCCTCGGCATTGAAGCCATGCAGTGCGATGCCGCGGTGCCGGGCGATGAACACGGCGCGCTCGTTGTGGAAGCGCTGCGACACGACGATGCCCGAATCCTGGCCGAAGATCTCCTTGAAGCGCACCACCGAGTCGAGGGTGCGGCGTCCGGCGTAGTCGCACACGATCGCCTCGGCCGGAACGCCGAGGGCGATGAGGTCGGCCTTCATGTCCTCCGGCTCGTTGTAGCCGGCGGTGCGGTTGTCGCCGGAGACGACCAGGCGCCGGCATTTGCCGTGGGCGTACAACGCCGCGGCCGCCGCCATGCGCCGGCGGTAGAAGCCGTTCTCGCGGCCGTCGCCAAGCGTGCGCGAGGTGCCGAGGACGAGGGCGGCATGCACCGCTGGAACCCCGTCCAGGTCGGCCGAGGTGTAGCGGCCATACGATACGACCACCAGGTTCGCGATCAGGACGTAGAGCCCCACGGTCCCGGCGAGGACGGCTCCGGCGATCAGCACGCGCTTGCGCCGTGGCGTCACGGCAGGAAGCGCATCGCGCGGCCCTCGGGCCGGCCGGTGATCTCGCCGTCGCGCATCACCACCTGGCCGCGCACCACGGTGGCCATCGGCCAGCCCTGCACGCGCATGCCGTGGAATGGCGTCCAGCCGACCTTGCTCGCCTGCTGCGCGTCGTCGATCGTGCGCTCGGCCTTGAGGTCGACGATGGTCAGGTCGGCGTCGTAGCCGCAGGCGATGCGGCCCTTGCCCATCAGGCCGAAGACGCGCTGCGGCCCGGCGCTGGTCAGGTCGACCAGGCGCTGCAGCGGCAGGCGGCCCTTGGCCACGTGGTCGAGCATCACCGGCACCAGGGTCTGCACCCCGGGCATGCCGCTGGGGGAAGCGGGATAGGGCTTGGCCTTCTCCTCGCGGGTGTGCGGAGCGTGGTCGGTGGCGAGGATGTCGACCGTGCCATCGGCGACCGCCGCCCACAACGCGGCGCGGTGGCGTTCACCGCGCACCGGCGGGTTCATCTGCGCCAGGCTGCCGAGGCGATCATAGCAGTCGGGCGCCGCCAGGGTCAGGTGGTTGGCCAGCACCTCGACGGTGGCGAGGTCCTTCTGCCCGCGCAGGAACTCCATCTCCTCGGCGGTGGTGACGTGCAGGACGTGGACCATGCGCCGGTGCTTGCGCGCCAGGCGCAGCAGGCGCTCGGTCGCGCGCAGGGCCGAGACCTCGTCGCGCCACACCGGATGCCAGTGCGCGGTCGCGCCGGGCGGGATCAGGCCCTTGCGCTCGAGCAGGCGCGGCTCGTCCTCGCAATGCACCGCCATGCGCCGGCGACCGTCGGCGACGATGCGTTCGAGCGTCTCGTCGTCCGCCACCAGCAGGGTGCCGGTCGAAGCGCCCATGAACACTTTCACCCCCGCCACGCCCGGGGTCTGCTCCCAGGCGCGGAGGTGCCCGGCGTTGGTGCCGTCGCCGCCGAGATAGAAGGCGTGGTCGATCCACACCTTGCCGGCGGCCCGCGCCAGCTTGTCGGCGATCAGCTCCGGCGTCGTGGTGTTGGGGCTGGTGTTGGGCATCTCGAAGACGCCGGCAACCCCGCCGAGAGCGGCAGCGCGCATGCCGCTGGCCTGGGTCTCCTTGTGCTCGAGGCCGGGCTCGCGGAAGTGGACCTGGGTGTCGATGACCCCGGGCAGGACGTGGAGACCGCGGGCGTCGAACTGCTCGGCAGCGCCCTCGCCACCGAGGTCGCCGATGGCGGCGAAGCGCCCATCGCGGATGCCGATGTCGGCCGGTCCCTCCGCCCAGGGTGTGACGACGGTGCCGTTGCGGATGACGAGGTCGTAGGCGGGCATGGTCACAGGTTGCGGATGCCGCCCTTCCCGCAACCGATGCGTTCCAATAGTAGGAAGCATGCCGGACCTTGCTGCCATCACCGCACGGGCGACTGCCATCCGCCACGACCTGCACCGCCACCCCGAGCTGACCTGGCAGGAGCGGCGCACCGGTGGAGTGGTACGGGACGAACTGACCCATCTGGGCATCCCGTGGACCCCCTGCGCCGAGCACGGTGCCGTCGCCCGTCTCGCCGTCGGCCGCAGCGGCCGCCACGTCGCCTTCCGCGCCGACCTCGACGCCCTGCCGATCCACGAGACCACTGGTTGCGCCCACCAGAGCACCATCCCAGGGCACATGCACGCCTGCGGCCACGACGGCCACACCGCCAGCCTGCTCGGCGCAGCGGCCTGGCTCAAGGCGCACGAGGCGTCGCTGCCCGGGCCGGTGACCCTGCTGTTCCAACCTGCCGAGGAGGGCGGCCACGGGGGCCGACGCATGGTCGAGGAAGGCTGCCTGGAGGGCATCGACGCGGTATTCGGCTACCACAACTGGTCGGGGCTCCCGGCCGGCCATTTCGCCTGCCCGGACGGGCCGGTGATGGCGGCGAACGGCGAGTGGACGGCGCGCATCAGCGGCCGCGGCGGCCACGCTGCCAGCCCGCACGACTGCATCGATCCGGTGCTGGCCGGAGCGCAGTTCACCGTCCTGGCGCAGCAGCTGGTGTCGCGCCAGACCGCGCCCCAGGAGGCTGCCGTGGTCTCGGTGACCATGTTCCACGCCGGCACCGCCGACAACGTCATCCCCGATACGGCCGAGCTGACCGGAACGGTGCGGGCCGCCACCACCGCGCGACGCGAAGCCCTGGTCGCCGGCCTGCGCCGCGTGCTCGATGCCGCCTGCGCCGCCGCCGGGGCGAGCGCGACGCTGACCTACGAACCGACCTACCCGGCGACGGTCAACCACCCCGCCGAGGCGGCGCGTGCGCGCAACGCGCTCGACGGCATCCTCGGCGCCGGCCGCTGCATCACTGCCGGCATGCCGCTGATGGCGGCCGAGGATTTCAGCTATTACCTGCAGGCGAAGCCCGGCGCCTACATCCTGCTCGGCACCGGCCGGACCGAGCCCTGCCACAGCCCGCGCTTCGACTTCGACGACGGGCTGATTCCGGTGGCGATCAGGCTGTGGAGCAATCTCGCCGGCCTGTCATCGCGCTGAGCACCGCCCACGCCGCATCGGTGGCGCGTGCCAGGCTGGCATAGTCGAGCGTCTCCGGCCGGTCGCTGGGCTTGTGGAAGCGGGGATTGCGGAAGCGGTCGGTGTCGCTGAGCGTCACCACCGGCACACCGTGGTGATGGAACGATTCCTGGTCGCCCATCAGTTGCCAGGCCTGTCCAGGCCACCAGCAGCCGCGCACCGGCAGTCCGTGGCCCTGCGCAGCGTGCAGGCAGCGGCGTGCCAGGGCGCGATCGCGCCACGCCGCCTGCACGCAGAGGAAGTCGCCGCGCGAGCCGTGGACGTACGGCATCCACCACGCCGGCCAGGCCTGGCTGCCGGCCCGCGCATCGTAGCAGCCGAGCGCGTCGAGGATCAGCGCCGCGCGCAGCTCGCCGGGGCGCAGCCGGCAGGCATGGTGCCACGAGCCGCCGCGCTCGCGGCCCCAACGCATGCCCTCCTCATTGGCGAACAGTGCGATGCGCACGGTGCAGGACGGCGGCTCAGTGGCCAGACGCGCGGCGAGGGCGAGCAGCGCGGCGACCCCGCTGGCGTTGTCGTCAGCGCCCGGTGCATCGGCGACGTCCGGCACGCTGTCGTAGTGCGCCCCCAGCAGCACGGTGCCGGGCTGCTCACCGTGCACGTCAGCGAGGATGTTGCACATCGCACCGAAGGGCTCGCGGCGCGGGCTCAGACCGCTCGCGCTCAGACGCGCTTCCAGCCAATCTGCCGCTGCCGCCAGCGCCTCGGGACGGCCGGGATGCCGCGGGCCGATCGCGCCGGCGAGGTGCTCGGCGTCAGCGCGCAGGCTCACGACCGCCATGATGGCGGCCATAGCCACGACAGCACCATCGCGCCACCAAGCAGCGCGACGGCGACCTGGCCCGGCGGCAGATCCGCGGACCAGGCGATGGCGTAGCCGGCGGTGACGCAGACTTCGGCGATCAGCACCGCCACCCACGGCACCCAGGCGAGACGGCGCGCGAAGCGTCGTGCCGCCAACGCCGGCAGCACCAGCAGGGCGGTGGTGAGCAGCGAGCCGGAGAGCTGCAGGGAGGCGGCGAGCAGCAGCGCGAGCAGCAACGCCGACAGCGCCCCGACCACGCCGGGCTTCACCCCCTGCAGGCGGGCGAGACGCGGCTCCCAGGCGGCGACCAGCACGCGGCGCCCGAATACGACGGTGACCACCGCAACCGCCACGGCGGCGGCGATGGCGACTCCGGCCGAGCCCCACGCGGCGCCGAGCAGCGAGGGTGAGGTCAGGTTGGCCAGACGTTCCAGCCCGCCGGCATTGCCGGCGAGCAGCAGCATGGTCAGCGCCCCACCGGCGAGGATCATCGAGGCCGCGACCGCTTCGGGCCGCTCGCGTGCCGGCGGGCGCTGCGCCAGCACGGTGGCCGCCGCGATGGCGACGAAGGCCCACACCGCCGGCGCGCCCAGGCCGAAGGCGATGGCGGCGGCGAAGCCGACCGCGCCCATCTGGACCAGACCGGTGCCGAGCAGCGCCTGCTCGCGCGCCACCACCGGGATGCCGGCCAGCGGCAAGGCCACGGCCATGGCCCAGCCGACGACATAGCTGGCGCCGAACAGTTCCCAGCCGTCTGCCAGCCAGGCCATCATGGCGGCTCCACCACGAAGGCGCCGGCGCTGATGCGTACCCGGCCGGCCTGGCGCGCAGCCGGTGGCAGGTGCGCGACGCACAGCACTGCCGCGCCGGCCTGGCGCCGCTCCTCGACCGCCGCCAGGCAGCGCGCCGTGCTGTCGGCATCGAGGTGGTTGAACGGCTCGTCGAGCACCAGCAGGGCGGGATGCCGGGCCAGGGCGCGGGCGACGCGGGCGCGCTGGCGCTGGCCGCCGGACAACGACCAGTAGCTGGCCCACGCATCGAGTCCGACCGCCTCGGCGGCCGCCTCGACCGCCCCGATATCGCGCCGGCCGCTGCCGGCCTGGCCCAGGCCGAGATAATCGGCGACCGACAGCGGCAGAGTCGGCAGCAGTTCGTCGAGCTGCAGCACCGTGCCGAGCCCGCTGCCGTCATTGACCCACGGATGCACGGTCAGCCGGCCGGCCAGCGGCGGCAACTCGCCAAGCAGGGTCGAGAGCAAGGTGGTCTTGCCGCTGCCGTTGTCGCCTTCGATCCACCACCACGACGAGGGGCGCACGGTCCAGTCGAGGCCGCTGGCGAAGGTGCGCGAGCCGCGCCCGATCGCCAGGCCCTCGGTGCGCAGCAGCACGCTCTCCTCGATGTCGCCATGGACCTGCACGGCCGGAGGATCGCGCTATCCGCTCAGGGCGCCAGGGCCTTGACCAGGGCCTGGATGTCGGCGTCGATCCAGGCGAGGTAGTCGTCGGTGCCGGGCAACGCGCCGGCCTGGTGCGCCAGCACCGCCACCTGCACGCCGACCTTCTCCGCCAGCAGGTCGATCGCCTTGCGGTTCGCGTAGGGCGAGGTGAGAATGGCCCGCACCGCGTCCTCGCGCAGATGGCCGGTGAGCTCGGCGAGGCGGCGTGCCGACGGGGCGACACCCGGCTCCGGCTCGATCAGCAGGACGATGCGCAAACCGAAGCGCCGTGCCAGGTAGGGATAGAGGTCATGGTCGGCGGCCAGGGCCGCATCGCGATGCGCCGCCAGCGCGCCCCACCAGCCGCCGAGCTTCCCGGCCAGCCCCTGCTGGGCGAGCCAGGTGTTCAGCGCGCCGCGATCGTCGAGATCGATGAGCGTCGCGCCGTCGGCCTTCGCCGCCACCTCGGCCCCGGCGAGGGCGATGGTCAGTGCGGACTGGAAGGAGGCGAGACGGGCGGAGAACTGCGGACCCGACTGCGGCCGGAAGGCGGACAGGCGCTCGGCAAGCTGACCGGCGAAGACGTAGCCGACCGCCGGATCGAGCAGGCAGTGCGGATTGCCGGCTCCGTGCTGATGCTCGTCCTCGCCGCCGCCGCCGTGATCGTGCTCGTCCTTGGGGATGGCGTTGACCCCGATCGGTCGCCGCACCGACTTCTGCGCCTGCAGGTGCCCACCCTGGTCGTCGCGGATGCGCGGGTTGGCCGCGTTCTCGCGCAACGGCTTCAGCCAGTGCTCCTCCAGGCCGAAGCCGGTCGAGACCAGCAGATCGGCGCGCGCCAGTTCGACGGTGAAGCTCGGCCGCGCCTCGACGTGGTGCGGATCGTCGCCCGGTCGGGCCAGCACGGTCACCGCGACATCCTCGCCGCCGATCGCGCGGACGATGGCGCCGAGCTCGGGGACGGTCGCGACGACGCGCAGCGGTTCGACCGCATGCAGGGCGACGCCGGCGAGGACGAGCAGGAGCGATCGGAACATGGCGATCCTTGTAATAATGATAACTTACTCGCAATAAGAAAGACGCCGTCGCGCCATCATCAGCGACACACTGCCGCCGTGACGCTCCCCGACCTGCTGAGACGCGCCCAGGCCGAGCGCCTGACCGCATTTCCCACCACCGGCACCACCGCCTGGCGCGTCTGCGACGCCGCCGCCGGGGCGCCCTGCACGGTCGACTGGTACGATGGCGCCGCCGTCGCCTACGAGAAGGCCGGCGCCGGCGCGCCGCCCGATGCGGCCGAGGTCGCCGACGGCCTGGGCATCGCGCCAGGCATGGTGTTCATCAAGGAGCGTCGTCGCCAGAGCGACCGCCAGCACGGCGGGCAGTATCAGCCACTGGCCCGTGCTGGGGCCGAGCGCACGGTGCGCGAAGGCTTCCTCGCCTTCAGCGTCAACCTCAGCGACTACCTCGACACCGGCCTGTTCCTCGACCACCGCCGCCTGCGCCTGCGCCTGCGTGCCGCGGCCCGTGGCAAGCGCGTGCTCAATCTCTTCGCCTACACCGGCGCTTTCACCGTCCACGCCGCCGCGGGCGACGCCGCCGGCACCACCACCGTCGACCTGTCGAACACCTATCTGCGCTGGGCAGAGCGGAACCTGGCGCTGAACCGGCTGGACGACCCGCGCAACCGCCTAGTCAAAGCCGACTGCATCAAATGGATGGGGGAAACATGCCGGCCGGGCTGGGATCTGATCATCTGCGACCCGCCGACCTTCTCGAACTCCAAGGCGATGACCAAGAGCTGGGAAGTCGAGCGCGACCAGGACTGGCTGCTGTGGCGGCTGTGGAACCTGCTGACGCCCGGTGGCTCGGCGTGGTTCTCGACCAACAAGGCCAAGTTCACGCTCAGTGCGAAACTGCCGCCGTTCGCCTCGGTGACTGACGTCACTGAGGAGACCATCGACAGCGATTTCGCAGGGACCGTGCCGCATCGGTGCTGGAGATTGGTGCGGTAGGACCGCGGGCTTCAGCCCGCGTCGAGGAGACCAGCGACCAGCGACCAGCGACCAGCGGCCAGCGGCCAGCGGCCAGCGGCCAGCGGCCAGCGGCCAGCGGCCAGCGGCCAGCGGCCAGCAGCCAGCGGCCAGCAGCCACCAGTCACCCCACCGCCGTCTCAATCAACGTCTTGCGGATCCCGGCTCGCGTCTGCTCCACCGTCTCCGGATCCGCCCCTGCTGCATCAAGCACGGCCTCGGTCAGCGTGATCGCCACCTCCCCTTCGCCCGCGACGACCACTTCAGCACCCAGGCGTCGCAGTTCCTCGACCTCGCGCAGGTGCGAGCAGCGGACCATGACGCGCAGATCCGGCCGACGGGCGCGCGCCAGGCGCACCACCTCGCCAGGCTCGGGCATGTCGCTGCTGATGATCAGCGACGCCGCCTGGTCGAGGCCAGCCTCGGCCAGCGTCTCCGCGCGCTTGGCATCGCCATACACCGCATTGCTCCCTTCTTTGCGCAGCTTTCGCACCGTGCCCAGATTCATCTCCACCACCGCGACCGGGATCTGGCGCGAGCGCAGGGCCTTGACCACGTGCTGGCCGACCGGCCCGTAGCCGATGACGACGCAGCGGTGGTCACCGGCCGGCTCGCCCGCCGCCAACGGCGTGGGAGCAACTGCAGACGGAGATGTCGCCAGCCGCCGGCACCACCGATACAGGGCCGGATTGATCGCGATGGTGATCATCGCCACCGCCACCAGCGTGTGCCAGGCGGAGTCGTCGATCAGGCCGAGGGCCTTGGCGCCGGTGCCCAGGATGAAGGTGAACTCGCCGATCTGGCCGAGCGACATGCCGACCGGCAGGGCCACCGCCCAGGGCCTGCGCGCCACGAGCACCACGGCGATGGCGGCGAGCGGCTTGCCCACCACCACGATGGCGAGCACAGCCAGGATCTTGAACGGTTCGGCGAACAGGTGGCTGGGATCGAAGAGCATGCCGACCGAGACGAAGAACAGCACGGCGAAGGCATCGCGCATCGGCAACGCGTCCCCGGCAGCCCGGGCGGCGAACTCGGTCCGGCTGACGACCAGTCCGGCGAGGAAGGCGCCGAGCGCCATCGAGACGCCGAACGCGAGCGCCGAACCGACCGCCACACCCAGGGCGATGGCCAGCACGGCGAGGGTGAACAGCTCGGTCGAACGGGTCCCGGCGATGCGCTCCAGGAACCATGGGATGACCTTTCCGCCCAGGACCATGACCAGCACGACGCACGCGACCACCTTGGCCAGGGCGATGCCCATGGCTGCAGACGGCGAGGTCGCGCCGTCAGCCGGTGACGCCGCGTCCAGGCCGGCGAGAACGGGAAGCATGACCAGCAGGCCGATGGTGAGCAGATCCTCGACCACGACCCAGCCGACGGCGATGTGGCCGGTCTGGGTATGGAGGTCGCGGTTCTCGGTCAGCACGCGTACGAGAACCACGGTGCTGGCGACCGAGATGGCCATGCCGACGACCATGGCCGAGGTCCACGAGAGGCCCATGAGATGGAGGGCGACCCCGGCCATCACCGTGCTGGCGGCGCTCTGCACGACAGCGCCAGGCACCGCGACCCGCCACACGGCGAGCAGCTCGTGGAGGTGGAAGCGCAAGCCCACGCCGAACATCAGCAGCATGATGCCGATCTCGGCGAACTGCTCGGCCACCTCGCGGCTGGCGACGAAGCCCGGCGTGAACGGCCCGACCGCGATGCCGGCCAGCAGGTAACCGATGATCGGGGTCAAACCGATGCGCTGGGCGAGGAAGCCGAGGACCAGGGCGGCAGCGAGGCCGCCCGAGAAGGTCAGGATGACGTCGTGGCTGATCACCGCGGCACTATGCGGCGGGCCAGCCTCGGGCAAATCCAGATCGCCGAAGTCAGCGCAGCGCTTGCGCCAGGTCGGCTTCCAGGTCTTCGGCATCCTCGATGCCGACCGAGATGCGGATGAGGTCCTCGGTGATGCCGACGCGACGACGGACCTCCTCGGGCATCGACACGTGGGTCATGGTCCACGGGTGCTCGATGAGCGACTCGACACCGCCGAGGCTTTCGGCGAGGACGAACAGCTTGGTCGAGGTCAGCAGGCGGCGGGCCGCCTCGTTGCCGCCCTTGAGACGGAAGCTGAAGGTGCCACCGCCGCCCGTCATCTGGCGCTTGGCCAGGGCGTGCTGCGGATGGCTCTCCAGCCACGGATGCAGGACCTGCGACACCGCCGGATGGCGCTCGAGCCAGCGCGCCAAGCGCACGGCGTTATCGTGGTGCGCCTTCATGCGCAGCGGCAGGGTCTTCAGGCCGCGCATGACCAGATAGCAGTCGTGCGGCGCCTGCGGCACGCCGAGGGCGTTCTGCAGGAAGCCGATGCGCTCGGCCAGTTGCGCGTCCTTGACCACCACGCCGCCGCCGACCACGTCGCTGTGCCCGTTGATGTACTTGGTGGTCGAGTGCAGGGCGATGTCGATGCCGAGGTCGAGCGGGCGCTGGAAGAACGGCGAGAGGAAGGTGTTGTCGCAGACGCTGAGCACGCCCTTGGCCTTGCACGTCGTGGCCAAGGCGGCGAGGTCGAGCAGGTTCATCAGCGGATTGGTCGGCGACTCCAGCCATACCATCTTGGTGTTCGGCTTCAGCACCTTGACCAGGGCAGCCGGGTCGCGCAGGTCGGCGAAGTCGACCTGCACACCCATGCGCGCCGTCACGCTGGTGATCAGGCGGTAGGTGCCGCCATAGAGATCGTCATGGACGACCAGGTGGTCGCCAGCGGAGAGCAGCGCCAGGGTGGCGCTCTCGGCCGCCATGCCGGTGGCGTAGGCGAAGCCGCGCACCCCGCCTTCGAGAGCGGCAAGCGCGTCCTCCAGGGCCTGACGCGTCGGATTGCCGCTGCGGCTGTAGTCGAAGCGCCGTGGTTTGCCGAAGTCGGCGAAGCTGTAGGTGCTGCTGAGGTAGAGCGGCGGCATCACCGCACCGTGCTCGGCGTCGGGATGGACGCCGGCATGGACGCACTGGGTCGCGAACTTCACGCCCCGACACCTTCGAACAGCACGGTCGAGAGGTAGCGCTCGCCCGCATCCGGCAGGATGGCGACGATCGTCTTGCCGGCGAACTCCGGCAGCTTGGCCAGGCGGACGGCGGCGAGAGCGGCGGCCCCGCAGCTGATGCCACAGATGATGCCCTCCTCCTTGGCCAGGCGCTTGGCCATGTTGATCGCCTCGTCGTCGCCGACCTGCTCAATGCGATCGATCAGCGACAGGTCGACGATTTCGGGGATGAAGTTGGCGCCGATGCCCTGGATCTTGTGACGACCCGGGGTCAGGGCCTGGCCGGCCTTCTTCTGAGTGAGAATCGGGTTGGTCACCGGTTCGACCGCCACCGAGACGAGCGGAGCACCCTTGGTCTTCTTCCAGAAGCGGCTGATGCCGGTGATGGTGCCGCCGGTGCCGACGCCGGCGACCAGGACGTCCATCTTGCCGGCGGTGTCATCCCAGATCTCCGGGCCAGTGGTGTCGTGGTGGATCTGCGGATTGGCCGGATTCTTGAACTGCTGCGGCAGGAAGTAGCGCGACGGGTCGCTGGCGAGGATCTCCTCGGCCTTGCGCACCGCGCCGGCCATGCCCTCGGTGCCGGGGGTCAGCACCAGCTTGGCGCCGAATGCGGCCAGCACGCGGCGGCGCTCGATCGACATGGTCTCGGGCATGGTCAGGGTGATCGGGTAGCCGCGCGCCGCAGCGACGAACGCCAGGGCGATGCCGGTGTTGCCGGAGGTCGGCTCGACGATCTCCATGCCGGCCTTCAGCACGCCGCGCTTCTCGGCGTCCCAGATCATCGCGGCGCCGATGCGGCACTTCACCGAGTAGGCCGGATTGCGCCCCTCGATCTTGGCCAGGACGGTGGCCTTGGCCCCATCGGTGACGCGGTTGAGGCGGACCAGCGGGGTCTTGCCGATGGAGAGGGAATTGTCGGTGTAGATGGGCATGTGCTGTCCTTACTTCTGCGAGGCGGTGAGGGCTTGGTCGAGGTCGGCGATGATGTCGGCGACGTTCTCGAGACCGACCGAGATGCGGATGAAGTCGGGGGTGACACCGGCGGCGGTCTGCTGCTCGGCGGTGAGCTGCTGGTGCGTGGTGCTGGCGGGATGGATGACCAGGGTCTTGGCGTCGAGCACGTTGGCGAGGTGCGAGGCGAGCTTGACCGAGCTGATGAACTTGGCGCCGGCGGCGGCTCCGCCCTTGACACCGAAGCCGAAGATGGCGCCAGGGCCGAGCGGCAGGTAGCGCTTGGCGCGGGCGTGGTCCTTGTGGCTGGGCAGGCCGGCGTAGTTGACCCACGAAACCAGCGGGTGCTTCGCCAGCCACTCGGCGACCTTCTGGGCGTTGGTGACGTGGCGCTCGGCGCGCAGCGGCAGCGTCTCGACGCCGAGCAGGATCTGCTGGGCGTTGAACGGACTGAGGCAGGCGCCGATGTCGCGCAGCAGGCCGGTGCGGATCTTCAGCACGAAGGCCATGCCGGGGGCGACCGCCTTGTCATGGCCGCCGAAGGCGTCCCAGAAGTTGACTCCGTGGTAGCTCTCGTCAGGGCCGGCGATCTCGGGGAACTTGCCGTTGTTCCACGGGAAGTCGCCCTTCTCGACCACCGCGCCGCCGATCGAAGTGCCATGGCCGCCGATCATCTTGGTCAGCGAGTAGACCGCGATGTCGGCACCGTGCGCCAGCGGGTTGAACAGCGGCGGCGGGCTGACGGTGTTGTCGACCACCAGCGGCAGGCCGGCGTCGTGCGCGACCTTGGCCAGGGCGGCGAAGTCATCGACGTTGCCGCGCGGGTTGCCGATCGATTCGCAGTAGACCAGGCGGGTCTTGCCGTCGATCGCCGCCTTCACCGCCGCCAGGTCCGCCGTGTCGACCAGGCGCGCCTCGATGCCGAAGCGCTTGAGCGTCTGGCGGAACAGGGTGACGGTGCCGCCGTAGAGATTGGCGCTGGCGACGAAGTTCTGGCCGGCCGAGCAGATGTTGGCGATGGCGTAGAAGATCGCCGACATGCCGGAGGCGGTAGCGACCGCACCCTTGGCGCCGTGCAGGGCGGCGAGGCGCTCCTCGAGCACGCCGGTGGTCGGGTTCATCAGCCGGGTGTAGATGTTGCCGAAGGCGCGCAGGGCGAAGAGGTCGGCGGCGTGCTGCGCATCCTTGAACACGTAGCTGGTGGTCTGATAGATCGGCACCGCGCGCGAGCCGGTGGTCGGGTCGGGCTGCTGGCCAGCGTGGAGGGCAAGGGTCTCGATGGAGGGCATGGGCAGCATCCTTAAATGGTATAGTCGTCGGAGGAAGCGCCGGGGACCGAAGCCGCGGCATAGGTCTTGAACTCGCTGAAGCCGAGGAAGATCTGCTGGCCGGCCTGCAGACCGAGTTCGCGCTGGCGCGCGTGGGTCACCAGCGCCTCGACCCGGCCGCCGCCCTCGCGTTCGAGGTCGTAGCGCACCAGGGCGCCGGCGATGCCGACCTGCTTCACCGTGGCGGCGATCGGGTGCACCTCGTCGCGCACGCGCGAGACCGCGACATCGTGCGGCCGCACGAAGGTGACGTCCGCGTCGCCGACCGCGGCCAGGCCGTCGTGGATGCGGCCGTGGAACACGTTGACCGTGCCGAGGAAGTGGTGGACGAAGGGCGTCGCCGGGTTGGCATAGACCTCGTCGGGCGGGCCGGCCTGCTCAATGCGGCCCTGGTTCACCACCACCACGCGGTCGGCGACCTCGAGGGCCTCCTCCTGGTCGTGGGTGACGAACACCGTGGTCACGCCGGTCTGGTCGTGCAGCTGGCGCAGCCAGCGGCGCAACTCGGCCCGCACCTTGGCGTCCAGCGCGCCGAACGGTTCGTCGAGCAGCAGCACCTTGGGTTCCACCGCCAAGGCGCGGGCCAGGGCGATGCGTTGGCGCTGGCCACCCGACAACTGGTGCGGCAGGCGGTCGGCGGTCCAGTCGAGCTGCACCATCTTGAGCAGGTGCGCGACCTTCTTGCGGATCTCCTCGACCGGGGGCCGGCTCGCTTTGGGCCGCACGGTCAGGCCGAAAGCGACGTTCTCGGCCACGGTCATGTGGCGAAACAGGGCATAGTGCTGGAAGACGAAGCCGACGCCGCGGTCCTTGGCGCCGACGCCGGTCTGATCGCGACCGGTGAACAGCACGCGTCCGTCGTCGGGCGACTCCAGTCCGGCGATGATGCGCAGCAGCGTGGTCTTGCCCGAGCCGGATGGGCCGAGCAGGGCGACCAGCTCGCCGCTGGCGATCTCCAGCGAGAGGTTGTTCAGCGCGGTGAAGCTGCCGAAGCGCTTGGTGACATTCTCGATAGTGATGCTCATCCCTCGATGCCCCCTGCTTCCTTGGCCCGTTTGAGCGCCCGTTCGGCGCGCCATTCGACCAGCGCCTTCAGTGCCAGCGTCACCAGGGCGGTGAGGCAGAGGACCGAGGCGCAGGCGAAGGCGGCGTTGTACTGGTAGTCGTTGTAGAGGATCTCGACGTGCAGCGGCATGGTGTTGGTCTCGCCGCGGATGTGGCCGGAGACGACGCTGACCGCGCCGAACTCGCCGATGGCGCGCGCGCTGCACAGGATCAGGCCGTAGAGCAGGCCCCACTTCACGTTCGGCAGGGTGATGCGCCAGAGGATGTGCCAGCCGCGCGCGCCGAGTACGCGGGCGGCCTCCTCCTCCTCGCTGCCCACCGCCTCCATCACCGGCAGCAGTTCGCGGACGACGAAGGGGAAGGTGATGAACAGGGTGGCGAGGACGATGCCCGGCATGGCGAAGATGACTTTATAATCATGCGCCTGCAGCCAGGTGCCGAACCAGCCGCTGGAACCGAACAGCAGGATGAAGATCAGGCCGACCACCACCGGCGAGACCGAGAATGGCAGTTCGATCGCGGTGATCAGCAGGCTGCGTCCCGGGAAGCGGAAGCGGGCGATGGCCCAGGCCGCCGCCACGCCGGCGACACCGTTGACCAGCACGCTGATGGCGGCCGCGATCAGGGTCAGCTTGATCGCGTGCAACGCGTCGGGATCGGTGACGGCGGCCCAGTAGACCCGCCAGCCGGCGCCGAGGCCCTCCCAGAACACCGCGACCAGCGGCACCAGCAGGACCAGGCCCATCAGCGCCAGCGCGGCGCTGATCAGCAGGACGCGGACCCACAACGGCTCGGACGTGGTGCGCAGGCTCATGCCACCGCCCTCCGCTGGGCCCAGCGCTGCAGCAGGTTGATGCCCAGCAGCATGACGAAGCTGAAGCCGAGCATGAGCACGGCGATGGCGGTGGCCGCCGACACCGCGTACTGGTCGAGCTTGCCGATGATGACCAGCGGCAGGATCTCGGTCTTCATCGGCAGGTTGCCGCTGATGAACACCACCGAGCCGAATTCGCCGACGCCGCGGGCGAAGGCCAGGGCGAAGCCGGTGGCGAGGGCGGGGATCAGCTCGGGCAGGATGATGCGGCGGAAGGTCTGCCAGCGCCCGGCGCCGAGGCTGGCCGAGGCCTCCTCGACCTCGTGCGGCAGCGATTCCAGCACCGGCTGCACCGTGCGCACGACGAACGGCAGGGTGACGAAGACCAGGGCCACGACGATGCCCAGCGGGGCGAATGCCACCTTGATGCCGAGCGCGGCGAGCGGCTCGCCGAGCCAGCCGGTCGGGGCATAGATCGTGGTCAGGGCGATGCCGGCGACGGCGGTGGGCAGGGCGAAGGGCAGATCGACCAGGGCGTCGGCCAGCTTGCGTCCCGGGAAGCGGTAGCGCACCAGGACCCACGCGATGAGCAGGCCGAGGAACAGGTTGGCCACCGCCGCGATCCCGGCGGTGAGGAAGGACAGCTGCAACGCGGCGATGACGCGCGGCTCGGTCCACACCTGCCACAACGCTCCCCAGCCCATGCCGAGGGCCTTGGCCGCCAGCGCCGCGAGCGGCAGCAGGACGAGCAGGCCCAGCCAGAGCAGGGTGACGCCGAGGGAGAGTCCGAAACCAGGAAGGACGCGCATGCCGCTGTCGGTTCAGGCCGGTTACTTGGACTGGTAGAGCTGGTCGAACCAGCCGCCGTCGTCGAAGTGGGTCTTCTGCGCCGCAGCCCAGCCGCCGAAGGCGTCCTCGACCGTGACGAGTTCGAGCTTGGCGAAGGTGGCGGCGTGCTTGGCCAGCACGGCCTCGTCAGTCGGACGGATGAAGTTCTTGGCGAACACCTCCTGCGCCGGGCCGGTGTAGAGGAACTCGAGGTAGGCCTTGGCCGTGGCCGCACTGCCCTTCTTGGCAACGTAGCGGTCGACCCACGCCACCGGGTTGTCGGCGCGCACGCTGACTGACGGCACCACGCGCTGGAACTTGCCGGGAAACTCCTGCTCGATGCGGAAGACCTCGCTCTCGAAAGTGATCAGCACGTCGCCCAGGCCGCGCTGGGCGAAGGTCGTGGTGGCGGCACGGCCGCCCTTCTCCAAGGCCAGGACGTTAGCGAAGACCGCTTTGAGGAAGGCCTTGGCGCTGTCGTCGCTGGCGCCGGGCTGGCGCTTGGCCCAGGCCAGGGCGGCGAGGTAGGTGTACTTGCCGTTGGCGCCGGTCTTCGGGTTCACCACCACGATCTGCACGCCCGGCTTGGCCAGGTCGCCCCAGTCGGCGATGCCCTTGGGGTTGCCCTGCTTGACCAGCAGGAGGTGCGTGCTGTAGCTCGGGCTGCTGCGATGCGGCAGGCGGCCGGCCCAGTCGGCGGCGATCAGACCGGCCTTGGCGATCTGCTCGATGTCGGACGCCGAATTCATCGTCACGACGTCGGCGTCGAGGCCCTCGATCACGGCACGGGCCTGCTTGGCCGAGCCGTCGTGGCTTTGCTTGATCACCACGCCCTGGCCGGCCGGGGTGGCGGCGAAGGCCGGATTGACGTCCTTGTAGACCTCGCGGGCGACGTCGTAGCTGACGTTGAGCAGGTCGGCGGCCGAGGCGAGAGAAGCGAGATAGGCGAGGGCGAGGATGGCGATGCTGCGGATCATGATGGTCACTTGCTGGTGGTGAGGCGGTCGAAGGAGGCGCCATCGGCGAAATGCGCGGCCTGGGCCTTGGCCCAGCCGCCGAAGACGGCGTCGACGGTGAACAGCTCGACGGCGGGGAAGTCGGCCTTGTGCCGCTCGGCGACGGCGGTGAGACGCGGACGGTAGAGGTGCTTGGCCGCGATCTCCTGCGCCGGCTCGCTGGCGAGGAACTCGAGATAGGCCTTGGCCACCGCGGCGGTGCCGCGCTTCTGCACCACCGCATCGATCCACGCCACCGGCGGCTCGGCCAGGATCGAACGCGACGGCACCACCACCTGGGTGGCGCCCTTCGACTCGGCGACCGCGAGGTGGGCCTCGTTCTCCCAGGTCAGCAGCACGTCGCCGATCTGGCGGCGGACGAAGGTGGTGGTCGCGCCACGGGCGCCGGGATCGAAGGTGGGCACGCGCTTCAGCCAGCCGGCCATCCACGCCTCGGCTCCGGCATGGTCGGCGCGCTCGGCGGCGGCCCAGGCGGCGAGATAGGCGAGGCGGGCCGCTCCGCTGGTCTTGGGGTTGGCGATGAGCGGGGCGACGTCGGCGCGGCCGAGGTCGCTCCAGTCCTTGATCCCCTTGGGGTTGCCGGCCCGCACCAGGAAGACGATGGTCGAGGTGTACGGGCTGCTGTTGTCGGGCAGGCGCTTGGCCCAGTCGGCGGCGAGACGGCCGGATTTGGCGATCTCGTCGACGTCGAGGCCGATGGCCAGGGTGACGACGTCGGCTTCCAGGCCCTCGATGACCGAGCGGGCCTGCTTGCCGCTGCCGCCATGCGACTGCTTCACCTCGACGGTGCGGCCGGTGGTCTTCTGCCAGTGCGCGGCGAAGGCGGCGTTGACCGCCTTGTACAGCTCGCGCGTGGGATCGTAGGAGGCGTTGAGCAGGACGTCGTCAGCGGCGGCGAGCGCAGCGGCGAGGAGGATGAGGGCGTAGAGGCGCATGGCGGATCAGGTATGGCGTCCGAGATGGAGGAGCGCCTCGGCGAGCGAACGGAGGACGCGGCGAAGCCAGCCGAGGATGGGTCGAGACATCGGTCGACACGCCTCCGTCCCATTGCCCCAGTTCGAGGTTCGGGGTTCGGGGTTCGGGGTTGGAAGCGCCGGAGTTACGGGATCCGGATCGTTCTGCTCCTGGGAGACCCCGGGAACGGAGCGAGGACGGTCGTATGTCGCTGCGGAACCACGAACCACGAACCACGAACCACGAACGCCACTGCGATTCATAGTCTTATCGCACAGGGTCGGCATAGGTCATCACCAGATAGAGCAGCGCCTCGCGGCGCGCATCGGGGTTCACGTAGGCATGCGGCACGTCGGCGTCGAAGCCGATGGCGTCGCGCTCGGCCAGCTCGTGGCGCTCTCCGGCGATCTCGACCGCGACGCGGCCCTTCACCACCACCAGCTGCTCGCGGGTGCCGCGGGCATGCGGTGCGGCGCGCTCGGCGCCGCCCGGAGCGATGGTCAGCTCGTAGAACTCGCTGGTGCGCGGCCCGCCATCGAAGGGGAAGAGGGCGCGCGAACTGAAGCTGCCCTCGGCGTTGGCCAGGACCTTGGCGTCCTTGCGCCGCAGCACCACGCTCTTCGGCCCGGCTTCGACCGCGATCAGCTGCTGGAAGGGCAGGTGCAGGCCGGCCGCCACTTTCCACAGCGTGGCGATGGTCGGCACGCTCTTGCCGGTCTCGATCTGGTTGAGCATCGCCCGCGACACGCCGCTGGCTTCGGACAGCTGGTCGAGCGTCAGGTCGCGCTCAGCGCGCAGGCGCTTGAGGTTGCCCGCGACCGCCGCGCTGATGTCGATGTCCGCCGTCTCGCTCATGGGCGGAGGTGTTAACGGACAGTCTGTCTGTCGCAACAGAATTTCTGTTCAAGCAGACACCCCGTCTTACGGTACGCCCGACACCTTCCCCAGCCATTGGACATTCCGCGAGACGTTCTCGTGGATGACGACGTCGGGCCTCTCGGCATCGACCACCGGCTGCAGATAGTGGCACCAGACGTAGCGCACGCGGCGGAAGTGCTGCGACAGGTAGGGCAGCAGGGCGGGCATGAAGGAGTCGTGGAAGACCACCGCGGTCGGCAGGGTCGGATCGTCGACGATGGTGACCGCCTCGCGCGCGCCCGACGGGCCCACAGCCCAGGCCGCCTGCGCCGCCGGCAGGTGGAACAGGCCCGGCTTGGCGACCAGCCCACCATCCAGCCAGTGCGCCGGCAGCGGCGCGACCGCCTGCCATAGCTCGACCCGCTCATGCGTCGGGCCGGCCATGCGCAGAGCCCACAGGTCGCCCGGCCAGTCGTACGGCTTGGCGGTGAAGGCGGTGCGTGGCAGCGGCGCTGAAAGGCCCAGCCGGCGATGGATGGCGAGATAGCCCTGGTAGGCCCCCTCGTCGAGCCAGTGCGAATCGGAACGCGGATAGCCGCCGGCGACAGCGCCGATGAGATTGAGCATCGCGCCACGACCGACTGCCAGTTCAAGACGGTCGAGCCGCAGGCCATGCGGACCGATGGTGGGCGGGAACGGCAGGTGCTTCTGCTCGACCAGGTGCTTGTCCGGCGGCACCACCACGAGGTAGCCGGGAAGCCGGGCGACGCGCGCACGGATCGCTTCGGCCCACGCCGGCTCATCGGCCGATGGCGCAACGCGCCCCTCCATCTCGTCGAGGCTGTGCCCGTCCTGCGCATGCTCGGAGGCGTAGAACCACCAGCCGTCGCGGCCGCGCACCACGGTCGGCGGAGTCGAACCGGTGAGGTGCCAGCGTACGCCGTTCCACAGGCGTGCGGCAGTGCTGCGGCCAGGCATCGCCGCCTGCAGCGCGGCCTCGTCGGGGAAGGCGGACGGCAGTGTGCGCCAGCCAGGGAGCCACAGGCCGGCGACGACCAGGCCGAAGGCCACGACAGTGGCGAGGGCGGCGGCGCGGCTGATGCGGGGTTCGGCGTCCATGTCAGAAGCGGAAGTAGATGAAGGGGCTGCTGGCGTTGGTGACCAGGGCGCTGATCGCCAGGACCAGGACGGACAGCACGCCGACGGCGCCGAGCCAGCCCCACGCGCCATCGCCGGTGCAACGCCGCGCCGCATCAGCCCAGCGCTGCAGCGGGGCGACGGCGCAGACCGCGCCGACCGCCAGCATCAGCCAGGCATGCCCGTCGACCAGGCGCCACCACGGCGCGATGCCGGCACCACCGCCGGCCATGGCTGACAGCATACGGCCAGCTTCGTCCAGATCGGCGGCGCGGAACAGGACCCAGCCGATCAGCACCACGACCAGGCAGTAGGCATGGCCGATGAGCACGGGCAGGCGGGGGAAGCGCTCGGACAGGTGGTGCTCGACGGCGAGGAAGAAGCCGTGGAACAGCCCCCACAGGACGAAGGTCCAGGCCGCGCCATGCCACAGGCCGCAGAGCAGGAAGACCATCACCAGGTTGCCGACCGTGCGCCACGGACCCTTGCGGCTCCCGCCGAGCGGGATGTAGAGGTAGTCGCGGAACCAGGTCGACAGCGAGATGTGCCAGCCGCGCCAGAAGCCGCGGATGCTGGTGGCGGCGTACGGGCGGTCGAAGTTCTCCTTGAAGCGGAAGCCGAACATGCGCGCCAGGCCGATCGCCATGTCGGAGTAGCCGGCGAAGTCGTGGTAGATCTGCACCCCGTAGGCGGCGGCGCCGAGCCAGGCGGCGCCCGTGCTCAGCTGCCCGGCGGGGAGGGCGAAGCAGGCGTCGGCGACCTGCGCCGCGCTGTCGGCGATCAGCACCTTGCGGGCGAGGCCGAGGGCGAAGCGGCGCAACCCGGCGGCAAGGTCATCGAGGCCGGGATCGCGGCCGTCGAACTGGCCGACGAGATCCTTGTAGCGCACGATCGGCCCGGCAATGAGCTGCGGGAAGAACGACTTGTAGACGCCGAAGCGCAGCACGCTGCGCTCGGCCGGCAGTTCGCCGCGCCCGACGTCGACGACGTAGCTGATCGCCTGGAAGACGAAGAAGCTGATGCCGATCGGCAGGTGGATCGGATCGAGATGGAGCGGCAGGCCCATGGCCGCGAGATTGTCGACCAGGAAGTTGGCGTACTTGAAGGCGAGCAGCACGCCGAGCAGGGCGCCGACCGCCATGCCGGTGGCCATGCCGCGAGCGCGGCCAGGGCGGCTGCGCGCGACCAGCTGGGCGAAGCCCCAGCCGCCGAAGATCGAGCCGATCATCACCGTGGTGTACCAGCCCTCGCCGACGGCGTAGAAGGCCAGGCTGGCGATGAGCAGCACGAGATCGCGCAGACGGCGCGGAGCCGCGTAGTGGACCAGCAGGACCAGCGGCAGGAAGCAGAGCAGGAAGGCGAGGGACGAGAAAACCACGGGGTCGTCTTACCGAATCACAGGAGACACAGAGGCACAGAGCTACGCAGGAGGACCTACCTTCGCCTCCTTCTCGTCTCTGTGTCTCTGTGCCTCCTGTGAAAAGTCGTCGCTCAGAGCTTCTCCGGCTTCGCCAGGAACTCGGCGATGCGGTTGATCAGGCGCGCGGCGTCGCCGCCGTCGGCGATGCGGTGGTCGAAGGTCAGGGTCAGCTCGATCTGGCGGACGCGATCCCACGACTTCGTCGCCGGATTCCAATCGGGCTGGTTCTGCGGCGCGCTGAGACCGAGGATGACGCTGTGGCCGGGCAGCGGGATCGGCGTCGCCCAGGTCAGGCCGAAGACGCCGTAATTCGACACCGAGGCGACCGACTCGCCGCCGTCCGAGACCTTGCCGGCGCGGGCCTTCTCGATCAGCGCCTCGACCGCGGTGGTCAGCGCCGGCAGGGCCAGCTCGTCGACCTTGCGCAGGACCGGAGTCAGCACGCCGTCGCCGACCTCGACCGCGACCGCCAGGTCGATGGTCGCCGGGGTGTGCATGCGGTTGCCGTAGAGCCGCTTGGCGAAGGGGCTGCCGGCCTTGAGGCCGAGGGCGAGGGCGCGCAGGGCGTAGATGGTCAGCGATGGCCGGCCCTCGACCGTGCGGCGATGGGCCAGCAACGAATCGACCTGCACCGAGGTGGCAACGGTGGCCAGCGGCCGGGTCCAGCTCTTGCTCATCGCTGCAGCGACGGCCTGGCGGATCGGCGGCATCGGCTCGCCGTGGGCGAGGTAGCGCTCGATGTCGGCCGAGGTGATGCGCCCACCGGTGCCGGTGCCGGTGATGAACGACAGGTCGGAGGTCTTCAGGCCGCTTTCCGCCACCATGGCGCGCACGCGTGGCGAGAGGAACGAGCGCTCGCCGGCGCCCGCCATCAGGCTGGGCGGGGCGATCCGTCCGGCGTCATCGCCGGCCTTGCCCGACGGGCGCAACTGCACAGCGCGCTGCGAGCGCGGGGCCGGCGGGGCGCCGACGTCATGGACGTTGGCCAGGCCAGGAGGCGCGGTGGAAGCGACGGCGGGGAACTGCGTGGTGCCTTCGCCGACGTAGCCGAGCACCTCGCCGACCTTGAGCACGTCGCCGGGCTTGCCGTTGATCTCGGACAGCACGCCGTTAGCCGGCGAAGCGACGGTGAGCAGCGACTTCTCGGTCTGGACCTCGACGATCTCCTGCTCGGCCTTGACCATGGATCCGGGCTGGACCAGCCAGGCCACCACGGTCGCCTCGGCGGCGGCCTCGCCCAGCTGCGGCATGCGTACGGCGATGCGCATCAGAATTTCGCCAGTTCGAGCGCGGCCTGCACGATCACCTGGTCGTCCGGATGGTGCGCGGCGAAGAGCTCGGGGTGGAACGGGATGGGGGTGTCGCGCGAGGCCAGGCGGACCGGCGGCGCATCGAGATACTGGAAGCCCTTCTCGGCGCACAGCGCGGCGACTTCGGCGGTGACGCCGCCGAAGGGGAAGCCCTCGCTGGCGATGATCACACGGCCGGTGCGCGAGAGCGAGGCGAGGATGGTCTCCTCATCGAGCGGGCGGACGCAGCGCAGGTCGACGACCTCGGCGCTGAGGCTGTGCGAGCTCTCCAGCTCGGCGGCGGCGGCGATGGCGTGGTGCACCATCCCGCTCCAGGCGATGATGGTGAGGTCGTCGCCGGGCCGGCGGATCACGGCGCGACCGAGGCCGGGGTGCTCGGCGGTGGTCGGATCGAACTCCGACTCGAGGTGGTAGTAGAGGTACTTGTGCTCGAGGAAGCAGACGGGGTCGCGGCAGGCGACCGCGTCCTTGAGCATGAAGTAGGCATCGGCGACGGTGGCCGGGGCCACCACCACCAGGCCGGGGTGGTGGGTCAGCCAGCCTTCGGGCATCTGGCAGTGGAACGGCCCGCCGCCAGGCGTGCCGCCGACCGGCAGGCGGATGGTGATCGGGCAGGGCCGGCCAGAGCGCCAGTAGGTGGTGCCGGCGTGGTTGACCAGCTGGTTGAACGCGACCGAAGCGAAGTCGGCGAACTGGTATTCGATGATCGGCCGAGCCCCATCCATGGCCGCGCCGATGGCCAGACCGGCCATGGCATCCTCGCAGATCGGAGCATTGAGCACGCGACCGGGGAAGCGCTCGGCCAGTCCCTTGGTCGCCTTGAACGCGCCGCCGAATGCACCGCCGACGTCCTGTCCGTAGATGAAGGCGCGCGGCTCCTGCTCGAGGATCTCGCCGAGCGCCTGACGAATGGCCTCCAGATACTTCATCGCACGGCCTCTCTGCTCAGGGGCTGCGCCCCCACGGCCCTCACGGGCCTCCCCCCGGGCTTTGTCGCAACTCGATTCCTTCGGCAGGGCCTCCGGAATCGTGGCGGCATCGGCTGCGCCGATTGTATGCCGCCAGCGTTGCTCGGCGCCCGTTCCATGCTGCGGTTCCCGGTCATCGTGCAGCCCTCAGGTTCACCAGGTCGCGCTCGCTGCGCACCTGCCAATCGTCGGTTGCCGGATCGGCCTGCGGCTCGCTGCGTGCCTGCTCGACCGCGGCCTCGATCTCGGCCCGGGCTTCTTCGCGGATGCGGCTGGCCTCGTCGGCGCTCAGCAGGCCCTGCTGCATCAGCGTGCGCTCGAACAGCGGCAGGCAGTCGCCCCAGCGGCTGCGCACGTCCTCGGGCACGTAGCTGGCGTCGTCGTGGGTACCGTGGCCGGCGAGGCGCAGCAGGTCGGCGACTACCATCTGCGGCCCCATGCCGGCGCGGGCGGCGGCTACGGCAGCCCCGACCGTGGCCAGGCAGGCGTCGGCATCGGTGCCGTCGCAGCGGTGGCCGGCGAAGCCGAAGGCGGCAGCGCGGTCGACGAGATGGGCGCAGGCGTAGGTGCGGTCGCTGGTGGTCGAGTAGCTGTAGCGGTTGTCGGCGACCAGCAGGACGAAGGGCAGGCGCTCGACGCCGGCGATGGTCAGCGCCTCGTTCAGCGCGCCGGCGCTCATCCCGCCGTCGCCGATCGAGGCGGCACCGACGCTGTCGCCGAGCCGGCCGGCCAGCCGACGCGCGAGCAGCACGCCGAGCACCGGCGAGATCATCGCCCCGAGGTGGCTGATGAAGGGCAGCAGCCCGATACCCCAGTTGCCGCGGTGGATGTTGCCGTCGCGGCCCTTCATCGGTCCGGTCGAGCGGCCGAGCACGGTGCGCACGCAGTCGAGCGGGGTCTCGCCGAAAGCGAAGCGGCCGGCCTGGTCGCGGATGCACGGTGCGAACACGTCGCCAGACTTGAGGTGCAGCCCGGCGGCGCCGCTGAAGGCTTCTTGGCCGCGGCCGAGGAAGGCGCTGCCCGCCACTTCGTTCTGGGCCTTGAGCTTGGCCATGCGATCGTCGCTGGCCCGCGCTAGGGTCATGAGCTTATAGAGCTTCAGACGCAGTGCCGGATCGGTCATGATCTGCCCCATGTCAGGTACACAGCCCCCCAGGTCAGGCCGCCGCCGAAGGCGACGAGCAGGACGCGGCTGCCGGCCACCAGACGGCCGTCGGCCTCGGCGTCGGCCAGGGCCAGCGGGATGGTTGCAGCGGTAGTGTTGCCCAGGCGGTCGAGGTTGACCACGACCTTGGACATCGGCACGCCGATGCGTTCGGCGGTTGGCTGGATGATGCGCAGGTTGGCCTGGTGCGGCACCACCAGGTCGATGTCAGCAGCGGTGAGACCGTTGCTGCGCATCACGCTGGCGGCGATCTCAGCCATGCGCCGCACCGCGTGGGTGAAGATCATCTTGCCGTTCTGCTTGAGGAAATGCTGGCCGCGCGCCAACGCCTCGGGCGTCGCAGGGATGGCCGAGCCGCTGCACGGCACGCACAGCTCAGCTGCCGGACCCCCATCGCTGTGCATCTCGATGCCGACCACGCCAGGGCCGTCGGCCGGACCGGCCTCGACCAGCACAGCACCGCAGCCGTCGCCGAACAGGACGCAGGTATTGCGGTCCTTCCAATCGATCAGGCTGCTCATCACGTCGCCGCCAAGCACCAGGATCCGCTTGGCGCGACCGCTCTCGATCCACATCGTGGCGTTGGCCAGGGCAGCGACGAAGCCGTTGCATGCGTTGGCCACGTCGAAGGCCCAGGCACGGGTAGCTCCGATGCGGTGCTGCAGCAGGTTGGCGGTGGCCGGCATGACCATGTCGGGCGTGATGGTGGCGACGATGATGCCATCGATGTCGCTGGCGGCAACGCCGGCGCGTTCCAAGCAGCGGCGGGCAGCCGGCTCCGCCAGGGTGATCAGCCCCTGACCGGGCTCGCACACGCGACGCTCGCGGATGCCGGTGCGCGAGACGATCCACTCATCGGTGGTGTCGAGCCGGCAGGCGAGTTCGGCATTGCTCACGCGCCGCTCCGGCAGAGCGGTTCCGACGGCAACGACCTGGGCGCGGGCAACGGGCATAGGGGTCAGGGGCGGCATGCTAGGGCATACCTCAAGGCCGCAACCTGAGCCCGCAGGTCCAGATCCGACCTGGAGTTGCACCCGGCCGGGTTGATCGGGTCGGCGGTTGCGGGCCGTCCACGCCCCGGCACGGTGTCCACATGGACCGGCCACGTCGTCGCCTGGGCTGCTGGATCGCCATCGGCGCGGTGGTCGTCCTGCTGTTCGCCGGCTGGCTGCTGCTGCCGCGCCTGCTCTGCCTGGTGGCCAACACCTCGCTGCCGCGCGAACTGGGCGAGCAGGCCACCCTGCTCGCGCTCGACCCGGCTGCGCAGCATCTGCCGCGGGCGCCGATCGTCCTGCTGCTCGATCCGGTGCTGATGCGCCACATCGCCGCCGAGGCCAGCGGTCGCTGGATCCCGCCTGGCATCATCCGGCATGGCTTCGGCGCCATTGGTACGGTTCGTGGCGCCGGCAACCTGGCGATCGGCTGGCAGGTCGCCGCCACCGACGGGGTGATCCCGCCGCGCCTGATGGTCACCCTGACGCCGATCCAGGCCAACGCCTTGCTCGCCTCCGCCTCCGGCGGGGCGATCGCCGGGATGACGGTGACGCCGCAGCTCCATGCGCTCGAACTCGCCGCCCTGCCCGACGATGGCGCCAACCGCCGCTTCCGCATCGAGACCGCTGGCGCCTTGCGCCTGAGCACCGGCTCCGTCTCGGTCGACCTCCCGATCCGCCGCCTCATCGCCCAGGTGACGGTCGAATTCACTCCCGCAGCGGGCGGCTGGGAGCCGAGCGTGCAGTTGCAGATCGATGTGCTGGAGGCGCCGCTGCCGCCCATCCCCGGGATCGATCCCGCGACCTGGCGCAAGCTGCTCGGCAACTGGGCCCAGGAGCGCATCGCCAGCCAGCTCAGCGGGCGCACCGTGCCGGCGTGGTTCCCGATCGACCTCAGTGTGTCGGCGGTGGTGCGGTAGCCGGGAAGAACTTCGCCATCGCTCCGATGGCATGCCCAGCCGGGATGGACGAGCCGAGCTGGTCGAGGCTGAACACATCCGCCGGCAGGTTCAACGAGGCGCGCACGCGCTCCATCGTCGCCGGGACGAACGGATGCAGCATGATCATCAGGTTCTTGAGCACGTGGAAGCTGGTGAACAGGGCGTCGCGCCGCGCCTCCTCGGGGAAGCGGTCGTCGTGCGGCTTGTGCTGCGCGAACTGCGAATTCACCGTGCGAGCGTAGTTCTCGATCTCGAACAGCAGCGACGGGTAGTCGGCGCGGTCCATCGCCTTGACGTAGCGGCCGACGATGCGCGTGGTCTCGGCCAGCACCTTGGGGTCGAGCCTCCCCTCAGGTACGCGGCCGCCGAACTTGCCGTGGCAGGCCGAGATCGGCTTCTCGAACGCGGCATTCATCGGCCCGGCGAGGAAGTCGTTGCGCTCGGTGAACTTGGCGAAGTCGAAGTCGCTCGGCCGCTCGGCCAGTGCGATCATCGCCATGTAGTAGCGCACCTGGTCGACGTCGAAGCCCTTCTCATCGATCAGCTGGTCGCCGGTGAAGAAGTTGCCGCGGCTCTTGCTCATCTTCTCGCCGCTGACCAGCAGATGGCAGTTGGCGATCACGTCGGTGAGCTGCAGCTCGCCTGTGATCGGCAGGCGCTGCGGGTCGGCCTGCGAGCCGATCCACATCGCGCCCTGCATGAGGACGTAGAAGAAGACGTTGTCCTGGCCGAGGAACTGCACCACCCGCGCCTGCGGATCGGTCCAGTAATCCTTCCACTCCTCGGGGTTCCGGCCCTTCTGCGCCAGTGCCACCTGGGTGAACGGGATCGGCGCGATCAGCGAATCCGGCCACACGTAGAGGGTCTTGCCGGCCAGCTCGGGATCGACCGGCGGCAGCGGGATGCCCCACGAGATGTCGCGGCTGATCGAGCGGTGCGCCCACTCGTCGGCCAGCTGGCTGTCGATGCCGGCCGCGGTCAGCGCCGCACGGCCCGTGGCCAGCGCCGCCTTGTCGGCGAACTGCAGCAGCACGCGCTTGCCGGCGGTGTACTTCATCTTGTGCGCCGGCAGGCCCGCCTTCAGTTCCTTGTAGGCCGCCTCGTGGGTGTTGGGGAAGTGCAGCGCTGGCATCACCCGGTCGAGCGGATCGGCGAGCGAGCCGCGCCGCCAGGTCTTCTCCTTGCCCTGCAGCCATTGCTTGAGGACGTCGGACACCGCCCACATGTCGAGCCACCAGTGCGCCGTCTCGCGCATCTCCGGCGTGGCGTCGGACAGCGAGCTGACCGGGCTGATCAGCTCCGCTGGGTCGTGCTGGTGGCCGCAGCGCTCGCACTCGTCGCTGTAGGCGTCGGTGGCGTTGCACTTCGGGTTCGGGCAGGTGCCGCGCACGTAGCGATCCGGCAGGAAGCGGCCGATCTTCGGGTCGAACCACTGCTTGCTGCGCTTCTTGCTGAGCAGCCCGTTGGCGTGCAGGCGCTTGAGGATATCCTGCGAGATCGCCACATGCTTGGCGAAGCACTCCGGCCGCGAGGTGCCGCTGTAGGTGTCGAGGCTGATGCCGTAGCGGTCGAGGGTCGCCTTCTGCTTGGCGTGCAATTCGGCGAGGAACTCCTGCACCGGCTTGCCGGCCTTGGCCGCCGCCAGCTCCGAGGTGCTGCCGTGATCGTCGGTGCCGCAGACGAACAGCACCTTGTCGCCGCCGATGAGCATGCGGCACCAGCGCGCATAGATGTCGGCCGGCAGGTGCGCCCCGGCGAGGTGGCCGACGTGCAGCGGGCCGTTGGCGTAGGGCATGCCCGCGGTCACCACCATGCGCGTCGGGCGCTTGAGCCGCGACAGG
Organism: Planctomycetota bacterium; assembly: GCA_022841245.1. Lineage (GTDB taxonomy): Bacteria > Planctomycetota > UBA11346 > UBA11346 > UBA11346 > UBA11346. The sequence goes on from JALHRW010000018.1 coordinate 42,218, forward strand.
ATGGTGGGGATATCGGGCGGGCCGGAGGGAGGCGCGGTCATGGCGGAAGCGTTGTAGGAACAGGGGGGCATGGGCAAAGCGATCAGCCAGCGGCCAGCGACCAGCAGCCAGCGGCCAGCGGCCAGCGGCCAGCGGCCAGCGGCCAGCGGCCAGCGGCCAGCGGCCAGCGGCC
>JALHRW010000019.1 GCA_022841245.1 Planctomycetota bacterium
CAACCACCTGCGCAAGCAGGGACAGGGCCTGGATGCGGCCATCACCGAAGGGTCGCTGACCAAGCTGCGACCCATGCTCATGACCGCCATGGTTGGCGCCCTGGGCTATGTGCCCATGGCGTTGGCCAGCGGCCAGGGCGCCGAGGTGCAGAAGCCGCTCGCGAGCGTGGTCATCGGGGGAATCATCTCGTCGGCTCTGCTGACGCTGTATGTCCTGCCGGCTCTCTACCGGGTCTGGCACAAGACCGACGAACTCATCGACGATGACCGAGACGACCCTGAGCACCTGACCAAGGTGCATCCCAACGTCACCTGACCCCACATAGGAGCATCGCATGCCTCTCTTCCCTTCCCCCGCAACGCTGATGGTCCTGGCTCTTGCCGGGACCATGATGGCAGCGGACGAACCCAACCCGGCATTCGCCGGCAACAGCTTCGTCGTCTTCCACCCCACGAATGATGGCGGCACGCATCGCTGCACCCTGACCTTCAACGCGAAGGGTGCCAAGATGGATCTGTTCGACGGCGCCATCATCCCGGCGAGCGGCACACTCAAGACGCAACGTCGGGGTCGGCGCGGCGGCACCACGATCAGCGCGTTCTCTGCCAAGGGCGAAATCCCCTATGGCAAGGGGACCATCGCCTTCACGGCATCCAAGGACGGGGATGGCGCCCAGGGTTCGGTGACGTTGACCCTGCCGGGCAAAACCCCGATCACGGTCACCTTCGCCGGCAAGGCGCCTGTGAAGTAGTCATGAACGCCGTCATCCTCCACCAGCAGGCGCTAGCCACCCATGCCAGCATCGTGCGCTGGGCTGACGGCGACCAGCCATGAGCGATCAACCTGACGCTCTCAGCGCACAGCGGACGACGTTGGTCGAGTCGATCGTTGCCTGCATGCGCCAGCCCCGAGACGGTTCGGACCACGTAGCCGTCATCGATCGGCGCGAGTTGCGGTTGTTGGCCGTCGGCGACGGCGACGCCAACACGCATATCCGCTGGTGCGACGCGCTCCGCGACCCAGAGCGCTACGCCCCTGTCCCCAGCCGGGATCGCGTGGAGACCATCGAGCAGGTTGGCGCCTTCATCGAGGATGAGTACGCCCCCACGGACATGGACATCTACCGACAGGCCTTCGACGCCCTCCAGGATGCCGGCTCAGCTGCCGACTGGAGGAACCTGCTCGGGGTCGGACACGATGCGGTCGTGGGATTCGACCGCTACATCAAGGACTTCCATATCGTCGTCGCGCGCATGCTCATGCACGGCTCCAGTCGCCCCCGTGTCGGCATGCTGGGCACGGATCGGATCCGGCGGTTGACCGTGGACGAGACATGATCCGGCGAGCACCCCATGGCCTACGAACTGGAACGCCTCACCGGCTTCATCGAGGACATCCGTGGCGGCGACGGCGGCCCCGGACTCGCCACCCTGCTGCGGTGCCCGGTGTGCGCCGGTCCGATCCGGTGCGTCATCGATGCATTGGCGTCGACCCTGACCTGCGTGTGCTCGACGGACCTGGCGCATTACCGCTGGTACGGCGTCTATACGCGATTGCCGCGCTGGCTCGTCCCCGTTCTCCCACCCCTTCGCCATCCTGAATCCCAGGACCCTGTGCCATGATCTCGCGATGGAAACATGCCGCCTTGCTCGCTTCGGCCGCCCTCCAGGCCGCCCGTGGCGACCATCCCCTATCCTTGACGCTGCCAATCCCGGCAGCGCCGTCGTTGAACCCCAACCCGTAGGCACCCTCCTATGCCCTCCCTCCACCGCCCCCTCAAGACCCTGTTGTTGACGCTGACAGCGCTCGCTGGCCTGTCTGCTGCGGACACGATCGCTCCCGCAACACCGAGCGAGCACTCCCACCTACGCCAGGTGCCAGCCTACACCAAGGCCGGATCCGTGATGAAATCGGTAACCTGCTCTGAGGTCCATCCGGCCCCGCCGACCGGTCCCGAGCACACGCATACCGTCACGCAGGACACACCCAAGCAGCCCAGGAAGACGGTGACCACCGCCTGCAATCTGCTCCATCCTGCGCCGGCAGCGGACACGTCGTGTCCCTCGCCGTCGCCCAAGGGTGGATGCGCGCACAAACCGGGTTGCTGATACGCCGGTCAGCGCATTGGTGGCGAGTCGGGTTCGACTCGCCACCAAGAGCCCGGTCGCCCATCCACCCCGTCAGGGATGCTGACGGTAAGGATTGACCTCCAGCCACGTCTGAGACGATCACAGAAGATGCAGCCACTCGTTCGCCTCCTGTTGCAGAGCTTGCGCCATGCCGCCATCGGCATGGCCGTGGTGGCAGTGCTCTTGGCGAGCTTCCGGGCGCATATGCATCAGGTCGGCACGGATGCCTGCGGCCATGCGGTCACGGCCTGGTCCATCCAGGGCGTGGTCTTTACGGATGTTGCTGACCCCCAACTGCCTGAACAGGATGACAACGGAGCGGGAATGTGCGAGTGCCCGTCTTCCGCGGTGACGACCATGGACTCTGCCGCGATGGTCCTGCCGATGATGGTCAACGCCATGGTGCGCGTGACCCATCCCGTCATGTCTCCTGACAGCCCGTCCTACCCACCCGATCCCCCGCCCGCCCAACTGGGCTGAGTCCCCCACACGCGCCGGTGCGCGTGTGCATGGAAACCGTGTTCTCACGGTATTCCTCACCTCAGTCCCGGGATCGTCATGTCCACGTTGTCTCTGTCTGCATTCCGTACCCCAACAGGGACGCGGATGCTGGTCCTCACCCTTGCCGCCCTCGTTGCCGCGAGTGGATGCGCGGGTCCCGCCCAACGAGCACCGGAGGGCCAGGCCCCGGCTGCTGCCAGCGGTGGTCCGCCGCTCCCGCCCCCGCCACCGATGGCGGTGGCCGCGGCGCACCCCCGCGACTGGTCCAGCCCCGTCACCATGGAACGCCTCATCCAGGCTGCCCAGGACGCGCACCCCACACGAGACGCCATCGCTGCGGCACAGGCCGCTGCCGCAGCCCAGGTGCGTCAAGCCGGCGCCTGGAACAACCCGGAACTGGAACTGAGCCTGGGCCGAACCCGCCCGCGCGTGGATGACCTGGAGCGGGACCAGCCCTACGGCGGCAGTCTCAGCCAGCGCCTGAACTGGTGGGGAAAACGCAATGCGCGCATCGCCGCCGCCCGTGCGCATCAGCAGGTGGCAGAAGCCGAAGGGCAGATTGCCCTCGCTGGTCTGCGGGCCGATGTCCGGCGGGCCGCCATTATCTACGCCGTCGCCGTCGAGGCGGTGACCCAGGCGGTGGAGGATGCGCGGATCGCCACGGAACTGGCCGCGATGACGGAAGCCCGGTTGGCCGTCGGCGAAGCTGATCGGTCCAGCGTTGCCAGAGCCAAGCTGGAAGCGACTACGGCCGCCTTGCACCGTGATGCCCGCACACGCGAAGCCGCCACGGCACTTGCTGTGCTGCGGACCTGGTGTGATCCGGCGCTTCCCGAGGGATTGGTGGTCGCCGACGCATTCGCTGGCACCGCGACGGTGACCGATGCGACCAGCCTGGCCTTGGCCGCCGATCGTCATCCCCAGTTGCGCGCCCTGGCCGAGGCTGCTGCCGCGGCGGGGGCGACGGTGAACGCTGAACGCGAAGCGCGGATGCCCGACCTGACGGTGGGCGTCTTCGCGGACCGTGAGGCCGAGAAGGACTCCTACGGCGTGACCCTCGGATTCGAGTTGCCGCTGTGGAACCGGAACGACGCCGGCATTGCCGCCGCTGAAGCGGCCCAGGCCCAGGCCCGTGCGGCAGCACGCGGTGAACGCCTCCGTCTGGCCCGCGATCTGGCAGAGGCCCTGGGGGCCGCCCAGACCGCCCAGGGCGAGGTCAAAGCCCTGACCGAACAGGCTGTGCCGGTTGCTGAGGAGGCGATCCAGCTTCGCACCAGCGCCTTCCAGGCAGGCGAAGCGAGTCTGTCCGATCTGCTGGAGGCACGCCGTGCCGCCAACACCGTGCGGGCCGAACTCCGTGATGCCCGGCGCCGAGCCGCCCTCGCGCTGGTCGATCTCGGCATGGCTGTGGGCGATCCGTCGCTGGGTGCCACGCCCGCCGACACACCGCAGCCCTGATCCGCGATGCCTGGCCGCCCAGGCCGGGGATCGGAGGCGCTGCGCGTGAACTCCCATCAGCCTCCAGCGCTTCAACAACAGATCTCTCATTCAATCACATCCTTATCGAGTCCATCATGCACATCCGTCTGCTCATCGTCCCCTCACTTGCCGTGCTGCTTGCCGGATGCGGCGAACATGCCGACAAACACGCATCCGGGGCCCACGCCGCGGATGACGGGCACGGCCATGGTGCCGCCGCTCCCGCAGCCGGGGCTGAGACCGGACACGAGGGGCATAACCACGGCCAGGGCGGCATCACCCTGCCGGATACGGTGCAGAAGAATCTCGGCATCACCTGGGCCACGGCCGAGTACCGGGTCGTCCAAGGTGTCGTCCGCATGCCCGGCCGCTTCGAGGCCGAGCCCACTGCACGCCGACCCTACCAGACGCCCCTGGATGGCCGCGTCGAGGTGCTGGTGAAGCCCTACCAGCAGGTCGAGGCCGGTGCGGTACTCTACCGGCTGCACTCCGCCGCCTGGCAGCGGCTCCAGCAGGAGATCGCCGACGCCGTCGGAGCCGTGAAGGCCGCCGCCGACAACCTCGCTGCCGCCGAGGAGCATGCCGCCGCCATCACCCAGGCCCTGACCCTGTGGAGCGAGCGTCTCGCCACCCTCGACCGCCTGGGCAAGGATCTCGGCGGCAAGGCGGCGGAACGCGCCGATGCCGCCGGCCGCGTCGCCGACCTGCGCATCAGCGCGGCGGAAGCCAAGCGCGCCCTGGCCGAGGCGATCCGCCAGGCGCGGGGCGAGGATGGCTCGATGCATACCGGCCAAGCCCAGGTCCGGCTTGATCTGCTGTTGGGACAGGCGGCGCAACTCGCAGGCCTGACTACGGAAGCGCTCCTCAAGGTCGAGGGCGGCAAGCCGGCCTGGACCTCGATCACTGCCATCGAGGTGCGCGCAGCCGGCCTCGGCGTGGTCGAGGGCGAGGTGCTCGCCAGCGGCACATGGATCGGCGAACACACCACCGTCCTGACCGTCACCGACCCGACCGGCGTACGCTTGCGCGCCGCCGGCCTCCAGGCCGATCTGCCGCGTCTGAGCAATGGCCTTCAAGCGCGCATCGTCGCCACTGATCCCGCCGTGCAGAAGTCACTGCCAGCGACACTGGTGCTCGGCCCCATGGCCGATGCCGTCGACCGCTCGGTTGACCTCATCGCTCGTCCCACCGAGGGCACAGCCCTGCCAGCCTGGGTGCGCCCGGGCGTCACCGCCAACCTGGAGGTCGTCCTCACCGGCTCGCCCGAGGAAGAACTGGCCATCCCTACCTCCGCGACGATCAGGGATGGGCTCAAGACCATCTTCTTCCGGCGTGACCCGAACCACCCGGACCAGGTGTCCAAGGTCGAGGCCGACCTCGGCGCCAGCGATGGCCGCTGGGTCGTGGTCCAGACGGGCATCAAGGAGGGCGATCAGGTCGTCCTCGGCGGCATCTATCCGCTGAAGCTGTCGCAGCAGGAAGGCGGCGCGCAGGCGGGCCACTTCGAGGCCGACGGCACCTTCCACACGGGAAAGCACTGAGTCATGTTTACGTGGCTCATCAGCCTGTCTCTGCGCCACGCCAAGGCCGTGGTCATCGTCGCCGGCATCCTGCTGGCCCTCGCCGGCTGGCTCATCCCTCGGATGGCGGTCGATGTCTTCCCTGAACTGAACGCTCCGACCGTCGTGGTCATGACCGAGGCTGGTGGCCTCGCCGCCGATGAAGTCGAGCAGTACGTCACCGTGCCGATCGAATCGTCGGTCAACGGCATGCCCGGCATGCGCAAGCTGCGCTCGTCGTCGTCTCTGGGCCTGTCCATCGTCTGGGCCGAGTTCGACTGGGGCGAGGACATCTGGCGCGCCCGCCAGCAGGTGGCCGAACGCCTGTCCGCCGTCGAAGCCGGTCTGCCGCCCGGAGCGCACGCCGAGATCGCGCCGGTCACCTCGATCACCGGCGAGGTCATGTTGCTCTCGGTCATGTCGCCGGATGGGACGCGCTCGCCCAAGGAACTGCGCTCCTTTGCCGAGTTCGAGCTGACCAACCGTCTGCTTGGGGTGGCGGGCATCGCCCAGGTCGTCGCCATCGGCGGCGAACTGCCGGAATACCAGGTACTGTGCCGTCCAGACCGCCTGCAGATCTACGGTCTTACCGTCGCTGACGTGGTCGAGGCGGCCAAGAAGGCACACTCGACCGCCAGCGCCGGCTTCCTGCCCAACCGCGAAGGCAAGGAGGTGCCGATCCGCCAGACCGCCCAGGTGACGCAGGTCTCCGACGTCCAGCGCACCGTCATCACCTACCATGACGGCGTACCCGTGACGATCGGCGATGTGGCCGAAGTCGCCTTGGCGCCGGCCCCGGCGCGCGGCACCGCCACCGAGCGTGGACGCTCGGCGGTGATCATCTCGGTGCAGAAGGCCCCCGGCACCAACACCCTGACCCTGACCACGGCTCTCGACCAGGCGGTCGCCAGCATGGCCGTGCCCAGCGGCATGACGGTCAACAACCACGTCTTCCGCCAGGCCGAGTTCATCCAGGTCGCGGTCGACAACCTGATCAAGGTGCTGGTTGAGGCCGCGATCATCGTCTCGGTCATCCTCATCCTGTTCCTGCTCAATGTCCGCACGACTCTGATCACCCTGACCGCCCTGCCCCTGTCGCTGGGCGCAGCCTTCATCGTGATGGCCTGGTGGGGGCTTTCGATCAACGTCATGACCCTTGGCGGCTTGGCGGTTGCGCTCGGCGGCCTGGTCGATGACGCGATCATCTACGTCGAGAACGCCTTCCGCCGCCTGCGTGAGAACCGGCATCTGCCGGAGGGGCAGCGCATCGACGAACCTGCGGTGGTCGAACGCTCCAGCCATGAGATCGCCGGGCCGATGGTCTTCGCGACCATCATCATCGTCCTGGTGTTCATCCCGCTGCTGTTCCTGGGCGGCATGGAAGGCCGCTTCTTCCGCCCCCTGGGCATCAGCTACATCGTCTCGACCCTCGCCAGCCTGGTGATCGCGGTCACCGTCACCCCGGCCCTGTGCCGGATGCTGCTGACCGGGCTCAAGCACACGGGCGAAGAGCGCGACAGCTTCCTCGTCAGGTGGTTGAAGGACGTCTACCGGCCGACCCTGGCCTGGTGCATTCGCTGGAAGAAGAGCGTCGTCCTGGGTTCCGCAGCCATGGCCGTCGCCGCCCTGGCGCTGGCGACCACCTTCGGTTCCAGCTTCCTGCCCAGCTTCAAGGAAGGCACCTTCACGGTCATGATCATGACACCGCCGGGCACCTCGTTGATCGAGAGCGACCGCCTGGTGCGCGGCGTCGAGGAGCGCATCGCCGCCATCCCCGGCGTGCGCGATGTCGCACGGCGGACCGGCCGTGCCGAGCGCGACCAGCACGCCGAACCGCCTTCGTCCAGCGAGATGAACGTCACCATGGAGCCGGGCACCCAGGACCGGGTGCAGGCCGAGATCGACAAGATCCTGGCGCAGATGCCGGGCGTGGTGACCTCGATCGGCCAGCCGATCGAGCACCGCCTGTCGCACATCCTCTCCGGCACGCCGGCGGCGGTGTCGATCACCGTCTTCGGCGATGATCTCGACCAGCTCCGCGCCGTGGTGCAGGAGATCGAGGGCGTCATGAAGGGCGTGCCGGGCGCCCGCGACGTGGTCGCCAACCGCGAGATCATGATCGAGACCCTGCCGGTGCGCTACCGGCACGAGGATCTCGCCCGCGCCGGCCTGACCCCGGCCGATGCGGCGGAGCAAGTCGAGCAGGCTCTGGCTGGCGTGCATGTCGCCTCGGTCAACCAGGGCATCCGACGCTACGACCTGACCGTGCGGCTGCATCCCGATGAGCGCCAGACCGAGCAGCAGGTCGGCGAACTGGTGCTGAAGAGCCCCTACGGCCCGCAGGTCCGTCTGCGCGAGGTGGCGGAGATCGGCCTGGAGAAGGCCTCCAACCTGATCGCCCGCGAAGGCGCGCGGCGCAAGGCGGTGGTGAGCTGCAATGTCGCCGAAGGCCAGAACCTGGGTGATCTCGTGGTCGGCATCCGCCGGGTCGTCGATCCGGTGGTCGCCAAGGCCGGCTTGTCCGTCCACTACGGTGGCCAGTTCGAGGCCCAGCAGGAGGCCAGCAGGACCATCGGCCTGATGGGCATCGCCGTCGTCGGCGTCGTCTTCCTGTTGCTGGCTGCGGCGCTGTCCTCGGCCAAGGCAGCCGGCCTGGTGATGCTCAACCTGCCGCTCTCGCTCATCGGCGGCATCGGCGCGGTCTACCTCGCCGAATCTCCGTCGATCGTCGGCAACACCCTGGCCCTGTTCGGGCTGGGCGGGACCTTCACCGCCCCCGTTCTGTCGATCGCCAGCCTGGTCGGGTTCATCACCCTGTTCGGCATCGCGGTCAGAAACGGCATCCTGCTGATCAACCAGTACCAGTCGCACGCCGAGGACGGCCGGCCGCTGATGCAGGCGATCATGCACGGCTCGGAGGAACGTCTGGTCGCGATCCTGATGACGGCCCTCTGTGCCGCCATCGGCCTGATTCCGCTCGCCCTCATGACCGGCAAAGCCGGGGCTGAGATCCTTGCCCCACTAGCCATCGTCGTCCTCGGCGGCCTGGTCAGTTCGACCGCGCTCAACCTGGTCGTCGTCCCGGCGGCCTACGCCTGGGTCTTCGGCCACGGCGACCGGCCGCACGGATCGGCGCTGGATGACGACAGCCCTGCGCTGCCCACACCGGCAACGACGACGGAAACCGCCCCCGAACCGCCCAAGGAGAACTCGTGATGATCCGCCATCCTCGTGTGGTGCTGCCCCTCGTGGCCCTTATCCCGGCGCTGGCCATCCTTCCCGGATGCGGGGGTGCGAGCCGCGTCACCAACTTCCCGGCGGAGTCAGCGCCGGCGGCGACCTCGTCCCAGACCATGGTGCGCGTCACCGAGGCCGTCCGTCGTCCAGGCGAACTGGAACTGGCGCTGACCATTGCCAATCCCACCGCCGATTCGGTGGTCTTCACCCGGAAGTACGGTGTGTTCACCGCCGCATCCGTGGCCCACGGCGACATCCGCGTCGTCGGTGAACGGTCCCCGAGGAAGTCCCGGACCTTCCCACCGGACCGGTACGCGGTCCTCGCCGGCGAGGAGGCTGCCCTGCGCCTGGTCTTCCGTGCAGCGGACCTCGACCGTGCGGACAACCTGACACTGCACGTCGTCGGCTCGACCCACGGGGCTGAGCAGTCGTGGACCATCCCCATCCCACCCGAGCCATCCCGCCCTGCGACGATGGCCAGCAACCACTGAACCCAGGAGATTCCATGTCCCGTTCATCCATCACCCCCGCCATCCTGACCGCGCTGCTGGCTCTTGGCGCCCCGCTCAGCGCCGCCGACGAGCACGCCGGCCACGACCACGCCGCCGAGGGTGCGCACGCCCACGGCAAGGCCGAATCGGTCGGCGCCGTCGACATCAGCGTCTACAAGGTCGCCGTCAGTGCTTCCGGGGCCATCGCCGCCGGCAAGGAGTGGCACGTCGAACTGCGTCTGAACCCCGACCAACCGGTTCCCAAGGCGATCCGCGTCTGGCTCGGTGCCGAGAACGGCCGCGGTTCGGTGAAGGCCAAGGCCGAAGCCGAGAAGGATGCCAAGGGCGAGTACGGCGCCCACGTCGAGGTCCCCAACCCAATCCCCGCCGACAGCAAGCTGTGGATCAGCATCGAGCCGGACAACGGCCAGACCGCCAAGGGCTCCGTCGCCCTGCCCAAGTCGGACGCCACGCACGAGCACAAGGAGGGCGACGGGCATAAGCACTGACACCACCGACCTGCATCAGATGCCTTCGCAGGTCCACATCTGCGCCGGGGCGCATGGCCCACAACCGTGCGCCCTGGCTACCTGGTACTGATGCACAGAATGCGGCCATCATGTACACCTTCCCCAACACCCGCTGGAGCCTGATCGCCACGTTGCCCCACCAACCGCAGCAGGTGGGCACGCTGATCGCCATCTACGCCGACGCGATCGGCGCATACCTGCATACCCGGCTGGTTGGAGAGCATGCCGAGCGGGTCGACGACATCGTGCAGGAGGTGCTGGTCGATCTGCTCGGCAAGCCCGAGGTCCTGGCCAAGGCGCAACCCGGTCAGGGCAGCAAGTTCCGCTACTACCTCATGAATCTGGCTTGGTTGGGGGCTCTCAACGCGTTACGGCACCACCGACGCCGGGAGCGCGCCGCGCCGGAAGCGCACGGCCCGGATGGCGATGACGTCGCCCGCGTTGAGCAATTGGGAGCAGGCGTTCCCGCGCCCGAGCAGGCCGCCATGGATCGGGCCTGGGCCGTGGGCATCATCCAAGGTGCCTTGGAGGATCTCCGCGTCCTGGTCAGCGGTGGACGCTTGCCACCGGATGCACTGCAGATCCTGACGCGCAATCTGGTCGATGGCCAGGCGCTGCGGGATATCGCCGCCGACCTGGCCATGCCTGTCGCCACCTGCCATCGACGGTGCGCCCATGCGCGCACGGCACTGCAGGAGGCCATCGCCGAACGCCTGCGCCTGGTCGGTGAACTCGGTCCTGCGGACGACCCGAAGGCCGCATGCGAAGTTCTCCTGGCGGCGATCGCGCACGGGTAGATCACGATTCACGATGGGCGCAGATCGGACTGGTCAGCCGGCATACGCTGACCAATTCCCGAATGTCTGAGCGCGAAGCGCAATCGCCAGGCATTGAGCAGCACCATGGTGCTGGAGAGGGCCATGGCCGCGCTCGCGATCATCGGACTCAGGGACCAGCCGGTGCTGGGGACGAGGATGCCGGCGGCGATCGGGATCCCCATGAGATTGAATGCGAACGCCCATGCCAGGTTCTGCCGGATGGCGCGAGTCGTGGCGTGCGCGATACGCAGGGTGGCCGGCAGGGCGGCGATGCCGCCCTGCGCCAGCACAACGTCGGCGGCGGCCTGCGCCACCTGGGTTCCGCTACCCATGGCGATACCCAGGTCCGCTCCGGCAACGGCTGGCGCATCATTGAGGCCATCCCCAACCATGGCCACTATCCGTCCGCGCCCATGCGCCTCGGCCACCAGGGCTGCCTTGCCCTCGGGAGTCGTCTCGGCGTGCACCGTGCTGATGCCCAGATCACGCGCCACCGCCTGAGCAATCGCGGCGCGATCGCCAGTGACCATGGCCACATCGACGCCCAGGGACAGCAGATCCGCCACCGCCTGCCGTGCCGCCGGCGTCGGCGTATCCAGGACGCCGATGACGCCAGCGGCGACACCATCGATGGCGGCGATGAGCGGGGTCCGACCTGCCTCGGCCAAGCGCTCGGCGTCGGGCCGCACCGGTGCGACGGCAACACCCAGGCTCTCCAGCCAGGCGCTTGTGCCGATGGCGACGGTGCAGCCATCGACCTGGGCGCTCAACCCATGCCCCGGCACGACGGTGGACGCTGGTGCATCGCGTAGGTCCATGCCCCGATCCTGGGCGGCGCGCACCACGGCACGGCCGAGCGGATGTTCGCTGCCGACTTCGACCAGCGCGGTCAGGTGGAGCAGTCGCTCTTCGCTCATGCCTGACAGGGGTAGGATATCCACGACCCGCGGTTCCCCCGTGGTCAGGGTGCCGGTCTTGTCGAGCAGCACGGTGTCGACGCGGCTTGCCGTCTCGATCGCTGCGCCACCGCGCACGAGGATGCCAAGCTGTGCCGCCCGGGCGATGCCCACGCTGATGGCGGCGGGAGTCGCCAGGCCAAGGGCGCACGGGCAGGCGATGACCAGGACGGCGACGGCGTGGCCAATGCCGACGCGGAGCCCTTCCAGGCCGGGCACGGCGAGCATCCAGCCTAGGACGGTCAGCAGCGCGATGCCGAGCACGACAGGGACGAAGACGGCGCTGATGCGATCCGCCATCCGGGCGATCGGCGCTCGACCGGTCTGCGCCGACACCACCGAGGCCATGATCCGTCCGATCGTCGCCGCCGCACCGACGGCCGTCGCACGTACAGTCACCACGCCGGTCCGATTGAGGGTGCCCGCATGCACCGTGTCCCCCGGTCGAGCCTCGGTCGGCAGGCTCTCGCCGGTGACCAGGGCAGCGTCGATCAGCGTCTGCCCCGTGAGGATGACGCCATCGATCGGGAAGCGATCCCCGGGGCGCACCCGCAATACATCACCTATTGTCAGGCTGGCCGCTGGCACGGTTTCGGGCAGGCCGTCCACCAGACGCTCGGCATGGTCGGGTTGCAGGGCCGCCAATCCGGCGACAGCATCGGCCAGCCGCCGTCGGGCGCCGACCTCCAACCAGCGTCCGGTCAGGACCGCCGTAAGGATGACCGCCGCCGCTTCGGCATAGAGTTCGGGATGATGGGTTCCGCCCAGGAGATGTTGTGCCCAGCTGACTACCGAACTGCTCCAGGCGGCCAGGACGCCCAGGGTCACCAGGGTATTCATGTCCAGGCTGCCGTGACGAGCGCCACGCCATGCAGCCAGCAGGACGCTTCGTCCCGGTCCGAGCATGACTGCAGTGGTCAGCAGGATCTGCAGCGGGGCATCCCACCAGCTGCCGGTCCCCGGCAGACTGCCATGGCTCATAGCCAGGATCACCACCGGCGTCGTCAGGAGGGCCGCCAGGATCGCCGCCCGGGCCAGATCCCGCGACTCTGCCATTGTCGCTCGTTCGTGGATGGCGTGGGCCTGGCTGTCGGCGACCGGTTCAGCGTCATAGCCCAGATCGCGGATCCTGCCCAGCACCTGCGGGATGGCGCCGTGTACCGATGCCGTCGTCGTCACCCGAGCTTGCCGGGTGATCAGATCCACGGCCGCAGCCTGGACTCCTGGAACTCCGTGCAGGGCAGTGGTGACGCGGCGAACGCAGGCGGCGCAGGTCATGCCGGTGATCGTCAGCGTGGTCTCGGTGGTCGATGGGCTCATGTGGTCCTCACAACGTGCTGACGGGCCAGCCGACCGCTTATGACAGGATTTCCGGCCGCATTCCGTGGGAGAGCCTGCCGTGTAGAAGGTTTGGCAGGCCAACCATGAGACAGGGCCTGGTGAGCGGTGGTTCTATCACATGAGCTTCTCGCGTCCGCTGCTGCTCCTGGCCCTGATCGCCATCGGGGTCGCCGCCGAGCCCATCAACCGGATGTGCCCCGTCCTGGCGGACGAACCGGTTGATCCAGACTTCCAGACAATCTGGAATGGCCAGGTCATCGGATTGTGCTGCGCCCGCTGCGTCCGTCAGTTCACCGCCAATCCGCAGCTCTATGCGGCGAACCTGCCGGCGGCGGCCGCAACCGCACCTGCACCGTCTCAAGCCGAGGCGGAGACGAATCCCCTCGTAGGGCCCAGACCGATCCCGCCCGCCCGTGCCGCCAACGGCCTGGATCACGAGCCTGGATCTCCGCCCCCCCCCCGGCTCATCGCCTGGCTGGGCCGCTTCCACCCCGTCGTCGTTCACTTTCCCATCGCTCTGAGCATCCTGGCGGCACTGGCCGCAGTGCTGGGACGACTCCGAGCCAGCGAGCCCTTCCGGCACACCGCGCGCATCGCCATGCATGGTGCTGCCATCACCGCCGTCCCGGCCATCCTCCTGGGCTGGTTCGCCGCCGCTGCCACGCCACATCCGGGGCTGGATGCCGTGCTCGCCTGGCATCGTTGGCTGGGCACGGCGGCCGGGGCTGGCCTCATCGCGGTGGCTGTCTGCACCGAACTGGCACATCGGCAGGTCGACCGTTCCCGGTGGACCTGGCTGGTCGTCATCGGCAGCGTGCATATGGCGCTGGTCGTTGGCATGGTCGGGCACCTCGGTGGGATCCTCGTCTTCGGTCCAGATCACTTCGCGTGGTAGGTAGGCCAGAATACCCTGAGACAGATGTGTGAATCCCGACATTCCCTTGTGAACCCTGGTTCATCCCGAACCGCAACCCTGGAGTCCATCATGCGCCCTACCGCCCTCGCCCTCGGCCTGACTGCCGCTCTCACCCTCATCGCCGCCGGCTGCTCTGACCGCAGCGCCGCAACCGGTCCCAAACCCTATCCTCTGAGCACCTGCCCGATCACCGGGGAGAAGCTTGGTTCGATGGGCGAACCGATCACCGTCATCAAGGATGGCTACGAAATCAAGTTCTGCTGCCAGGAGTGCGTCGACAAGTTCAATAAGCACCCGTCCAAGGTGATGGACAAGGTGAAGTCGGCGCACGAACCCGTCCCGCACACGGGTGGCTAGTCCTGGCCACCGACACCCGACGCCCTCCTCGACCACAAGCACTGATGGCACCGCACACCGCACCACGTCGAGTCGGCGACATGGTGCGGGAGACCGTTTGCCGTTATGCTGTTATGCCTCCACCACGAATCCTGGTCGTCATGATCTGCCGCGAGGCCCGTCTGCACAGGTAGGCCACGAATCCCCCGGCCTGGAGAGCTCATGCATACCACGACCTTGACCATCACCGGCATGTCCTGCGGCAGTTGCCGCAACCATGTCGAAGCCGCCCTGCGTGCCGTGACCGGCGTCACCCAGGTACAGGTCGATCTTGCCGCCGGCACGGCGCGCATCACCCACGAGGGCGACGTGATGCCGGCTGACCTCATCCTCGCCGTTGAAGACGCCGGCTATGACGCGCACCTGCCCGGGCCGACCCCATGACAACACCGGCCCAACGCGAGGCCCAGGAAGGGTTGCTGGCCGATCTGGACCGCTTCCGGTCCTTCATTCGCCGACGGGTGGCAGATCCGCACGCCGCTGACGACATCCTCCAGGATGCCCTGCTGCGAGCTACCCGGCACCTCGACCAGCTCCAGGACACGGAACGTATCGATGCCTGGTTCTACCGCATCCTCCGCAACGCGATCGGGGATCGCGCTGGCACGCGTCCGGTACTGGCCATCGATACCGAATCGGTTGCCGCCGCAGCCGAACAGGCCGAGGTCTGCCGCTGCCTGGTTCCGCTCATCGATCGCCTCCCCTCGGACCAGGCCGAGGCGATCCGCGCTATCGATCTGACAGATGGTGATCCGGCGATGCTGGCGCGCATGGCCGGCGTGGAGATCAATACCATCCATGCCCGACGGTCACGGGCTCGCGCCGGTCTGCGTGAACTGCTCCAACAGGCCTGTCGTGCCTGCGCCACCCATGGGTGTCAGGATTGCGACTGTCCGCCGCCAGCAGACGCGGCGCTGCGAGCCACGCCGGCTCAGTGATGCCGATGGCTCTGCTCATCCGGTACGACCGGACCGAGGTCGGGCGCAACCACTGGGATGCGTAGTCCGGCCTGCACCAGGGCATCGACTGTCCGCTCCATCGGATGGCCGACGCGATGCTGCAGGTGGTATTGAAGGTGCGCCCCCCCGATGCGGTCGATCACCGCCTGCGCGTCGGCGCGGTGGCCACCACGTACCAGGGTGACAGCCTGCAACGCTTGGAACTCGGTATGGTCGGGATTGATGCGCAAGCCGCGCCCGACCGCCCGGGACAGGTCGGCTGCGTCGCCGCGTGCCAGGGCTTCGTAGGCCAAAATCAGCGGCGGATACATGCTGCCAGGCTCGGCACCGCTGGCGACCAGACCCAGATGCTGGGCGCTGTGCAGATCCTGCTGGGCCAACGCCGCCCGGGCGGCGGCGATCAGGGGCCAGAAGTCACCCGGCCTATCCTGCAGCACCTCCCAGGCCCGGGCGTCGATGGCCGCTGCTGGGGCGAAGGCTGCCATGATGGCGCCAGCGCTCTCGGGTTCAGCCAGGGCGGCGGCAGCATCGACACCCGCCGGAAGCCCCGGATCGTGGGCCTGGAAGCGGCTGACGGCGCAGACACGCCCCAGCGCCTGCCAGCCTGGCGTCGGTCCGCCGCTGGCGAGCGCCTGGGCTGCGCGCGCGGCCTCGCCGGACTGGTTGCGTTCCGCAGCGGCACGCCACGCCCAGACCAGCGCCTCAGCGATGTCGCGGGCCAGGGGATGCTCCTGCCAGGTCGGTAGCGTGGCAGCGCCCCGCAGATCAATGCCGATTGCGGCCAGGGCGGCCTGCCATTCCTGGGATTCGCCAGGCCACGGTCCGGTGCGCCGGACATGATCGAGCAGTCGTCGGAAGCGCTGGCGTTGCTCGGCCAAGCCCGCCTGCTGAGCCAGCACATCACTGGCAGCGCGCAGGCGCTCGGCGAGAGCGCGTGCCTCCAGCAGTCCAGGATGGGCTGCGATCAGCGCATCCACCTCGGCCTGGGCGACCCGCACCGCCTCGGGACGGCTCAGATCCACGGCGGCGGCAATGCGCTCCACCCGCTGGACGGCGGCCTGCCTGGCATCGTGGAGATGCAACCACCACGCGCCGCTGACTACGGCGATGAGCAGGAGGGTTGACCCGATGGCCATGCGGACCTGCTTGGAGCGCCGGAGCGTCAGCCAGGCACGTTCGAGTCGTCCGGCCTCCTGGGCGAGGGTGATGCCCTCATCCAGCCAACGGCGCAGTTCGGCCACCACCGCGCCCGCCTCGGGGTAGCGTTGGGCGGGGTCGGCCAGGCAGCGCCGTACAACGGCAGCCAGACCACGAGGAATGTTCCGATCGGACAACCGGTCCAGGTCGAGCAGGCCCGGTCGACCGGGATCAGGACGCGGCCCCTGTCCTGTCAGCACCAGGTGCAGCAAGGCGCCGATGGCGAAGACGTCCATCCGGGGATCGGCTGGCGCCCCCATGGCCTGCTCAGGGGCCATCCAGGCCGGCGTACCGACCCGGACCCCATCACCCTCACCGATCCTCGCGGCAACTCCCCAGTCGAGAACGTAGACCGCACCGAAATCAGCCACCAGGATGTTGGCCGGGGTGAGATCCCGATGCACGATCCCACGGCTGTGGGCGAAGGCGATGGCTTCGACGGCGCGCAAGAACACCTCGACCAGAGCAACGGCCGGTGGCGGTTCGTCCCGCAGACGCTCATCGAGCGGACTGCCGCTCAGACGCTTCATGGTGAAGGCCGGACGATCCTCGGCACGGCCGATGTCGTAGACCGGCGGAATGGCCGGATGTTCCAGCGATGCGGTCAGGGCGGCCTCGCGCCGGAAGGCCTGGGCACGGAGGTAGTAGTGTTCCAGGCTTTCATCGACTCCGCGCGCCTTGAGCACCTTCAGGGCGACATCGCGCTCCAATGATGTGTCCGCAGCCCGCTGCACGACCGCCATGCCGCCTTCGCCGATGATCTCCCCGGCGCTCAGTCGGGAGCGGGATGGATCAGCGATGAAGCCGGGCTCGGGTGGCGATGCCTGCGGCATGTCGAGCCGCACCGATGGCATGCGTGACTCGGCATCCTCCAGGAGACGGCTGACCTCGTCGTCCGGCAACTGCTCCAGCCACAGGTCGATCACGGTGAAACGATCCTTGGGCAGCGATCCGCTCAGGTAGGCGGTGAGTTCCGCAGGCGTGGGAGCTGCTGGTTCCATGTGCTATTCAGATGACAGTGCGGCAGGTGCGTCATCGGCGCGCATGGGATCACTGGTGGGTACGGTCGCATCAGCCGCCGTCATGGGTGGCTTCGTGGGTGGATGCCCCTCCATGATCGCACGCAACCGCTCAGCCAGCGCGAGTGCCGCAGCCGCTGCATCGGGATCCAGCGGCTCGGGGGCTCGTGTCATCGGGCCACCTGATCCACCAGGGCGGAGCCAGAGGTCGCTGCTGGATCGACCATACTCTAGGCCCCAGTCGGACCCGCATCGGGCGCGGGTGTCGGTGCCGTGGATGCTGCCAATGCCGCCTGCCGCTGCAGTTTCCGCTCCCACCACCAGGCGTAGAAGACCGGGACGCTGAAGAGGCTGATGTAGTCGGCGAGCATGCCACCGATGACCGGTAGAACCATCGGGCGCATGAGTTCGGCGCCACGTCCGTCACTCCACAGGATCGGGATCAGCGCCAGCAAGGTGGTGCAGTTGGTCATGATCGCTGGACGGCGACGACGCAGGCCGGCCTGGAATACGCGCTGGTGGACGTCAGGGATGGTCGTCGGCGCCGTCTTGAATAGATCGTGCAGGTAGGTGCCCAGCAAGATGCCGTCGTTGAACATGACGCCCAGCAGCACCAGGAATCCGACGATCACCGCCGTCGTCATCTCCGCTCCGTAGAGATAGACGGCGATGAATCCACCAGCGGTCGTTACGGTGACGTTGCAGGTGATGATGATCGAGGTGGTCAGCAGCGAGCGGGTGCCCCAGAGGATCAGCACCAGCATTACACCCATCGCCATGCCGATGACCCAGGTCATGGTCTGGTCGGCCTTCATCTTCTGCTCGAAGCGCCCGACCCAGCGGTAGGTCGCGCCGGCGGGGAGGGTCAGTTCGCCCCGCTTGATCGCCTCCTGGAGCATGCGGTCGGCCTCGCGTACGACCTCGACTTCAGCACGGCCGCTGGCGTTGAGCAGCACGTACTGCGTGCGCTTGCCGCCCTCGCTGCGGATCGCCATCGGACCGACCGTCCAGGTGACGGCATTGGGATCGTCGCGCTTGGCAGTCACCGTCACCGGTCCAGGCGGCGACGCCGCCACGCCCGGTGCCAGGACGGCCAGGGGATCGACGATGCCGGATGGCAGCGGGTCGCCGGCCGGGACGGTCAGCTCGGCCAGGGTCGGCGACAGCGGGGTCAGGTTGCGTCCGATGGTCAGCGATTGGCTCTTCCGCCACGCCTCGGGGGTGATGCCGTCGAAGCGCAGGGTGTAGACGGTCGGCGAGGCGGTGAGCAGGTTCAGGGCGATGGCGCCGTGTCCCGCCGCGACCGGCACCTGCAGCTGGGCAAACTCGTCGGCATCGTCGCGGCGCTCGCGCGGGTAACGGATGCGCACATTGTAGCGCAGCGTGCCTTCCACCGAGGTGATGAGCGGCATGCCGCCCAGCGCCGATTCGACGGTCGCGAGGAGCTGTTCGGCGGTGATGCCGAAACGCGCCATCTTGCGCTCATCCAGGCGGATCTCGGCATAGGGTTTGCCACCCTCGCGCTGCATCTGCACATCGGCCGCGCCGGGGACGCGTTGCACGACTTTCTCGGCCTGTTCCGCGAAGTTCTCCAGGGCCGCCTGATCGTCGCCCAGGATCTGCAAGGCCATGAGCGAGCGGATGCCGGTCGACAGCATGACCACGCGGGTCTCGATCGGCTGCAGCCAGCTCGGCGCGACGCCGGGGATGTCGCTGGCGGCGGCCAGGGCCTGGCGCACCTCGGCCAGTGTCCGTGGACGGGTCTGGGCGCTGCCATCTGGCAGGGTGATCTCATGCACCGGCCACTCGTTGTAGGGCTTGAGCAACACCACGGTCTCGATCATGCCGATGGGGGCCGGATCGAGAGCGGTCTCGGCGCGGCCCATCTTGCCCATGAGCGCGGCCACCTCGGGCACCGAGGCGATGGCCTTGTTCTGCTGCATCATCACCCGCTGCGTCTCGCCCAGGCCGGCGGTGGCCGGCACCGACGGCATGAACAGCAGCGAACCCTCGTCGAGAGGCGGCAGGAAGCTGGCGCCGATGCCGGGGAAGGCGCTGCGCATGGTGGCATCGAAGCGGGTCTGGGTGAGGTCGGCGCCGACCGCGGCGAAGCCCTGGCGTAGCGGCCAGCTTACCGTCGACCAGCCGGTGCCGAGCATCCAGCCGAACAGCGCGAACGAGGCGATGGTCACGCTGAAGGCGACCTTGTGGCGCAGCATGCGCGTCAGCGCCCAGTCGTAGGCGATGGCGATGCCGTGGCTGACCGGGTTCTCCTCGTAGCTGACCAGTTCCTCGCGGCCCAGCCGCCAAACCGCGTAGGCGGCGAGGACCGCGCCCAGCGGTGCGGCGATGAGGCCAGGCAGGACCACCGCCCACCGGCCATGGTCGAGCGGAATGCGCAGGCCTTCGGGCAGCAGGATCATGAACACGATGCCGGCGAGCAATCCGGCAAACGCCAGGATCATCGGCTTGCGCGTCTGCCACGGCGGCAGCAGCAGCCGGCACAGCACCGGGACGAGCAGCATGCCGAAGATGACCGCAGCCCCGATGGCCAGGGTCTTGGTCGCAGCCAGAGGCTTGAACAGTCGGCCGGCCTGGTCGTCAAGCAGGAAGATCGGGATGAAGCTGATGATGGTCGTCGCGGCGGCGGTTAGCAGGGCGCGGGATACCTCGGTGGTTCCGGCGATGACGGCATCCACGACCTCGGGATCCATCGGCGAACTGGGTGGTGGCTTGCCGTCGCGATGCCGCCGCTCCTTGAGCATGACCAGATGCTGAGTGACGTTCTCGCACACCACGATGGCGAAGTCGACCATCACGCCGATGGCGATGGCGATGCCGGCCAGGCTCATGATATTGGCCGACAGGCCGAGCATGTGCATGGCCAGGAAGGTCGACAGCACGGCCAGCGGCAGCGCCAGCGCGACGGTCAGGCTGGCTCGGGCATGCAGCATGAAGATGATGATGACCAGGCAGGTGACGATCAGTTCCTCGATGAGCACCCGGGCCAAGGTCTGGTTGGTTTCCAGGATGAGTTGCGAGCGGTCGTAGAATGGCACCGCGACCAGGCCGTCCTTGCCCAGCGTCGGTGACAGATCATTCAGGCGCTGCTTCACCGCCCCGATGACGGTCTTGGGGTCCTCGCCGACGCGCATGGCGACAACGGCTCCGACCTGTTCGCCGGACTGGTCGGCGAGCAGGCCCTGACGGACGGCGCCGCCGAGGTGGACCTCGGCGATGTCGCCCAGCAGCAGGCCGGCGCTCTGCTTCTTGTTCCCTTGGATGACGATGTTCTCGACATCGGCGACCGAACGGATGAAGCCGCGTCCGCGGATCATCGTCTCGATGCCGGACTGCTCGATCGACATGGCGCCGACGTCGCGGCCGGCCGCTTTCACCGCGTCCATCAGCATCATGGTGGTGATGCCCTGCTCCTCCAGCCGGGTCGGATCAACGTCGATCTGGTATTCGCGCACCACGCCGCCGGCCGGAGCGACCTCGGAGACGCCACGCACGCCTTGCAGAGCGGGGACGACCACCTGGTCGAGGATGAAACGCTTGCGCTCGACGTCGGCGGGGCCTTGCAGGGTGAAGGCGAAGACCTGGCCCATGGCGGTGGCGTCGGGACCGAGCTTGGCCTGGACGCCGGCAGGCAGCAGACCCTGGATCTGCGACAGCCGCTCCAGGGTGCGGGTCCGGCACTCGTAGAGGTTGCGATTCTCGTCGAAGATGACGTAGACGTAGCTGGTCCCGAACAGGGACATGCCGCGCACCACGTTGACGCCGGGCAGGCCCTGGAGTTCGCGGGCCAGGCGGCGGGTCACCTGCTCATCGATGTCTTCAGGCGATTTGCCGGGCCACTCGGCCCAGACGATGACCTGGTTGTCAGAGAGGTCGGGGATGGCGTCGACCGGCACTTTGGTCCACGCCCAGAGGCCAGCCACGCCCATGGCGATGGTGATGGCCAGCGTGACCATCCAGTTGCGGATGAACCAGGCGATCATGGCGGCTCAGTGCTGGTGTGCGGGTGCGGTGTTCACCGACCCGTCGGGGAACAGGAGCGACGCCGAGCCGGCGAGTTGGGCCTGGCTGTCGATGAGGAAGAGCGCCTGGGTGGCGACCTCGTCGCCCGGCTGCAGCCCGGCGCGGATGACGTAACGGTCGTTGCCGGCCTCGTCCTCAAGCCGGGGGCCGAGGGCGACGGTCACCGGCTCGAACTGCACCGAACCATCGGTCTTGCGGGCCTTCACCCGCCACGCGATGTGGCGGACGCCGGTCGACAGGATGGCGGTCTTGGGCACTTGCGGGAATGTGCCCCAGGTCGACTGGTCGGTGGGATCGGCCGGCGTGAGATCAGCTCCGAGCACCGCCTGGATGCGGGCGTTGAGCAGCGATCCGGGGAGGATGCGCTTGCGACCGTCGGAGAGGTGGATGCGCACTTCGCGGGCCCGGATCTCGGGGTTCAGTTCGTTGGCCACGCGACCGACGACGGCGTCGATCTCGGGCAGCTCGCCCATGTCATCGCTGGACAGACGCACCCGCTGGCCGGCGCGCAGGAAGTGGACGCGCGGTTCGGGCACATGGAAGACCAGGGTCAGGCGATGCGGGTCGACCAGCGTGATCAACGGCATGTCGGCCTTCACCTCGCTGCCGACCATGAGCGTCTGGTTGACCATGTCCTGATCGTCGAGGTTGGCCTGGCCGGCAGCCGGACTGTAGATCGTCACCGTGTCGGTCGGCGGCTTGCCCGCTTTGATCGCATCCGCGACGTGGCGCAGATTCCAGCGCACGAAGCGCTCCTCGATGGCGGCTGCCAGGTCGGCGTTGCCGGAGCGGATCGCAGCTGCCAGTTCGCCCTGCGCCTGGTAGGCCTCCGGGCTGTAGAGATCGATGATCGGATCGCCGAGCAGGACCTCCTGGCAGCAGCCGAAGGTCGCATCATGGCGTTTGACGATGCGCCCGCCGATGCGGCTGATCACGACCTGGGAGAAGCGTTCGTCGTATTCGGCCGCACCGTAGGCACGGACGACCACGCTCGCCGGGCCGGCGGTGACGGCTGCCGTCTTGGTGCCCATGCGCCGCTGCTGTTCCCGGGTCAGGTCACCAGCCGTGACCCGCTCCATCTTCATGCCGCACACCGGGCAGCTGCCCGGCTTGTGGCCGATGAAGTCCATCATCGGGCAGGCCCAGCGTTCACCGGTCGGTGCATCCGCATCGGTCCGGTCATGCGGGACGAAGAAGGTGCCAGATGGGATGGCGACGATCAGGACCGAGCCGACGGCAAGTCCTGTTGCGGCGCTCATCCAGGCATTCCATGATCGCAGGGTAGGCATGTTCACTCCTCGACGACCTGGTTCTTGAGCGCAGCGGGACCATAGCGTTCGGGCTCGGCGGCAAACTTTGGCGGGCAGGCCTTGCAACCGAAACCGATGGTCTTGCCCTGGTAGGTGGCGGTCGGGAGCTTGGGATTCACCGGCATGCCGCAGATGGCGCAGATGGTGTTGACCGGCACTCCGGTGGCAGGTGCGGCCGGCATGGCATGACCAGCATGAGGATCAGCCGCCGGCGTTGCAGCAGGAGCAGCCGGGGCAGGACCGCCATGGCCGGCATGCGGATCTGGTGCCGCCGGTGGCGTGGCAGCGCCCGTGTGCCCGGCGTGCGGATCGACGGTGCTCGCCGGTGCCACCGTATGCGCCCCCTGATGCCCCTCGTAGGCGTTATGGCGGACCGTGCGGATGGCGGCCGTCACGACGGCGCCGATCAGGAAGCAGGCAGCGAAGATGATGAGATGGCGGGTCATGGGGTGGTCGCCGGGGGCTGGTGGTGATCGATCGCGTGGTCACCGTCGTCGGCAACGATGGCGGTCGGTAGATCGGGAGGGGCAAGTCGCCAGAGCTCGGCCAACGCCATCTGGCTGTCGAGGCGGGCCATGATCGCATTCATGCCGGACTCGGTGATCATGTCGAGCAGGTTGAGCGAGGCTGTCACCGTGGCGCCGCCGCTGCCGATCTGCTGGATGACCGCGTCATACTCGGTGCGGGTCCGGGCGGCGATGTCGTCGGCCGTCCGTTGTGCGCGCTGGGCCTGGGCGATGGCCCGCTGGGCACGACTGACCTGGCTGCGCGCCATCCAGGTGGCACCGCTGGCCTCATGCCGCGCAGCGCGAACCCGGGCCCGGGCAGCATCGGCAGCGTCGCCATAGGCCGATCGATGGATCGGCAGGGACATCCGGAAGGTCAGGGCTACCTTGTCGGTCTGTTCCTCGGTCCCGGCCGCCTCACGCTCCCAGGCCAGACCAACGGCTGTCTCGGGGTTGCCACGCGCCATGGCTTCGCGCTCCATGGCCTGGGCCTCCTGCTGCATGGCGGCGGCTGTCCTGGCCATCGGATTGGCTTCGACCCGGATGGTAGCCGGGTCGGGGGCCGCAAATGGCGGCACGGGCGCATCGGGGCGCAAGCCGAGACGGCCGCGGACCATGGCCAGGGCATCGGCTTGGCGGCGTTCCAAATCCGCCAGTTGCAGATCCAGTTGCTGGGCCTTGGTATCGAGGGCCAGCTGATCGCCGATCATCGCACCGCCAGCGGCGATGCGGGCGCGAACGACCTCGCTCAAGGCGGTGATGCGTTTCCGCGACTGACGAACGAGGATTTGGGTATCGCGGGCGGCCATCCACTCGGCAATCCCCGTCGCCACCTCGGCAGCATGGTCACCGATCACCGCCGCGACGTTGGCTGCTTCGAGGCTGACCTGGGCCCGTGCCGTCTGGCGCATGGCATCGCGCTCGCCCCAGCGCGGCAGGGCCTGCTCGATCATCGCCCCATACATGGTCATGTCCTCGCCCATGCGCGTCCGTTCGCGGCCAATATCGCCGCCGACCATGGGATCCGGGAGGACGCCAGCTGCACCCTGCGCCTGCTCAGCCGCTCCAACCCTGGCTCGGGCAGCGGCGATGGACGGAGCCCGGGCCAGCGCGGCACGGAACTCCAGCAGCGCCGCCGCGGGATCCTCGGCGGCAACCGGCGCTGGGGTCGGTGCGGTCGGAGCCGGCACCTCGGCAGCGATGCCGAGCATCGTACTGACGACCGCGAGAAGGATGATGCGTCGCATAGGGGTGGCTTTCGGCGGAAGGCTCGGCAGCAGGCGCTGCAAGGCGCGGCCAAGGACTGCCGATCGGAAACGGCAGAGCCCAGGTAGTTTACACGATTGGCCTGACCACCGCAAGACGCGGCGATCAGGCCGTGCATGGATCAGTGGCTATGACCGCTGTGGCTACCTTGGCTGCTGCCGTGCGATCCCGCACCGGAGCTCCGGTCGGAGCAGCCAGCGATAGTCAGGATTCCGATCGTCAACACCACGGCGACCATCATGATGATGGTGCGCATCGATGGGCCGCGGCGCTGGGATGTTGCAGACGAACAGCAGTCCATGGAGTCCTCGCCTATCAGTGCTGGTGGTTGCCGTGGCCGGCGGCGGGAGCAGGAGCGGGAGCGGCTGGAGCCGCATCTGCCTTGGCGGGCGCGTCGGTGATCTTCTTCAGGTACTTGGCCGGTTCTTTCTCGAAGGACTTGATGCAGCCCTTGCAGCAGAACTTCACCTCTTGGCCATCCTTGATCACGGTGACGGTGCCGCCCATCGCATCGAGCTTCTCGTTGCTGACGATGCAGGTGTCGAAGGGGTAGGCCTTGGCCTTGGGGGCATCGGCTGCGGGGGTGTCGGCACCCCACGCGGCGGCGGCGAGGAGCGAGGCGATGGTGGTCGTCAGGAGCATGCGGGGCATGGTGGAGATCCTTGGGGGTACACTCTATAATGTCGCCCCGACGCCGTCTGTTCCACATCGACTGGAGAACCTCTGGCGAATCGAGAGGCGTGCATCGCACAGTTTATTGCCAGAACAGAGGTTATGCTCCGCATCGTCGGTGTGGACACTTCGCTGCCGCGAGCCGTTTTCCACATGCGGGCAGGAGTTGTCGGTCGGCGGCCGCCCTCACCTCCATGGGGAACAGGTCGTCGAACCAAGCGGTCGGCTTGGAAATATGGATAACGTCACCAACAGGCTTCGTGTCTCAGGCTGCATCGCCCAACATATGGCGAGACAACCCACATGGCCTTGACGTATTCTTCATGAAAGGCGGCCCTCCACCCTCCGCCTCACCCTGACTAAGGAACCCGCCATGCGCCTCTCGCTCATCACCACCCTGATCCTCCTCGCTGCCAGCGCCTTCGCCACCGATACGGCCGCGAACACCGCCAAACCCTGGTACATCGGCCCGAAGGGCGGCGACGTCCGCAAGGGGCACACGCCCTCGCCCCGTGAACTCTGGGTGGCCATCCACGGCGCCGATGCGATGCCGGCCACTGCCGCCGCAGCGTCCCCGAAGCCCTGGTACATTGGTCCCAAGGGCGGTGACGTCCGCAAGGGGCACACGCCCTCGCCCCGTGAACTCTGGGTGGCCATCCACGGCACCGATGCCGCGCCGGCCACTGCCGTCCCGGCAACCCCGAAGCCCTGGTACATCGGCCCCAAGGGCGGTGACACCCGCAAAGGGCACCACTGATCAATCAGAAGACGCGTTCCTCTCGGCCATGCTTGTCACGCATGGCCGAGGCCTGTATTAGCAATGACTTACAGACGGAGAACCGTTGTACACTCGTCCCGCTTGGTCAACCAAGAGAACCCCACGGCGAAAGCCGTGGGGTTCTTGTTATCTGGCCGACTGCTGGGACGCCCGGTTGAATCCGCGGATTCTACCGGTGTTCCCGGCTCTCCCTGTTCTCCGCTTCGAGAGGCTCCGCTTGGGGACCAAGTGGGATCGGTGCCGAGCAGCCCAAATTCTCCAATTCTCCAGGCCAGAGAATGGGCCGGGTTAACGCAGCGTTCCCACTTGGAGGTCGGTCGGGATGGGAACCGACAAGGCCGCTCACCTCGCGGAGAGGATGCCGCATCGTTGCCCATGGGCATAAATTGTAGACGCTCACGACCACACCTGGGATCTGGCCCATCCATCGAGGTGGACGGCTTGCCCTATGCACCGACTGAGCCCATTGCTAATGACACCGCCGACCATTCTGTGCTGCTCACTCGCATCCATGCCGATGGGTCGCCTAAGGGCAATGAGTGGCAGAGGTGCTTCGGTCGGCTAGAAGGCTATCTTCGGGCTGTCTTTGCTTCATTTGATAATGATCAATGCATCTGCTTAAAAACAAAATGCGAGAGACTGTTGGATGGCACCAAGAATGAGAAACAAATGGCGTTCTTGTACTTGAAATGCCTTCGTGATTTTACATTGAATGGCTCTCCAATGATCGATGACTACTTATCGAAGAACGCCAGCTTGAGGAAATTCATTAACAATCCACTTCCAAGATCAACGGAGTTGATGTCATCTTCCGCATGTTTATGACGCAAAACGCAAAGCAGATAAGGCCATCGGAATAGGCTGCGCTCAGGCGCTAGCACTCAGAGTGCTAATCTGACCAACTACCTTTCGCTGTAAATCCCATTCAAGGTTAGCGCACACTTGTCGCAGCACCCTCTCGTTGACCTCCGGCTTCCCATCCTCGACCAGATCCAAGAACAACAACCGCTCCTGAATATTCGGCGCCAACAGATTCAGGTTCAGAATCTGGGTCATCCGTGGCTGGCTGGCTGACTTTGGCCAGGCGGGCAAGCTCGCAGAGATGGGCGTGTCCCATGTCCGACTGGATGCCCTGCCGGACATCGGCTCTGGACAAGGGGCCTCCTGTCGGAACGTCGCAGGCTGAACATGCAGAGTGCGAGCAACCCGGCGACGGAACCCATCGCGCAACCTCCGGCTCCTCCCCCGCCATCGCTAGGGCTGGATGCTGCAGGGCCGCCTCCAGGCGAGCCGATCAGGCCACCATCGGTAATCTCCCACCGCTGGAGTGCTACCAGAGTCTCATCTCGAGGCAGCCGGGCTGCTTCCAGATACCGGCTCGAGCCTCCATCGAAGATGACGTCTTGGGCGGAATTTCCGCTCGCCCAGTCGATCAGCAGCGCGCTGTACGACGTGGCTGACAGCTGCACGCCTGCGAAACAGCCCGCTCCCGACGTCATGCGTCGCATGTCGAGCAAGGGGAACACGTCCAACATGGCGCAATTCCGCCACGCATACGAGAAGTCCAGTCCCGCGCCCGTGGGAATCATCGGAAAGGCAGCCAGTGCCGAGCAATCTGCCCAGGCATAGGAGAAATCTAACCCATGTCCGGTATCCAGCGGCGGAAATGCGGCCAGTCCCGAACACGCGTGCCATGCGTGCGAGAAGTGTATTCCGGCAGATGTGTCCAAGTAGGGGAAGTTCCGGAGCCCGGTGCAGTTGGCCCAGGCGGAGGAGAAGTTCACGCCGGACGAGACGTCGAGCTGCGGGAAGGTCGACAATCCGGAACAATACGCCCAGGTGCCGCGGAAATCGGTTCCAGAGGCGGTGTTCAGGGGCGGGAATTCAGCCAAGGCGGAGCAGCTATGCCAGGATTGTGCGAAAGTGCTCCCGCGGCCCGTATCGATGATGGGGAAGGACCGCATTCCAGAACAGAACGCCCAGCTGGAGCTGAAATCCATCCCTGCCGATGTGTCGAGTTGCGGGAAGCCGGTAAGACCGGGGCAGTTGAACCACGCCATGGCGAAATTGGTCCCGGCGGATGTATTGATGGGCGGAAACGTCGTCAGTTGCCCGCACCCCATCCAGGATCCGGCGAATGAGACGCCTTTCCCCGTGTCGATGAGAGGGAAGCTCGACAGCTGGGAGCAGGATGCCCAAGCATTTTCGAAGTCAGTGCCCTGTGCTGTATCCAGCCGGGGAAATGCCGTCAGATGGTCGCATCCCATCCATGCCGCTGAGAAGTTCAGCCCGGCCGAGGTGTCCAAGTCGGGGAAGTCTGTTAGGGCGACGCAATTCGCCCAGGCCGCGGCGAAGTTCGTGCCCGATGACGTATCCAGCACCGGGAATGCCGATAGGGTCGAGCAACCGGACCACGTGCCGGTGAAATTGATGCCATGGCCGGTGTCCAGGGGCGGGAAGGCGGTCAATGCGGCACACCCGGCCCAGGCATACGAGAAATCTCCGCCGGTGGTCGTGTCAGCGAGTGGGAAGGCGGTCAGTGAACGGCAGTTCTGCCACGCGTAGGCGAAGTCCTCACCGGAGCCCGTGGAGACGGCCGCGAAGGATCTCAGGCCCGTGCAGCCCGACCATGCGCCATGGAAGATGCGGCCATGCGCCAGATCCAACGAGGGGAAGGCCGTCAATTCCCTGCAGTTCGACCAAGCCAAAGTGAACACCGTGCCGGCGGAGGTATCCAGCATGGGGAAAGCCATTATCTGTTCGCAGTCGGCCCAGGCGCAGGTGAAGTCGGCAACCAGGGAGGTTCTCGCCGTGTCGCCATCCGATGCGGCTATACGCATGTTCCGGCAACCGGCAAAGGCGCCGGCGAACGTGCTCCAGGTCACGTCCCCCCAATGGGCCAGGAGCAGGACCTTGGGGCCATCCCCGCCGAAATTGAAATGGATGGTTGGAAAGCCGCCAGCCGATCGCTCCACGATGCGCACGACATAGGTGGACGCCTGTGCATAGGTGTGCGTGACGTCGTCGGCCGTGGTCACCACCTGGCTGGCACCATCTCCCCAATCAATTGAACAGTCGTAGGATGCGCTGGTGAGCAATGGCAGTGTGAACTGGTTGCCCGCCGAAACACCCGGGTTGGAGGTCCGGATCGCAAGGACGAACGCGGGCTGCGCCCCGGCATCCCGCCCCCCGTCGGTGATCGTCCATCCCTTGGAACCGACCAGGGTGCCGTTTCGTCCGGCTTCGGCGGTCTCGTCGTACCTGCTGTGTCCACCATCGAAGGTGACGCCCGTCCTGGCGGCTCGCGCCGACAAACCGATGAGGAGGTTGCTGTACGCGGTGGTCGATAAGGTTACGTTTCCAAAGCACATCCTGCCCGAGGTGATGTTGCCCATGTCGAGTGTCGGGAAGTCGGTCAGTTGCGCGCAGTTGAACCAGGTCGAGGTGAAGTCCGTTCCCGATGATGTGTCGAGCAGCGGGAATGACGCGAGCCGCGTACACCCGGACCACGCCCCCTGGAACGTGATGCCCGCCCTCGTGTCGAGTTGCGGAAATGCGGTGAGTCCAGTGCAGTCCTGCCAGGCGTACTGGAAGTCCGTTCCCGCCGATGTGTCCAATGGTGGAAATCCGGTCAAGCCGTGGCAGGCGTTCCACGCCGCATAGAACGTCACGCCCGATGCCGTATTCAGGAGCGGGAAGCTGGACAGGCTCCGACAACCCCACCAGGCACCGGCAAAGTTCGCTCCAGCAGCGGTATCCAGCACCGGGAATGCAGCGAGGCCGACGCACCCCATCCATGCACCGGAGAAGGTCGTGCCGGCCGAGGTGTCCAGGAGTGGGAAGTCGGTCAGGCCATGGCACATTTGCCATGTGCCGGCGAACGACATTCCCGATGTGGTGTCGATCCAAGGAAAACGGTCCATGCTACTACAGTTGTACCAGGCCCAGGAGAAGTCCGTCACCGACCCCGTCCTGGCCGAGGCGGTGTCTGTCGCGGTGATCCGCATCCGGTGACAGTTGGCGAAGGCACTGTTCATCGTCGTCCAGGTGTTGCTGCCCCAGTTGGCGATCTGGAGCAGTTTGGCGGAATCACCGCCGTTGTTAAAATAAAGTGTCGGAAACCCAGCGACCGCACGCTCGGTGATCGCAATTGCATACACGCCACCATGTGCGTAGCTGTGCGTCGGACTGGTTGATCCGGTCACCGTCTCGGATGTACCATCGCCCCAGTCCACCGTGCAGTCGTAGGGCAAACCTGCCTTGAGCGGCAGGGTGAAGGATATGGCGTTCGAGGTGCCGGGATTGTCGGTCTTGACGATGATCGTGAATGCATGCTCGTCGATCAGTCCGCCATCGGTGATTGTCCAACCGCGGAGTCCGCGCAGGATCATGTCGCGGGCTGTGATGGCATTGTCGCGATACAGGCTTGTACCGCCGTCGAACGTCACCAGCATGCCGGAGTTGTGGGCCGCGAGCGATATCAGCAGGTTGCTGTATGAGGTGGATTCCAGGGCGACGCCTCTGAAGCATCCAGTCCCGTCCGTCATGTGCCCGAGGTCCAGGGTGGGGAACACTGTCAGAGAACTGCAACCCTCCCACGCCGATGCGAATCGGATTCCGCTGGTGGTCGATACCGTAGGGAATGACGACAGTCCCGTGCACCCTTTCCAGGCTTGCGAAAAGTCGATGCCGGAACCCATGTCCAGGGCTGGAAACGAGGTGAGACCGCGGCAATCCAGCCAGGCTCCCGAGAAATCGGTACCCTGCGTGGTGACGATAGGGGGAAACGCGGCAAGGCTTGTACATCCGGCCCAGGATTGGGTGAAGTCCACGCCTGTGGACGTGTCCAGCAGGGGAAAGGCCGCCAGTTGGCCGCATCCCTTCCATGCTCTCGTGAACAGGATGCCATGCGCGGTGTCCAGGGCGGGAAACGTAGTGAGATGTTCGCAACCTTCCCAGGCAGAGGAGAAATCCGTGCCGGCTGCGCAGTCGACGTGAGGGAAAATGGTCAATCCGCTGCAGCCCGCCCAGGCCCGCGCGAACGTGGTCACGGCGGAGGTGGACAGTTGGGGGAAGTCGCTCAGTTCGCGGCAATCGGACCAGGTCGCGATGAACGAGGTGGCCGAGGAGGTGTCTAGCAGGGGGAAGCTTCGCAGACCATGGCACGACTCCCAGGCAGAATCCCAGATCCGTCCTGCCCCAGTCGCGATGGCTGGAAAATCCGCCAATCCCGTGCAGGATCGCCAAGCACAGGTGAAATCCTCGCCGGAGGACGTGTCGATCGCCGGGAAGACGGTCAGGCCAGCACAGCCGTCCCAAGAGTAGGAAAAGTCCCGGCCGCTATGAGTCGGCATCAGGGGGAATCCCCGCATCTCGCGGCAATCCTGCCAGGCCGCCCGGAAATCGGTCACCGTCGCTGTTCTCGCCGCATCGGTGGCGGTGATCCGCATGCGGATGCATCCCGCGAATGCGCCATGCATAGTGGACCAAGTGCCATCCCCCCAGTTCAGGATTTCCAGCACCTTCGGGGCATCACCGCCATTGCTGAACTGCAGCGCGGGAAATCCTCCGACTGCATTCTCCATGACGGAGATGGTGTACGTTCCGGGTATGGTGTAGGTGTGCGTTGGGTTGTCAGGAGTGTTCAGGATCTGGGAGGTTCCGTCGTCCCAGTCCACCGTGCAGTTGTAATGCATGTCCGGATTCAGCGACAGCTGGAAATCCGTGGCGGCTGTGACTCCAAGAAGGTCGGTCTTGATGACCATGACGAATGCGGCATTGGGTCTCATGCCGCCATCAGTGATGGTCCAACCACGTCCGCCGGCTAGCGTCGTGTTGCGGGCAAAGGCGGCCATCGAACTGTATCTGCTGTTGCCGCCGCTGAATATCACCGGTGGTCCCTCTCCGTGAGCCAAGTCCCGGAGCAGTTTGTCATAAGACGTCGTGGACAGGGAGACGTTGTAGAAGCAGTCTGTCCCCTGGAGGATGCTACGCATATTCAGAGTTGGGAAAACTGACAGGGACGTGCAGTTGCCCCAGGTCCCGTTGAACAGCAGGCCGGACGAGGTGTCCAGCATAGGGAATGAGGTCAATCGGGAGCACTGCGACCAGGTACCATTGAAATTGGTGCCTTTGGAAACATCGAGAACCGGAAACGAGGTCAGGTGTTCACATTCACTCCACGCATTGGAGAAGTTCGTGCCTGAAGACGTGTCCAGGACCGGGAAGCTTGCCAGTGCCAGGCATCTGAACCATGCGTAGCTGAAATCCTGGCCACCCGACACGTCTATGGGTTGGAAACTGGTGAGGCCGGTGCAACCATACCAGGCTGAGGCGAAGTTGCGGCCTCGCGACGCCTGCAAGGGCGGGAAGTCCGTCAGCCCTGTGCATTCCTGCCACGTGCCATGAAACGACACTCCAGATGACACATTGAGAGGTGGGAAGCTGGTCAAACTGCGACATGTGGCCCAAGTGTACGTGAAATCCGTACCGTTGGCAGTGTCCAGCAGAGGAAAACTGACGAGGCTGCTGCATCCGGTCCAGGCGCCCGTGAAATCCACCCCGGCTGCCGTATCTATCAGGGGGAAGTCCAGGAGGCCGACACATTGGCTCCATGCCATGCTGAAGTCTATTCCCTGTGCTGTGTTGAGCACTGGAAACGAGGTCAGGTTCCCGCATTCCTGCCAGGCACCCGAGAAGTCACTCCCTGACGAGACATCCAAGGAGGGGAACACTGACATCCCCGTCGCCCTCCAGGTGTGCGAGAAGTTCCGTCCATGCGATGTGTCGATGACTGGGAAGTCAGCCAACGAGTAGCAGCTCTGCCATGCCGACGCGAAGTCCGTACCTGCAGACGTGTCGATGGCAGGGAATGTCGCCAACTGATAGCATTCGGCCCATGCGAAGGAGAAATTCTGCACATGCGAGGCATCAATCGCCGGGAAGGTCCGCAACCCTGCGCAATACATCCACGTGGAGGCGAATGTCGTGGCAGAGGAGGTGTCCAATGCCGGAAATTCCTGGATAGAGAAGCACCCATACCACGCGGACGCGAAATCCGTTACGCCCCCCGTCCTGGCCGTTGCGCTATCCGTCGCCGTTATCGTCATGTTGCTACACCCAGCGAACGCCCCCTGCATCGTGCTCCACGTCACGTCACCCCAGTTGGCGATGTCGAGCACCTTCGCCCTGTCGCCCACCCGGTTAAAATGGATGGCGGGAAAGCCACCGGGCACGCGTTCGGTGATGCGGAGGCTGTAGACACCGGGCGTCGCATAGACATGAATTGGGCTCGTGCCGTCCACGACATCCTGCGATGTGCCGTCGCCCCATGCGATCGTACAATCGTACGGCATGCCTGACCGTAGTGGCAACCTGAACGTGTCGTTGGGGGAACTGTAGTCGTCGTGTCTGGTCGTATCGATGACGAGGATCAGCGCCGGTTCCACCGCACACAGGAACGAGAATGCCGTTAAAAATGCGATAATCCGTACCATCGGTACGATCCTCGGGCGCGGCATCCGCCGGTCAAGTCTGGTCGACTGGGTGTGGAACCACGATTCACAGATCATCGCTTCTGCGAACTGCCGGAGTCGTTGCGCTGGATTTTGTGGTCCCTCAGTCGCTGAGCCTACGGTGCGTATGGTCCCGAAACTTCGAGGTGAGGACTGACTGGTGAAAACCGTCCGTCCGATTGACAACCGATAGGTGTGGGACGTCCGGAATCGTCCGCCGTCATCGGGTCGCAACCCGATGCGATGGGCGATTCTGGATGGCAGGCCAACAATGATCCGGCATCGAGCCGTCTGGCCGATGCTGAAGACCAGATGCAGATGAACTTCAAGCCGCGCGGCGAAAGGACTTGAGCAGGCCGTGCAACGACTCGTCGCAGACGATCACGCCGGTGCCGATCTGCCAGAGTCCGATAGGCACATTGCCGATGTCCTGATGCGGGCGCAGTCCGTTGTAATAGGCGAGGTAACCGACGACGTACTCGCGCAGGTGGTCTTCGGACAGGAAGACGATGTGGTCGAGGCAATCCTCATCTGCGCCCGGTCGATCCTGTAGGCGCGGGCGAGCACCCACACGGTCTCGCAGAGGGTGACGGTCGAGAGGTAGGCCGACAGCTGACGCTTCTCCAGGCCCAGCAGCAAGGCGGAGGCTTCCTGGAACTGCTTGGCGTCGTCCTGGGTCAGGTAGCGGACCAGGACGTTGGTGTCGAGCCCGATCACCGCCGCGTCCCTACCTTGTCGATCACCGCGCCCGCGATGGCGTGGTCCATCTCTTCCAGGCTGACGGCCTGCCGATTGCAGGACACCCTCCAATCGGCCCCCGTTCTCCAATTCTCCGCTGGAGAACCGACCGAAAACGGGGCTTAGTTAACAGCGCTATCCAACTCGGTCGCCAGTCAGCAGGTGCGAACTGGAGAAGGCCGAAAACGGCAGGACAACCTGGCTCAGGGACATGCCTCCAGGAGCACCCCGAGGGCGGCCCGCTGCAGCCGCCGATGGGTGGCGATCGACCGCCGAACCCGGGCGTTGCGCCATCCCACCGAGGCCATGGGATCGCCCCCATGCGCCTGCTCCTGCCCTGCCTTGCCACCCTCGCCTGCGCCGCCGCGGAGGGCATCCCCGAGACGGAGCGCCTCAACGCCGCCATCGCCGAGCTCGACGCATCGCCGCCGGCCGCCGCCTACCGCGCGCTGAGCAGGCGCATCAACGACCTCGAGGACGGCATCAAACCGCAGATCAAGGCGTTGCGGTCCGAACAGGAGCAGCTGGAGGAAACCCCCGCCTTCCAGGCCTATGAACGCCGCCGCGCGGAGCTGGATCGGCAGCGCCTGAGCGGCTGGGACCTGGAACGCCAGCAGATGCAGGAGGCAGCCAAACGCATCTATGCCGCCCGCCACGACGAGCTGCGCGGGCTGTCCGCCGCCGCCCTCCCGCACGGTGCCGCCCTCGGCTTCGACGTGCTGACCTATCCGCGCATCGACGGCTCGACCTCGACTAGCCCGCTCGGGCTGGTGCTGGCGTGCCGGCTGCTCGACGTGCCCTACAGCTGGCTGTATCCGGAGCTGAGGGGACGGCCCTGGCGGACGAACGACCTCGAGAGTCGCTACGAACTTGAGCGTCGGATCCCGGACTACTGGAGCAAGGACGCCGAGCTCGAACTGGTCGAGATGCGGCCGTTGGCCACGCCGGAGGGCCGGCGCAACGAACGCCTGGCGCCGCTGATCAACAGCCGGCTGGCCAAGCACAGCTCGACCCACGCCGGTTGGGTGGCGCTGATCGAGGGCCGCTGCGACCTCAACCTCACCGCTCGCGCGCCCTCGGCCAGCGAGCTGCAGCTGGCCAAGGAGAAGGGCGTGACCCTGCGCAGCGAGGCGGTCGCCCGCGACGCCTTCGTCATGCTGGTGCATGTCACCAACCCGGTGCGCAGCCTGACCCGCGCACAGGTGCGCGGCATCTACGAGGACCGCTTCACCGCCTGGGCCCAGGTCGGCGGCGGCGAGGGGGCGATCAGCGCCTACCGCCGCCAGCGCGACTCGGGCAGCCGCGAACTGTTCGACCAGCTGGTCCTGGAGGGCGGACCGTCGCCCGACCTGGAACGCCACCGCGACCTCTATGGCAGCATCATGGGCCATCCCTACAGCGAGCTGACCATGAACCGCCGCGGCATCGGCTACTCGATCTGGTACTACGAGCGCTTCATGGCCGGCAGCCCCTACACCCGCCCCCTGGCCATCGACGGCATCGAACCCACCACCGCCAGCATCGCCTCAGGCGCCTACCCGTGGTCAACCCAGGTCTACCTCGCCTGGCGCGATGGCGAGGCGGAGGATGGGCCGGCCATGCGCCTCAAGCGCTGGCTGCTCTCGTCCGAGGGCCAGGCGGTGGTGCGCGAGAGCGGCTACGTGCCGGTGCGCTAGGGCGCATGCGTCCGCGTGCATGCCGTGCACGCGATGGCGCATGCCCCTAGGGGAGCGCCGCGGCAAGCTGACGCCATATGCATCGCGCCGATCGGCTGATCCAGGATCTGCATCTCCAGGAGCACCCCGAGGGCGGCTGGTGCCACGAGACTCTGCGTTCTGCGCAGCGCGTACCCACTCCACGCGGCGACCGCGCCGCCTCGACCGCGATCTGGTTCCTGCTCAAGGCCGGTCAGGTGAGCCGCTGGCACCGTGTGCTCTCCGACGAGTGCTGGCACTGGTACGAGGGCGGTCCACTGCAACTGCTGATGTGCGAGCGACCCGGCCAGGGCGTCGTCCGGCATCGCCTCGGCCCTGCCGCTGACGGTGCCCTACCGCGGCGCGTCGTGCCCGCCGGTTGGTGGCAGGCGGCCATCCCGCTGGACGCCTACGCCCTGGTCGGCTGCACC
Organism: Planctomycetota bacterium; assembly: GCA_022841245.1. Lineage (GTDB taxonomy): Bacteria > Planctomycetota > UBA11346 > UBA11346 > UBA11346 > UBA11346. The sequence goes on from JALHRW010000019.1 coordinate 36,483, forward strand.
GTGGCGCCAGGGTTCGATTTCGCGGACGTCATTTCGGCTTCGCTGATGCTCTGGCGCGAGAACAGAGATCCCCCAAGGAGGCGAGGAGGTGCAGACGCCCCCACCCATGCCACCCCCTGGCATCAGATGAAACTCAACGAACACCTGGATAATCGGTTGGGTTCCACGTCGAGCGATCTCTGAATATAGACCACTGCTGATGCTCTGCTAGCATCTTGCATGCGCTACATTGGTTGTCACTTGAGCCGTGCGGATCGCACACCACACAGCGGCGACTTGCGTCATCAAGCAGGTGTACACGGCGTTGATTCATCGTGGTTTTACACCATTTTGCGTGCGACGTCAGTTGTTCTGGCCGTCGTCGCCACAGCATGCTCCGCCGAACTGGATCATGGCTGGCGTCTCGGCTATGTCGGGTCGGTTGGACACGTCGAGCGAAATATAACCAGCGCCAGCGCCAAGAGTTCCGGCGATTATTCGGAATCTGCCATCGCATGCTCCTATCTGGCCATCATGCCTGCATCTGAGTCGGAGTGGTGCGATGGTTGGATCGGCGAATGCGCCGGGGAGTATGGGCTTGGCAAGTTAGGCAACAACAACGGCTCCATAGCGACCCAACAGGCTTACCGCATATCCGTGCTGCTTGGCCCAAGATGGACTCTGTTCGGATCGGATTTCGACAGCGTTGATGTGCACGTGGCAGCCTTCGCCGGGGCTGGTGGCGTCACCTACGACAACGCCTACGGGACAGCAAGTGCTGGTGCAACTGCACAGACGACCATCGAAGCGGACGGCCTCGAAGCCTCCTATGGCGCTCGATTAGCTGTGCGTTGGCGATTTCTTAAAGGATGGGGGGAAAGCCTCAGCATCGGGGTGGTGCGTCGGCACTCCTGGTTGTCTGGAGATAGCTCCACTGCCTGGAGCAATGGATCCTCCGTCTCCGACGCATACCGGAGCGAAGGGGTCGTGTCCGCCCTGATGTTCTCCTTCAGCGCGGAGCGGAGCTTTTGATTCACATACGCCTTTTGCTGTTGTCGGTAAGCCTCATCTGTCTCCAGGCGGCTGAACGCTGGGTCTCATTCGGACCTCAGACCATGGAACCGATCTCGTTGCATGGCGGGATCGTCGCCGTCGCTAAGGGATCGGCCTGTAGCATGATTCTCAGGTCAGATGGCTCCATAGCCTCCTGGGGAATCGGTGCAGATTTCCTAGCTGCGCCTCCTCCGGATGTGGTTTCCATAGCCACCTATGGCGAGCAAGTTGCAGTGATCAGGCGAAACGGTGATGTTCAGATGCTGTATGGGGTTTCGCCGGTCCCATCGATATCCTCTGCGGTTCAACTCTCCCTTGGCGGCTATAGCTATAGTAGTTTGGCGCTGCTCAATGATGGGACGGTCGTCACATGGCGGACATCCGACGGTTTCGCCTCGCCCGTCGACGGTGTGACCCAGGCTGTGTCCGTTGTGTCAGGCGGCATCTACGACTACGCCGTACTGGCAGATGGAACGGTTTTGCGTTGGGATGCTTCGCGTAACGTCACACAGGTTGGCGGTTTGTCGAATGTGAGCAGAATGCTCGTGGGCGGTTCAATCGCCCTGCATGTGGATGGGACGATCACCTCATTTAATGGCTACGTTCCTTCGGGATTGAGTGGGATCAAGGATGCTGTCCAGGCATTCAATTGCATCTTTGTGCTGAAGACCTCGGGCGAAGTGTTGGTATATGGACCAGTAGACGCGTACGAACGATGGGTACCGCAGGACATTGGTGCAGTCACCCAGATATCCGCATCAGGACAGAGCATCATAGCCTTGCGTCTAGATGGAACAGTCGTCGCATGGGGTGGCGATTCGACCTGGGGCGGGGGGAATACTGTTCCTGCGTCGTTTCCCGATGCGTCGAGTCTGGTGCGAGGTTTTGGCCGCCATCACGGAACTGTGTCTCAGGACGGCACGCTGCGCCTGTGGGGCCCAGCGGAATATGGCGAGACCGAAGTCCCAGTGGGCCTAGCCCCGGTTTTCGACGCACGGACCGGGCTTGGCTTCACTGTGGCTTTGTGCACGGATGGCGCCGTGCACGCCTGGGGCGACAGCCGCCTGGGGCGGACGACTGTGCCGCTTGGAGCCAGCCCAGCAACGGCCATAGCCACAGGCTCTGCATTCGCGCTGGCGCTGAAGCCCAACGGCAGCGTGGTTGGTTGGGGGAATGGCCTGGGTAGTGTCGTGCCTGCTGGGCTCGCTGATGTCATTTCCATCGCAGCTGGTTTTGACCACGCGGTTGCTCTGCGGAGTGATGGCTCGGTCGTCGCCTGGGGGCGGAATGTCGAGGGGCAATGCAACGTGCCGTCTGGACTTGCCAACGTCGCGTCAATTGCCTCTGGCGAGGTCTTCTCCGTGGCGAGACGAATGGATGGGAGCGTCGTGATGTGGGGTAGCGATGTGCCGACAGCCGGGACACCTCCCTACTCCAATGACTATTCCGCAATCGCCGCACACAAGGGGGGCGTCATTGCATTGCGGCCAGACAGTGCGGATGTGTGCTACAATCGGCATATCTACCCGCACATGATCGTTCCTGCCTCAGGTCTCGGCCCAGCGTCGGCGGTGGCTACAATGGGTGATGGCTTTTATGCAAAAGCTGAACCCGTGTCATGTCCCATCGCGTTGACTGACGAGACCGTGCTCTACGACGGACGCGCGCACTGTCTGCATGCTGTGCCAAGCGTACCCGATGTCGTCTGCAACTGGACGTATGACGGTGCATTCGACTTTCCCAGTGCAGTCGGCACCTACACGGCGGTAGCCAGCGTCGATACATGGGCCTACAAAGGCAGCGCTACAGCCACCTTGCGGATCGTGCATGTGCTGGAACCGACGGTTTCAGTCGTTGCCATCACCAATGATACCACGCCGACGTGGACCTGGGCGGCCAATGGTGGCGGGGTCGGGGAGTTCCGCTACGCGCTCGATGATCCTGCTCTCCTGAGTCCAACCATCACCACCGACCTGGTATGCACTCCGACTGTGCTCGCGCCAGGTAGCCACAGCCTGTATGTGCAAGAGCGCGATGGTGATGGGCACTGGTCGGATGTGGGCAGCGCGACGGTGGTCATCGACACCGCTCCACCAACGGTCTCGCTTACGGCATCGGTTACGTCAGCGCTGCAGGGGGAGCGGTTCCAGGTCCAGGTCGCATTCTCAGAAACGGTCAGTGGATACGTGCCAGGAATGATCCTTTGCAGCGGTGCGACGCTGCACTCGGTCACGGCAGTCGGTGACGGGCGCACCTTCAGGGCAGAACTCACGGCAGGCCCTCCAGGTCCAATGACCATGTCCGTCGGCGCCGGCTCAACTCATGACGTGGCTGGCAACCCGAATGTAGCTTCTCCCGAACTGGTCGTGACCGCTTTGCCGGGTCCGGCAAGCCAACCTTCGGAAGGTATTCCTGGCGAGTCTAGCGGATCTTGTGGATCAGGCGCAGCTGGTCTGCTCGTGTTCCATATGTGTTGTCTGCTGTTCTGGCGCCGACAACGACTGCCCTGCTGACCGCGGGATCGACGCAATGGCACGACTACGCCAGGCCCGAGCATGTGCCGCCGCTGATGGACGTCTGGCTCGACCTGCTCGCCCACGCGCGGGAGGAGGCTGATCTGTAAGCATTTGCAGTGCAGGTGATTGTGGGCAGGCGGGATGCGAACGGGCCGGCATGACACGGTGCTGTTGCCGGCGGCTGCCACGGCATAGACGAAGGCATGCATCGCGCCGATTGGCTGATCCAGGATCTGCATCTCCAGGAGCACCCCGAGGGCGGCTGGTACCGCGAGACCCTGCGTTCCGCGCAGCGCGTACCCACTCCACGCGGCGACCGCGCCGCCTCCACCGCGATCTGGTTCCTGCTCAAGGCCGGCCAGGTGAGCCGCTGGCACCGCGTGCTCTCCGACGAGTGCTGGCACTGGTACGAGGGCGGCCCACTGCAACTGCTGCTCTGCGAACAGCCCGGTCAGGCCGTCGTCCGGTGGCGCCTCGGCCCGGCCGCCGACGGTGCGCTGCCGCAGCGCGTCGTGCCCGCCGGCTGGTGGCAGGCGGCCATCCCGCTGGACGCCTACGCCCTGGTCGGCTGCACCGTGGCGCCGGGGTTCGATTTCGCGGACTTCACCCTGCTGGATCCGGCGGGAAGCGACGCCGCCTGGTTCCGCAAGCAGGCTGACGTCCGGCTGATCGATGCTCAACCAGGTCCGAGGGAGATGACCGCGGACTGAGTGCTCCGTCCGGCATGTGCCCAGCGCTGCTGATTTCAGGCCCGCAGACCGCTATTAGCCCGATGCGGTCTGGTTTCCGATGGCCATGGGCTCAGGCGGGCGGGACACACCTTCGCCGGATGGAACACGGCGGCTGACGGCTCCGGCATGTCCTATCCGGGAGGCGCGTCATTCAGCGGCGAAGTGGATGTGGCTCTTTTCGCCCAATGGAGCGGTCAGTCCAGCGGCGAACCTGCCGGCGGTGGCGGATCGCAAGGCGAATCGCAAGGCTGCGGTGCAGGCGCCTTCAGCGGATTCCTTGCCTTGGGTATGCTGCTTGGTCTCCGCATGCAGCGCAGGAGGCAGCAGCGTCTGGCAGCTTCGGCCTGATGCAGCCATTGGGAGTTCCTGAGAAGCGCATGCGGATGATGCGAATGATTCTGCCCGCGCTTTGAAATAACATCGCGCAACCAAGCTTGGTCGCAACGCGTCCAACCGCAGAGCGACACGATGGATGCCAACGCCGGTCTGCTCGCGGCAAGTCGCCGAGCGGCCTCGTCTCCGTGCTTGGTGCAGGGATGGGATGGAGATGGAGATGGAGATGGAGATGGAGATGGAGATGGAGATGGAGATGGAGATGGAGATGGAGATGGAGATGGAGATGGAGATGGAGATGGAGATGGAGATGGAGATGGATGGGGGCGAACGGGATGGGAATGCACGCAGCGCGACTGATGGAAGCCGCCTGTCCCGCCCTGACGGGCGGGGCAGGCGGGTGCGGGACTGGGATCCCTCCCGAACTATCGCTGCCTCCCGGCGTGTGCGGCGTCCACCCGCGGCCTCGTCTCCTCCCTGCGCGCGTTCGCTGC
>JALHRW010000020.1 GCA_022841245.1 Planctomycetota bacterium
AGGCGGCTGTGGTCGAGCACGCCGCGACCGCGGCCGGCACCCGTGCGACGACGGTGGCGCCGCGCCATCGCGGCGCCGTCTCCGGCTACTTCGCCGCCGCCCCCTCCCCATGAGCTGCGACATCCTCCTCCTGTCCGTCTCCGCCGGCGCCGGCCACATCCGCGCCGCCGAAGCGATCCGCTCCTCCGCCCCGGCCGGTCTGACCGTCGAGCACCTCGACGTCATGGACGTGGTCCCTCGGCTGTTCAAGCGGCTCTACGCCGACAGCTACCTCAAGCTCATCAACCGCCATCCGGCCTTCTGGGGCTACCTCTACCACGCCAGCGACCGTTCGAAACCGGATGGGATGATGACCCGCCTGCGCGAGGCGCTGGAGCGGCTGAACACCCGCAAGCTGATGGAGCGCATCCGCGAGCTCGCGCCGCGCATCATCGTCTGCACCCACTTCCTGCCGGCCCAGCTGCTGTCGCGGCTGCGCCGGCTCGGCCAGATCAGCACCCCGACCTGGGTCGTGGTCACCGACTTCGACGTCCATCTGCTGTGGGTGCACGAAGGCCTGAGCGGCTACTGCGTCGCCTCGGATGAGGTAGCCTGGCGCCTGCGTGAACGCGGCATCGGCAACACCCCGGTGCATGTCACCGGCATCCCCATCGACCCCGCCTTCCGCGCCCCGCTCGACCGCGCCGCCTGCGCCCGCGCCCAGGGCCTCGATCCGGCCAAGCGCATCATCCTGCTGATGAGCGGCGGGCACGGCGTCGGCAACCTCGCCGAGATCGCCACGCGCATCCTCGCCATTCCCGGCGACCACCAGATCCTGGCCATGGCCGGACGGAACGCCGAGCTGCTGGAGCAGCTCACCGCGCTGGCCGGATCGCATCCCGGCCGCCTCGTCCCGGCCGGTTTCACCCGCGAGCCCGAACGGCTGCTCGCTTGCGCCGACGTCGCCGTCGGCAAGCCCGGTGGCCTCTCGACCAGCGAATGCCTCGCGGTCGGGCTGCCCATGCTCATCGTCTCGCCCATCCCCGGCCAGGAGGAGCGCAACAGCGATCACCTGCTGGAGCATGGCGCCGCGCTGAAGGCGCACGACGCGGCCGGCCTCGAACACCGCGTCCGCCGCCTGCTGTCCGAACCCGACCTGCTGCCGCGCCTGGCCGCCAATGCCCGCGCCTGCGGCCGCCCCGGTGCGGCTGCCGACGTGCTGAAGATCGTATTGGGTTGAATATGATTTTTTCACAGGAGACACAGAGACACAGAGGTCCGCAGGGAGGCATGCCTGCCTTTCTCCTCGGACCTCCGTGTCTCTGTGCCTCCTGTGACTCGGATGGTCGCTGACATGGATTGGCTGCCGCTCGTCGGGTTGCTCGGCTGCACCGGACTCATCGCCTTCCTCTTCGCCAAGGTCGAGATCCAGATCGAGGGCGCCGACGGCTGGGCGGTCAACCTGCCGACCTGGCGGATCGAGAAGCATTGGCTGCTCGACGTGTGCTTCGGCGGGCGGCCGCTGACCGGCTACCACGCCTGGTGCCTGCCCTTCGTCCTGTGCGCCTTCCACCTGCCCATGGCCATGCTGTGGACCTGGAGCTGGTCGCTGGAGGCGCGCGCCATGGCCGCCTTCATGCTGTTCTGGATCATCGAGGACCTGCTGTGGTTCCTGCTCAACCCGGCGTGGGGCTGGAAGCGCTTCACCCGCGCCGAAGTGAAGTGGCACAAGCACTGGGTCCTGGGCTTCCCGACCGACTACTGGACGTTCACGGTGGTTGCCGGCATCCTCCTCTGGCTGGGATACCGCACATGACCTCATTGCCCCTGTTCGTGGTTCGATGTTCGTGGTTCGTGGCTGGGGCTGCCGCCCCGATCACCAGCCAGGACTGCAGACGACAAAACAGGGGCAATGACTGCGGAACCACGAACCACGAACCACGAACCACGAACAGGGGCCTTGCCTGCCCATGACCGACCTCCTCTCCCCCGCCGACATCGAGCGCCACCGCGCCACCGCCGACGCCGTGCTGGGCGGGCTCGACCGCGCCATCCTCGGGCAGCAGCAGCTGACCCGCCTGGTGGTGACCGCGCTGCTCGCCGGCGGCCACGTCCTGCTCGAAGGCCTGCCGGGCCTGGGCAAGACCGAACTGGTCAAGGCGCTGTCCGCCCTCGCCGGGCTGCACCACCGCCGCATCCAGTTCACCCCCGACCTGCTGCCGAGCGACATCACCGGCACGCTGGTGCTGCAGGAGAACGCCGAGGGCCGCCAGCTCGTCTTCCGCCAGGGCCCGGTGTTCACCCAGCTGCTGCTCGCCGACGAGATCAACCGCGCCAGCCCGAAGACCCAATCGGCCCTGCTGCAGGCGATGCAGGAGGGCGAAGTCACGGTATTCGACGCCACCCACGCCCTGCCCAGACCGTTCTTCGTCCTGGCGACGCAGAACCCGATCGAACTCGACGGCACCTATCCCCTGCCCGAGGCCCAGCTCGACCGCTTCGCGGTCAAGCTGACCGTCACCGGCGTCGGCGACGAGGTGCTGGCACGCATCGTCGGCGAACGCCCCGACGGCCGACCGCCCGCCGCCACCCCGGTGACCGACCAGGCCGGCCTGGCCGCGGCGATCGCCGCCGCGCGCCGCATCGCCGTGCCCGAGGCGGTGGCGCGCTACGTCGCCCGCCTGGTCAACGCCACGCGGCCCGAGCTGCCCGGTTCACCCGAGATCGTGCGCACCGCGGTGCGCTGGGGGGCCAGCCCGCGCGCTGCGCTGTCCCTCGCCTCCTGCGCCCGCGCCGCCGCCCTGCTCGCCGGCCGGCCGTCGACCAGTTTCGCAGATGTCCGCGAGCTGGCCGTGCCGGTGCTCGCCCATCGCCTGGTCCTGGCGCCGGAAGCCGGCCTGTCCGGGCAGAGCGCCCGCGGGGTGGTCGAAGCCGTGGTCGCCGCAGTGCCGGAGCTGGCTTGAGAGCAGCCGCCTGCCTGCTGCTCCTGCTCGCCGCCGCCGGCCACGCCGCCGACGTCCGCGTCGACGCGACCTGTCCGTGGGAGGACAAGGACGGCTACACCCCGATCGTAGTGCATATCGAGGCGCTGATCGCCCCGGTCGAGGTGTCGTTGGAGGCGCGCCTGGGCGGAGCCAGGGCCAGCGACCGCGTGCGGGTCGAGCTCGGCCGTCCGGTGACCCGCACCATCCTGCTGCCGAGCAATACCGGCTACGGCAATCCGCAGCTGCGCTGGTCCTCGCCCAGCGGCGGCGACAACGTCAGCGTCGCGACCGGCATCGACTACCGCGCCGTCGCCCTCGCCGTGCTCGACCCGCGCGAACAGGTACCGGTGCCGGCGCTGCTCAAGCTGGTCGAGGCCCAAGCCGGGGACAGCGGCCACCAAACCCGCGGCGGTTACCGCTCACGCAGCGGCGACCGGGTGCGTCGCGTCGCTGCCGATCAGATCCCCGACCGCTGGCAGGGCATGCCGGCCTGGCTCACGCTGCTGACCACCCCCGAAGGCGAAGCCCAGCTCAACGCTGAGCAGCGCGAGGCGATCGCTGCCTGGACCCGCAGCGGCGGCCGGCTGTTCACCAGCGACAGCGCGGCCCTGGCCGGCTGGCAGCGCATTGGCGCGGTGGCGACCGCGATCGACCCCGCCGCCGACGAGCAGCCGGTGCTGCTCGAACGCCTGCGCCGGGTCGCGGGCGAGGCCGGCGAACCCGCCGAGCACCCGGTGCCGGGCACCGACCAGGTGCCGACCGCCTGGTTCCTCACCCTCGCCATCGCCTTCGCCATCGTCGCCGGACCGCTCAACATCTGGTGGGTCATGCGCCGCCGACGGCAGCCCTGGCTGCTGCTGCTGTCGACCCCGCTGATCAGCATCGGCACCTGCGTGCTGCTGATCGGCATCGCGCTGATCTCGGACGGCATCGGGCGCAAGCGCAGCGCGGTGCAGATCGCGCTGATCGACCAGACCGCGCAGCGCTCAGCGATCTTCACCGCCAGCACCTGGTTCTGCGGCATCGCCCCCGGCGCCTTCGCCCTCGATCCCGAGGACCGTCTGGTGCCGATGGACGAGGCCGACTGGCGCAGCAGCTACCGCAATGACCGGCCCGACCTCGCCCTCGACTGGAGCGACGGGCAGCGCGCCCTGGCCGGCTGGATCCCCGCCCGCATCAACCGCCAGCTCGCCTTCACCCAGCTGCGGCCTGAACGCCGCCGCCTCACCCTGACGCGCAGCGGTGACGCCTGGCGGATCGGCAATGGCCTCGACGTCACCATCAGCGAACTGCATTGGCGCGATGCCGCCGGCATGGCCTGGATGGCAAGCGACCTTGGTCCGGGCATGGAGGTGGCGATGACCGCTGCTCCGGCCGGTCCGCCCGAGCTCGGCCAGGCGACGGAGCGTCTCGCTCTTGATGCCCGCCTCGCCCTGGCCGATGCGACCAGCAAGCCGGGCTGGTGGATCGCACGCCTGGCCACCCCCCTGCAACCGCTGCCCGGTCCGTCGGCTGAAGACACGGAGCCGGTGCAGGCCTGGGCCGTCGGCCGGCTGCTGCCCGGAGGGCCGCTCTGATGCCCCTGGTCGAGGTCCGCCACCTGTCCCGCCACTTCGGCAGCGGCGCCGCCCGGGTCGACGCCGTGGTCGACGTCTCCTTCTCCTTCGCCGCCGGCGACATCATGGGCTTCATCGGTCCGAACGGCGCCGGCAAGTCGACCACCATGCGCGTCCTCGCCACCCTCGACCTGCCGAACGCCGGCGACTGCCTGGTCGACGGCCTGTCGACGGTCGATGACGCCGACCGGGTGCGCCGCCGCATCGGCTTCATGCCCGACCACTTCGAGCCGTTCCCGGACGCCGATGTGCACGAGTACGTCGACTTCTTCGCCCGCGCCTACGGCCTCGCCGGCGAGACGCGGTTGCGCGCGGTCGAGGGCGTGATGGCCTTCTGCCAGCTCGACGGCATCGCCACCAAGCCGGCGACCAGTTTGAGCAAGGGCATGAAGCAGCGGCTGTCGCTGGCGCGATGCCTGGTCCACGACCCGAACGTGCTGATCCTCGACGAGCCGAGCGCCGGCCTCGACCCGCGCGCCCGCATCGAATTCCGCGACCTGCTGCGCGCCCTGTCGCGCCAGGGCAAGGGCATCCTGATCAGTTCGCACATCCTCGCCGAGCTGGAGGAGCTGTGCACCGCGGTGGCGATCATCGAACGCGGCCGTCTGGTCGCCGCCGGCAGCGTGGCGCAGGTGCGCGGCGCGGCGATGGCGGCCCGCGAGGCGTCCGCCCCGGATGAGAGCCTGCCGGCGACGCTGGAGATCGCCCTGGCCGCCGAGCACCCCCGCTTCCGCGAACTGCTCGCCGAGCGCCCGGGCGTCAGCCACGTCCAGGTCAGCGGCCGCTTCGCCACCCTGTCCGCCGCCGGCAGCGACGCCGACCACGCAGCGCTGCTCAAGGCCCTGGTCGACAGCGGCCTGCCGGTGGCGCGATTCACCGCCCGCGGGCGCAATCTGGAAGACGCGTTCCTGCACTTGACTAAGGGTCAAGTGCAGTAGCCAGCGAGCCATCCGCCGATAGCGTCCACCGCATGGCCATCACCGACGTCTTCACCGGCAAGCGCACCACCGCCGACCGCGAGGGGCTCGCCCGCGCCCTAGTCGCCATGTGGACGGCGATGGCCGACGGCTTCCGCGAGGACGAGAAGTCGGTCGAAGGCGCGATCTTCGCCGAACGCACCGCCGCCGTGCGCGCCGACCTGGCGGCGCTGCCCGCGGGCCAGCTGCCGGATCTGGCGCTGCAGCGGCGCATGGCCGAGGCGCTGGCCCCGAGCGTGGCCGAGCGCGCCAAGGATCTGCATGCGCGCATCGACGACCTCGACGCCACCATCCGCACCCGCGACCGCGACCTCCAGATCCAGCAGCTCGCCGGTTCATGGATGACCGATGAGATGGCGCGCTGCCGCGGCATGCTGATGCAGGCGCTGCAGGGACGCGAGACGATCGTGCCGGCCAACGGCCCGGACGGCGCCGGGCCGCTGCTCACCGACCTGCTCTCGCTGGTGCTGAACATCGCCGCTCCGCCGCCCAAGCCGGTGGCCAGCCAGGGGCGTCGCAGCGAGACGGCGGAAACGCAGGCCAAGCCGAAGGAGCCGGCCACCCAGCCGGTCGGCGAGCGGGCGATCATCGCCCAGGTGCTGCGCGAGGTCCTCGACGGGACGGCACAGGCTCCGCGCCTGGCCCGTGCCCTGGAAGACCAGGAATTGGCCCGGCGCCTCGCCGACCTGTTCCACGAGCACCAGAGCTACAAGGCGATCTTGAAGCGGCTCGGCATATTGCCGGGTTGAGGGTTACACCCCGCGACGGATCTGGCTGCCCTGGAAGCGCAGTTCGAAGCGGTAGCGCGGTTTCTTGGTGCAGATGATGACGTGCGTCGCCGGGTCGACGCGGGTCGGCACCTCGCGCAGCTCAACCGTGGCGGTGGTCCGGTAGCCGCGCTCGTTGAGCACGTCGACCAGCATGGCCAGGGCCGCCGAGTCGGCGAACAATTCGTTGTCGCTGGTGATCTTGGCCAGGCCCGAGATGGCGTGCAGGACGATGACCGGGACGAAGTCGCGCTCGATCACCGCGATGACGCGATGGAACAGCACGTCATGATCGCGCTGATAGCCCTCCAGCCGCTCGACCAGGTGCTGACGTGCGGCGACCACGATCTCGCTGGCCAGCGGGATGTGGTGAATGGCATCGAAGGTCTCGTCGTCGAGCTCCAGCGAGCTCTGGTACTGGAATTCGGAGATGATCGCGCGCTCGACCGAGGCCAGATCGCCCTGGGCGTTGATGACGTGGAAGTGGAAATGCTGCTTCAGGCTCTGCAGCACCGCGTAGGTCTGCTCCATGAACACACGGTAGCGCTTGCGGCAGGCCTCCTCGGCCATGTCGGTGGCGCGCTCCTCCTGCAGCTGGCCTTCGCCGGTCTCGCGCACCCGCTGGTTGGCGGCGATGATGGCGCGGCCGCGCTTCAGCTGGCGCTCGACCGACTCCTTCTCCTCGACGTAGAGGATGACGATCTGGAAGATCGGCTTGGGGAAGGCCGCAGCGAGGGCGTCGCGGCGGTGCTGGGCGCGCAGGTCGAGCATGCGCTGCCACAGCAGCTTGACGCACTCGACCTGTACGCGCGTACGCGGAAAGCCGTCGACCAGCACGCCGGTGGCGTGAATCGGGTCGATCAGGCGCTCGAACAGCAGGCGGACGACGTCGGCGTCGCCGACCAGGTTGCCGGCGTCCTTGAGCCGGCGCATCTCCGGCGAGTTGAGCAGGTCGCTGGTGACCAGCGGCGGAGCGGTGATGCCGCGTTCGCGCAGGATGAACGGGGTGTTCGTCCCCTTGCCGGCGCCGGGAGCGCCACCCAGCCAGATGATCTCGCGCGGCAGCCGCGCCGCGCCGCGCTCGACCCGTTGCTCGATCGCAGCCCAGGCGGTGCGGAAGATCGTCGCGGCCTGCTCATGCACGGCATCGACGGCGTGGGGATCGTGCGGTTTGGCGGCTGGGTGGGCTGGCTGCGACATGCCATGTCTTGCGGCCTGACCCGTGCCGGATCAAGGCTCAAGCCGGGCGGGTTGTCGTCCGTTCGATGACGCTGAGGGCCAGCCGGGCGCTGGCCACCGGGGCTGTCGGCTCGACCGCCAGGCGGCGGATGGCATTGAGCGACCAGTCGCCGAACTCGGGCAGCGGCTGACGGATGGTGGTCAGGCCGAAGACATCCATCAGCGGCTGGTCGTCATAACCGATGACTTGCACGTCCTGCGGCACCCGGCGCTTGCGCATGCGCGCCTCTTCAACCACCCCGATCGCCGGGACGTCGTTGACGCAGACCACGCCGTCGATGCGCTTGTCGCGGGCAAACAGCCGGGAGAAGGCCGCGCGGCCCTCGGCCACGGTCATGGCGGCGGCTATCTCGATCGGGGCATCCGGCGCGACGGCGCGGAAGCCCTCCTCGCGGTCGCGGTAGGCATGAGCTTCGGCCGGCCCGCCGACATAGGCGATGCGCTTGCAGCCGCGGGCGCGCAGGAAGCGGTACTGCATCTTCGCCCCCTCGTGGTTGTCGACCGACACCGAGGGGAAGCCGTCCTGCTGCAGGTCGACGAAGATGGTCGGCATGGCCAGGCTGCGCAGCTGGGCGGCGCGCTCGGGGCCGATGCGCATCGAACAGAGCATCAGCAGTTCGCAGGCACGCTCGGCTAGGACGCGGTCGAGCAGGCGGTTCTTCATCTCGCGGTCGGGGACGTCGTAGATCGCCAGGTCGATGCCGGCGGCAGCCAGGCCACCGGCCAGCGGACTGGTCACGGCATGGTAGAATGTGGCGCTGAACAGCGGCATCAGCGCGGCAAGACGCGGACGCTCGGCACCACGGGCAGCGAGCCGACGGGCGGCACGGCTCGGCCGCCAGCCGAGCTCCTCGACCGCCCGGCGCACCGCCAGGCGGGTCGGTTCGGCGACCCGGCTGCTGCCGTTCAGCACCCGGCTGACAGTGGCGATGCCGACCTTGGCATGGCGGGCGATGTCGTAGATCGTGGCCTTGCCGGGGTCAGTCATGGAAGCGCTTTCTAGCGCCCGTTACGCCGGAAGCCAGCCCAGGACCGTGGGCTTCAGCCCGCGTCGGAGCACCCTTCGCGGGCTGAAGCCCGCGGTCCTGGACCTCAATCGATGGTGATGCCCAGCTTGGACATGACGGTGCGCTGCACCGCCCACATCGCTTCGCGATCGGCATCCTCGATGTCGTCGTGGCCGAGCAGGTGCAAGGTGCCGTGCAGGACGTAGAGGGCGATCTCCTCGTCGACCGGCCGGCTGCGCTGCTTCGCCACCCGCCGGGCGACCTCGATGCCGACCGCGAGATCGCCGAGGCGGACAAGGCCGCTCGCCGGGTCCGGAGCCCCGTCGGGGAAGCTCATCACGTCGGTCGGCGTCGGGTCGCCGAAGTGCTCGCGGTGCAGACGGATGCTCTCGGCATCATCGACCACCAGGACGCACAGACTGCGCTTGCGCAGGCGGTCCATCGCCAGTGCTGCATCAACGGCACGCTGGGCCAGCCCGCGGGCCGTCTCTCCGGCATCCTCACCCGCCCATTCGATCAGGCAGCGCGGACCCCGGACCCCGGACCCCGGACCCCGGACCCTGCTCATGCGAAATCGAGCAGCTGGAAGTCAGGGTTCTGCCGCAGGCAGTATTGGCGGTCCCACTCGCTGGGGAACAGCACGACGATGCGGCCGCGCGCGTCCTTGGCGACCTGCGAGCCCGGGGTCGGCTTGAACTGCGTGATGTCGCCCTGCAGCCATCCGCTGCAGGCGTACGGCAGCGGCGAGAGCAGCGTCTCGACGTTCCACTCGTCCTTGAGGCGGTACTGCAGCACCTCGAACTGGAGGCGGCCGACCGCGGCGATGAACGGATTGGCGATCGGATTGTCGTAGCTGCGCAGCACCTGCACCGCGCCCTCGCCGGCCAGCGTCTCCATGCCCTTGTCGAAGCCCTTGCGCTTGGTCAGGTCGGCCGGCTCGATGCGGGCGAAGTGCTCGGGCGGGAACTGCGGCAGCGGCTGGTGCTCGAAGCCGGCCTTCACCGCCAAGGTGTCGCCGATGGCGAAGCCGGCGTTGATCAGGCCGACGACGTCGCCAGGGAAGGCCTCATCCAGCGTGTTGCGGTCACGCGCCACCAGGGTCTGCGGCCGCGACAGGCGCACCTCGCGCAGCACGGCGCCGGCGCGCACGTGCTTGACCACCAGATCGCGCTCGAAGCGGCCGCTGCAGATGCGGATGAACGCCATCTGGTCGCGGTGCTTGGGATTCATGTTGGCCTGGATCTTGAACACGTAGGCCGAGAACGGCGCCGACGGTTCGACCGATTCGCTGCCGGCGGCGGTGATGACCTCGCGCGAGCTGGGTGGCGGGGCCAGCTCGACGAAGGCGTCGAAGAATGGCTCGATGCCGAAGTTGGTCAGGGCCGAGCCGAAGAACACCGGGGTGATGCGGCTGCCGAGGAAGGCCTCGCGCGAGAAGGGATTGCCGGCGACCTCCAGCATCTCCAGATCCTCGGCCAGCTGCTTGCGTTGCTCGGGCTGGATCGCCGCCTGGGCCTCGGGCGAGTCGAGCGGCACCTTGCGCATCTCGGCGCGACGGGCGCCGCCGAACGAGGTCTTCTCGAACAGGGCCAGCTCGCGGGTGGCGCGCTCGGCCACGCCGACGAACTCGCGCCCGCTGCCGATCGGCCAGTTGATCGCGCTGGCCTGGATGCCCAGCACCTCCTCGACCTCCGCCATCAGCTCGAGCGGACTGCGCGAGGGCAGGTCGAGCTTGTTGATGAAGGTCAGCACCGGGATGCCGCGCAGCTTGCACACCGCGAACAGCTTGCGCGTCTGCGTCTCGACGCCCTTGGCCGCGTCGAGCACCATGATGGCGCAGTCGGCAGCGGTCAGGGTGCGGTAGGTGTCGGCGGAGAAGTCCTGGTGGCCCGGCGTGTCGAGCACATTGATGACGTGGCCGTGGTATTCGAACTGCATCGCCGACGAGGTGATCGAGATGCCGCGCTCCTGCTCCATCGACATCCAGTCGGAGGTCGCCAGCTTGCCGCCCTTGCGGTTCTTGACCATGCCGGCGGTACGCAGCAGGCCGGAATACAGCAGCAACTTCTCGGTCAGCGTGGTCTTGCCGGCGTCGGGGTGGCTGATGATGGCGAAGGTCCGCCGGCGGGCGGTTTCGCGGACGAGGATGGGGTCGGAGGCGGAATCCATGGCGGCGCGGGGGCGTACCCTGCCGCCGCCCCGGCCGCTGTCGAGCGGCAGGCGCCGGCGTGCGCACGCCGGCACGGCCGTGCGCACCTGCGCATGCAGCCTGCTCTCGCAGGCGACCGCCGCTTGCGCAACATGGCAGGCAGATCGGAGGAGCCATGGACACCAGCCGCATGCCCGTGATGAGCGAAGCCCGCCGCCTGGGACTGGCGATGCTGCTCGGCCAGCGACGGGCCGACGACCTGCTGGCCTACCGGGTGGCCCAGCGCCTCGGCGCCAGCGCGCCGCAGGCCCGCGTCCGCGCCGCTTGAATCACTCCGGCACGATCCCGTCGAGGCGCTCTCGGCGCTGGCGCTCGAAGCGGTCCGCCGACTCATGCGCGCGTTCGAGCACGTAGACGATGCCGCGGATGGCCAGCCACACCGCCACGATGGCACACACGGCGAAAACGATCCAGAAGCGGCGGGTGTGCCGCCGCGCCTTCAGTTTGAGGTTGCTGTCGAGATGCGCTCGGCCGGCCTGCACCAGCTCTTCGCGGCCGTAGGCTTCGTAAAGCTCCTGGAACCCATCTTTCGGATCCTTGGCCACGCTAACAGTGTAGCCCGGCCGTTGCCCGGGCCAAACGCCATCATTTGCGGCCGACGCGACCTATCTCGCTCTTCAGCTGGCGCATCTTGTTGAGCAGATCGTCGTTGGCGCGCTTGAGGAAGCGGAGCAGCGAGGCGACCTCGGGGGCGCTCAACTCGACCTTCTTTTCCAGCAGTTTCTGCGCTTCGTCGGGGGTGATCGCCGCGACGCCGTCCTGGGGGGAATCTTCCATGCCGGCAGCCTAGGCCATGGCTGGAAAAACCGGCATCCAATGCGGGCACGTTGCAGACGCGGGCAGCAGCCCAGGATCCCAGCCGTGGCCCGCCGACGCAACTCCTCCATCCGCCTGCCTGGCTGGCTGCGCCATCACCAGCTGCTCACCACCGAGGCCGTGCTGCTGATCGCCCTGGGCATGGAGCTGGTGCAACGCTGGGTCACCGGCCACCAGGACGTCCCCTGGTGGGTGAAGACCGCCGAGGTGATGGTGGTCAACGCCGGCATGCTCGGCGGCCTGCTGCTGATCCTGACCGCCTGGGCCAAGGGTTCGCTGTCGAGCGCCACCCGCGCGGTGCAGGCGGTGCCGCTGCCGGCCCCGCTGTTCCTCGTCCATCTCCTCGCCCTGGGTGGCATTTTCGTCGCGTACGCCTTCGTCTGGGATTTCTGGCCCCGCGGCCGGATGCTCTGAGGCGGCTCAGCAGGCCAGCGAAAGCGAGTCCCCCGGTGCGGCCATGCGCACACTGCCGTCTGCTGCGATGATCCGTCCGCATCCGACGCCTGCCGGCACCTGCACGGTCATCCGACGCGCAACGCCTGTGCCGGTCGTGCGGATGCAGAAGGCGCCGCCGACGGTATGCGCATCGAGCGACAGGTCGCCGAGATCGACCAGGCGGGGGCACAGGTCCCAGGTCGCGAAGCCGGGAGCGGTCGGACGCAGGCCGACGAGGTCCTGGATCAGGGTGTTGAATACCGCCACCGGGCAGTGGCTCCACTCCTGGACGCCGTCCGGACTGGCGTCCCAGTCCTCCTGCAGGGTGGTGTTGGCGAGCACGCTCGGCAGCACCGCCCAACGCGAACGCAGCTCATCCACCACCACCTCGGGGCGGCCGACCGCGACCAGCGCCGATGTGCGCCAGCCCGCGTTGGCCGGATAGGAGCGTCCGCAGCGTTCCGGCATGGTGGCCAGCTCGTTGGCGATGGCGGACCTGTCGCCGTCCGGAACCAGTCCGTGCAGCACGGCGGTGGCCAGGCTGCGGTCGTGGGTGCGCGGGGTCCCCTCTTCGCCCAACCACGGCCGATTGTCGATGAACAACCGCGCTGCCGGATCCCAGAAAGCAGCAACCGTCGCTGCCAGCAGCCGGTCGGCGAGGGTGATGGAGCGCTGCGCCACCGCCGGCTCGGCGAAGGCGTGCGCCAACGGCGCCAGCGCATCGCGCAGCATGGCGATGGCGTAGAGGTTGAACGCACAGCGCTTGTGCCGCTGCCTGGCGAAGCCGCAGTGGTCGATCCAGACCGATGGCGTGCCGAGATCCTCGACCGGCAGCAGACCGTCGTCGCGCACCAGGGCTTCGAGATAGCCGAGCTGACGGACCAACCGCGGCCACGCCTCGCGGCTCGCTTCCAGGTCGCCGGTCTCCATCCAGTGGCGCTGGTGGTCGAAGACGAAGCCGATGCCGTGATCGAGGATCGGACCCCAGCGGGTCAGGCCGAGCTGGCGCTGTGCGATGCGGTTGAGCCGGTCGTAGGCTGGCCAGCAATCGAGGAAGTAGCCGTCCGCCGTCTGCCCCTCGGAGAAGGTGCGGAGGAAGCGTGCCGGCAGGGACCATTCGCCGAAGAGATGGCGGATGGTGGTCAGCTGGTGCCCGACATCGCCGCTGTACTGCTGGCGCTCGCGTCCCGCGCCATCGACCACCAGGTCGTGGGCGCTGTTGTGCAGGGTGTTGATCACGGCGGCGAACAGGCGGTCGAGGGCCGGCTCGGCGCTGCGCAGCACCGGCTGCTGCGGCCACGGGAAGCGACGCCGGCGCAGACCGCAGCGGCGCACCAGCACCGCGCCATCGGGACTGCGTACATGCAGCTGGATCCAGCGGCAGCTCTCGAAATCGAACGGCTCGAACGCCTGCTGGCCGCCGCGGCAGGTCAGGCGCGACCAGGCATGGAACTGCGTTTCCAGCCAGGCCGGGCCGTGCACCGGATCATGGCTTTCCTGGGTGATCAGTTCGATGATCGCGCCAGCTGGCGCATCGACCTCGATCTGTGGCCAGCCCAGGGCCTGCTCGGGCAAGGCGAAGGTGAGGAAGCGGCCCTCGCCGGCGGCGGTGGCCGGCAGCAGCCAACCGTCAGCGCCGCGTTCCGGTACCGCTCCGCGCACGACTTCGAGCGAACCGGGGATACGGAACTCGAACCAGTCATCCGGATGGCGCAGCCACTGCACCGTGCCGGCCTCGACCAGTCCCGCGTCGACCAGTTGCGTCTCCTGGAGCAGCGGGATGCAGCGCCGACGCAGGCGCAATGGCACCAGGGCCCCCTCCTCCTGCGGCGGTGAGGCGTCGTACTGGTAGTCGCGTGCCCCGGCGGCCAGCGCAGGCCGGTCGGCGCGACCGGGCAGTACGGCGGCGGCGCACCAGCCGCTATCATCGAAACCGGCCGCCAGCCAGCCGGCGGGATGCAGCCGGCTGTCGACGATCTCCTGCAGCGCGCGCAGGTACCAGCGCTTGTAGCGCCCTGGCGTCCACGCGCGATCGACCTGGCAGCGCCAGGACGCGTCGCTGCACATGGTCTGCACGCGCCCGCCGCTCCCGTGCAGGTCGATCCGCAGCAGCAACCCCGGGCTGCCGCCTGGCCAGGTGCCGTCGCCGGTGCCGTAGTACAGCACGGCTATGGCCAGGACGTTCCGGCCCTGGACGAGGTACGGCCTGAGATCGAGCGGATCAGCCTCCTGGCTGCGCGGATCGCTCGCCGCAGGCCCCCACTGCACCCGCCGGCCATTCACCGTCAGCAGGTAGCGGCTGTCCGCGACGACCCAGCCGGTGGCGGATTCCAGTGGAAAATCCATGACGAATTCCCGCCTGAACAGCACCATGGTGTTCTGCAAGGTGCGCTGGCAGGGCAGCCAGATCCAGCGTGCCGGGGCGAGATCGAGAGCGTCATCGGTCATGATGCGAATGTCTGCTGGACCAGGCGGCAGGCCATGGACGATCCGAACCACCTGGACGTTCCGATCCCATGCACACCGTCAGCATTCCTGCGGATCCGCCGTCGCCCTGGCTGCGCCTGGCCCACCTCGCGCGCTATGACGCCCCTGGCCGGGCCGCAGGCCTGCGCCGCCTGGATGATTGGGAATTCTTCGTCGTCCTCGCCGGGACCACCTGGATGGCGACCGCGGATGGCGGACGTACAGCCATGCCCGCCGGCAGCGTGGCGCTCATCCCACCCGGACTGGTCTTCGATTGGGGTCTGGAGCAGCACACGCATCTCGCCGTGCACTTCGACCTGCATGCCACAGGCGATGCCACCGGAGCAGCCATCACCTACCTGCCCGGCGCTTCCGAGGCCGGAATGGCGCGGGGCGTGCCGGTCTGGCGCCTACGCAGCACCGGCACGGCGATCGACCTCCCGCTGCTGCGCAGCGTCGGGCAGGCCGCGGCCTGGCGCGAGCGTTTCGCACCCCTGGTCCGGCTGTGGAGTCGGGGCGGGGCGCACAGCGTGGCCGATCGGCTGCGCGCTTCGGGCATCCTCGCCACCGCCCTGGCTGACTGGCTCGGCGCTGGCCGCGGCAATGGGTCGACGCAGGGCGCCAGTCGGGTCCGCAGCCTGCTCGACGAGCTTGCCACCTCCCCGGTCGACCTGCACCTCGGCGTCGCGCAGCTCGCGCAGCGGTGCCGCATGGGCGAGGCGGCATTCCGCCGTGCCTTCCGGGCCGCAACCGGAGCCAGCCCGCGCCGCTGGCTGGAACGTCGCCGGGTCGAGGCTGTCCTCGGCATGCTCGCTGATCCGCGGGTCGCGGTGGCGCATGCAGCCCAGGTGGCCGGCTACGACGATCCCTTCCATTTCGCCAGGGTCGTCCGTCGGATCACCGGATGCGCGCCCAGCGCTCTGCGACGGCCGGCCTGAGTCAGTCGGCCGAGAATTCCACCCGCCATCTTGCGTCGGGCACACCTACGGCTTGGTGAAGAGCTTGGCGAACCGGCCAGCGAGCGAAGCCTGCCCAGCGCCCGGTGCCGACGGGCGGGACGCGACATGTCGATGGTGGGCAGCCTGCAAATGGCTGAGCATGTAGACCGCATTGCCAGCGACGTAGATGGTCGCCAGGCCTTCCTCCATGATGATGGTCGAGGCGCGTTTGGCGGAGAACCGGTAGGTGGCGTCGTCGCGCCGCATCGGGATCGGCACCAGGCGGTCGGTCGGGGTCAGCTTCACCGCGGGATCGAGCGGACGGTCGAGCCTCCAGCCGCGCTCGCGCTTCGACCAGCAGACGGTGCCTGGCCCGTGCGGGGAGTCGCCCAGGACGTAGATCGGCTGGCCGCGCCGGTCCTGCAGGGTGTGGATGGCAGCATGATCGTAGACCTGTCCGCCCCATGAGCAGAACTTGCCGATGTCGGGCAGGTACTCGAGGTGGTCGGGGCAGATGCCCAGGGCCATGAAGGATTCGGCGGTCTCGCGCAGGACGCGCTGCAACGGGGTCTCCTCGGCTGCCTGCCGCAACTGCGCCGCCATGTACATCTCGATGGCAATGCGCTGCCGCACCCGCGCCGTCTCGCGACGCTCATGCTCGGCAGCGACCGCGACGCGGGCCACCACGGCCTCGGCCTCGGCGTCGCGCTCCTGCCTGCCCGCCATGATCCGGGCCATGACCTCGGCATCGTGCGCGGCCGAGCCTTCGACGCTGAGGAACGAGAGCACGCCTTTGCGCGCCTGACTGGATTCGCTGCCGGAATCGTTGGGGGCCGCAACGGGAGGCCGGGCTCCGGACCCTTGGCCGAGCACCTGGTGGCCACCTGACGAGTGACCGGCTGCTGGACGGCCACCGGATGCCTGGCCGATCGTCTGGTGGCCACCAGAGGACTGGCCGATGGCCATACGGCCTCCTGAGGCCTGGCCTGCGGCCTTGCGGGCAGCAGCGGCTGCCTCGGCGGCGGCTGCAGCCCGCCGGAGCGCATCCAGATCCGGCAGGTCGATCGGCAGCGAGGGCGCGTCGACCGGCCCGCTCGCCTCGCCGCCAGCCGGCGGAGCCGGAGGAAGCGACGCGCTGACCGAGTCCGGCAGCGGTGGCAGGGCGATCGGCTGCGAGCCGCTGAGCGTCCGCTCCCGCTCATCTGGCATCGTCCACCTCGTGCCCGCGCCGAACAACCATGCCCGCACGTTAGCTCCTGGCGAGTGATTGAGAAGCGGACACGGTGCAGCACGGTCCTGCGACTTGCGTCGACCGCACCCCACCCTCCGATCGCATCGCATGACCCCCGCCTCGCTCACACCGATCGACCAATGCTACTACTTCCAGGGCGACGAGGTCGACCCGGTGAAGGTGTTCACCCAGTACCTGATCCGCAATCCGCAGTACGCCCGGCTGCGCCACGCCAACTGCGAGGTCAACCTGTACGTCGTCGACCGTCCGGTGGCGGATCGTTTCGCCTGTCCGGCGACCTATCTCAAGAAGATCACCACCACCATGGGTGCCATCCGCACCGCGGCCGCGGCGATCACCGGCGAGGACTTCACTCCGCCGCCGCCGACCCCGGAGCAGGTCGCAGCGCGCAAGGCGAAGAAGGCGGCCAAGAAGGCGAAGAAGGCAGCCAAGCTCGAACAGGCGCCAGAAACGCCGCTCTGACCCCCTGTTCTCGGAACATGGTCGCCTACCCCTCGAGCATCTTCATCGCCTTCTGCAGGCTGATCTTCATGCGCACGAACGAGCGGCCGAGGCTGCCGACCTCGTCGGCGCCGGCGGTCTGCGGGTCGCCCTGCGAGAAGTCGCCTGTGCTGACCTGGTCGCACAGGCGGGTGAGATCGGTGATCGGACGGACGACCAGCCGGCGCAGCGCATAATTCAGCATCACCACCGAGATCGCAGCCACCACCGTCATCGAGAGCATGAAGACGAGGAAGGTGTGACGGGCACGGTCGAGCGACACCGACTCCGGAACCGCGACGATCTGCGCGCCGATGATTTCGTCCTTCTTCCAGCCCATGCCATTGGTCTCGCCATAGGCCTTGATCACGGATACCGGCGCCTTGTCCGGGGTCGAATGGCAGTCGAGGCAGCTCGCATTGGTTATCTGGATGGGTCTGGCGATGAACATCACCGGACCGGACGGGGTCTGGCGGGTGCCGGTCAGCTCGGAAGCCTCGGTGAAGTTGCGGAAGTGGGTGACGATGTCGTGCTCCCACTCGACCGGCCGGTTGCGCGGGTTCGACGGATTCATCGCCACTTCGCGGTAGGTGTAATCGGGATGCGACTCGCGCAGCAGCCCGAATGCGGTCATCGCGGCGAAGGCCGGCACCGTCTCGGCATGGAAGGTGTCCTGCATCAACGGCGCCACCAGCGGCTTGACGTTGTTGATGGTGTAGGTGCGCATCGCCTTGGCCGATTCCAGCATCAGGCCTGCGCGTTCGCGGATCTCCTGCCGGGCGTTGCCGTAGAGGATGCTGTAGGACACCACGCCGGTGAGGATCAAGGCGACCAGGAAGGTGCCCGAGAGGATGAGGGTGAACTTGGTCTGGATCTTCATGGGGTGCCGTTCAACTGGCGAAGGCGGGGATGCGCTCGACCGCCTTGATGAAGGCCGCGCGATCAGCCGCCTCCGGAATCTCGGCAGCGAGGATCGCGACCAGCTCGCGGCGCGAACCGGCCTTGGCCAGGTTGCGCTTCACCAGCATGTTGGCGATCGGCCCGATGTGCTTGGCCAGTTCGCTGGCCAGCTGCTGCGTGGTCTTCTCATCGGCGAGCGGCGCGGTCGAGCCTGGCACGACCGCCGTCACCGCCGTCCGCGTCCCCGAACCCGTAGCCCCTGAGGGGGCCGTCACCGCGGTACGCGCTGCCGACGAGGCGTCGGCCTGGGTGCCGATCAGGATGCGACGCAAGCCGTCGGCGACCTTGGCGCGGACCTCGCCCTCGGGTACCTGGGCGACGACCCGATCGATGAAATCCTGGGCAGAGCGCGAGCCACGGATCGCGGTGAACAGCAGCGAGGTCGCTCCGGCCCCGAGATGCGACTCGAGATGCACGCGCATCGGTTCGACCAGGCGCGCCGGGATGGAGCGCATCTCGGCCAGGTTGACCACCGGGGGGACCAGGGTCGCTTCGCTGGTCCAGCGCTCGACCTGCAGTCGGCTGAGCACCGCCTGGGCGGTGGCCGGACGCTGCGCCGCCTGCGGCTTCATCAGCCAACGCACCACCTCGCACAGCTCGGCAGCAACGGCGCCGCCGGTGGAAATCCGGGCGAGCAGCGGTTCGACCGGATCGGGCTCGTTGGCCTGCAACGCGATG
Source organism: Planctomycetota bacterium (assembly GCA_022841245.1). Taxonomy (GTDB): domain Bacteria; phylum Planctomycetota; class UBA11346; order UBA11346; family UBA11346; genus UBA11346. Next base: position 18,804 of record JALHRW010000020.1, read on the forward strand.
GCACGGCGGAAACCATCCGGCGGCGACGCGCCGGTCAGGCAGAACAGCAGGCTGGCGCCGGTGGCGTAGAGATCGATGCCCGGCCCCTGGGCGGTCTCGGCATCGTACTGCTCGATCGGCGCGTAGCCGGGCGTGACCACCACGGTGTGGCCCTTGCCGCCGGCGAGATGCGACTGGCGGGCAGAGCCGAAGTCGAGCAGCACGACCTGGCCGTCGGCGCGGCGCATGATGTTGCCCGGCTTGATGTCGCGGTGCAGGTAGCTGGCGCCATGGATGACCTGCAGCGCGAGGAGCAGATCGCCGAGCAGGCGGCGCGCATCGTCGGGCCGCAGCGGTCCGCGCGTCATGATCTGTTCGCGCAGCAGGATTCCGCGCTCCATGTCCATGACCATGTAGGCGGTGTTGCCCAGCTGCTGGTAACCGTGCACCCGGACGATGCGCGGATCATGGAACTGGGCGAGGGCGCGAGCCTCGTCGAGGAAGCGGCGCAGACCCTGGGCGTAGGCCTCCTCGCTGCGCGGCAGGCACAGCACAGCGACGCCGTCTGGAGCACGCTGCGCCATCCCGTGCGGGAAGTACTCTTTGATCGCCACCGCCCGGTTGAGGTCGCCGTCCCACGCCTCGTAGGTGATGCCGAAGCCGCCCCGGCCGATCACCCGGACGATGCGGTAGTGGCCGATCACGGCGTCCGCTGCGAGTGTTCCCATCCCGTCGCCGGACTGGCTGGCATTGGTCAGAGGCGTATCTTCCACGGGCGGCTCCATCTACTAGAGCGATAGTCTGTAGCCCGGGTCCAGCGGACGCAACCGCTGTGGGGCTGCAGCTTTGGCAACGGCGCTTAGCTTCGACCAGAAGCCATCACACCCCTACTCCAGCGCTCTTCCCTGCTTAACGTGCCGGTCCGGAGAACGAATGCGCTTCGCCATGATTCCGCGCCACCCAAGACATGGCGCAGGCCGCGACGCCGCCTGCGCCCGTGCTTCGCCTCGACCACAGGCGGGGTCAAGGGTTCGGTCAGCCAGAGCTTGCGCGAGGTCTTGGGCAGGAGACTGCGCATCATCGCCAAGTTCCGCAACCACGGCTTCACCGCCGCGCAGGTCCTGGTGACCGCGATCGACAAGGGCTACACGTCGTGATGCAACACGGTCGCCACGACCATGGCTCCGACCAGCGGGCTGTGATCTCCGATCTGCCCGACGGAGCGCTGCTCCAGCGATTCAGCATCGGCATGCCACGCGTGCGGTCGAGGCATCCGTGCATGGTCGAATCGGCCAGCGAGGGCCTGCTCGGCCTGACCTGCATCGTGCCGCCGTCGGGCGACTGGCAGCAGCCGGCCCTGCCGTGGAGCATCCGCCTGGACCGGCCGGCCTGGGTGCTGCTGTCGGTGCAGCCGTTGAAGGACCCCGAATTGGATCCGTCCTGGCAGGCTCTCCCGCACAGCGTGGCATGGCGGTTCGGCGGTTCGGCCAGGTTCCACGGCGATCTGATGTACGCCAAGCGCTGCGAGGCGGGCGTGGTCGGGATCCCCGGACACGCCGGACGCTCGCCATACGGCTTCCGTGCCAGGCCGCATCTGGTGCTGATCGCACCCGAGCTGCCGGCGCCGCCGCAGCCCGGTCAGGATCGCGCAGCCCTGCTGGCCGAACTGCAGCGCATCGAATCGATCGAACTGACAGCCGGCACGTTGCGCGCGACCGTGCAGTTGAAACCGGCCCTGCGACTGACCGCCTTCAGCGACGGCGACCGGCCGCAGCTGCTCGCACCGTCGTCCGCCGATCCGTGCGGCGTCCGCACCTGGTTCATGGAGCCGTTCCAAGACCCGCGCTCACCACTGCTCTCCAGCCGCCGGGCGCGCTGCACCGAGCGAGGACCGGCGCAGGTGCAGGTCACCACCGATGTCGATCCCGTCTCCGGGCTGGAATTGCTGTGGGACGTCCGACTCGAGGCGGGCCGGCTGCGGCTGCGGCACGGGCTGCGCAACCATGGCCCGACGGCGCGACACCTGGCGATCTGGTCGCTGGTCGCCGGGATCGAACCACTCGGCATGCGCAGCGTGCTGGCGCGCAGCCCGGGTATCCAGGCGCCAGCGATGGGTCTGCGGCCGATGGCAAAGGAGGCAGGGGCCGAGTCGGGGCCGATCATCGAGCCGCTGCCGACCGTCGTGGGATGCCAGGACCTGACGGACGGGCTGGTCATCGACGGGACCGCCCGCGCCGGCTGCTGGCAGTGCAAGTCCGGACTGCGCTCGCCTGATGGGATCGCCGCGCTGACGCTCGGCCGGACGGCGCTCGTCTCGCGCGCTCCCGCACCCGGGGAGGGCCCCTATCCCGAGGGCGGTCTCAACCTGACCACCTACCACTCCGAAACCGTCATCGAAGTCGAGCACGTCGGTCCGCTCGTCGACCTGGCCCCGGGCGCGTGCACCTGGCTGGAACAGGAACTGAGCCTGCGCGACCTGCCCGAGCATGCGCTGGCCGACCTGCCCGGGCTGATCGCTGCAACTCGCTAGGATCCGGCAGCGAAGCGCACTGCGATGGCGACGAGGCCAAGCGCGGTGAGCCGCAGCAAGGCTGGACGTAGCCGAGGACCGCTCAGCGCACGGCCGAACCAGCCCGAGAGCACGGCGAAGAGGCTGAAGATCGCAAGAGCCTGGAGGAAGAACACGGCGCTGAGCAGGAGGGTCGTGCGCGTCGGGTGCGCATCGTCGACAGCGATGAACTGCGGGAAGAAGGCGAGGAAGAACAGCGCGACTTTGGGGTTCAGCACGTTCATGAGGAAGCCGCGGCCGAACAGCGCCGCAGCCGGCAGCGCCTGGCCGCCCGCTCCCAGCGCGAATGCCCGCCCGGCTTCACGCCACAGGCACACCGCCACCCACAGCAGATAGGCGGCGCCAACGATCTGGATGAGGGCGAACGCGGTCGGTGACCCACGCAGCAACGCTGCAATGCCGCAGGTCGCGACCAGCGCATGCACGCTGATGCCGCAGCACATGCCCCACGCCAAGGGCAGGGCGGCCCTCTGCCCATGCGTCACGCCCTGGGCGAGGATGAACAGGTTGTCCGGACCGGGCGTGACGGTGAGCAGGATCGAGGCGGCGAGGAAGGCGGGGTCGAGCAAGCGGGATGAGTTGAGGAGCGTACGCGGGAACGGCAAGCCGCACGGACAGACACCGCAATGACCCTGTGCAAATGCCGCTGATCGCTTAGGATCCCGGTGCTTCCCGAGCAAGGAGCCGACCATGCCCCAAGACTTCCCCCGCACCACTGTCGGCGGCGTCTCGCTGTCGCGCATGATCATCGGCAGCAACTGGATGCTCGGCTGGAGCCACACCGGTTCGGCGGCCGACAGCATGATCCGCAGCCGCCATGCCGGCGCCGAACCGATCGCCGCCCTGGTCGAGACCTTCCTGCGCGCCGGGGTCGACACCCTGATGGCTCCGCTCGCCGGTCGGGACCACCTCCTCGCCGGCATCAAGATGGCCGAGGATCGCGTCGGCCGTAAGGTCATCCTGGTCGACACTCCGGTGATCAATGTCGACGATTCAGCGGCCGGGCGCGCCGAGGCCGAGAAGGTCATCGCCGAAAGCCGGCGCAATGGCGCGACGTTCTGCTTCCCGCACCACTCCTCGGCCGAGCAGCTGGTCAACAAGAACAAGCAGACCATCGACCGCCTGCCCGACTACCTCAAGATGATCCGCGACCAGGGCATGATCCCCGGCCTCTCGGCGCACATGCCCGAGCTGGTGGTCTACTCGGACAGGAACGGCTACGATGTCGAGACCTACATCCAGATCTACAACTGCGCCGGCTTCCTCATGCAGGTCGAGGTCGAGTACATCAACAAGGTGATCTGGGGCGCCAAGAAGCCGGTGATGACGATCAAGGCGATGGCCGCCGGCCGCGTCTCGCCCTTCGTCGGCCTGAGCTTCGCGTGGAGCACCATCCGTCCCTGCGACATGGTCACGGTCGGCTGCCTCACCCCGGAAGAGGCGGCAGAGGACATCGAGATCTCACGTGCCGCCTTCGAACGTCGTGCACCGGTCCTCGAAGGCCGCGCCAGCCCGAGCAAGACCTCGATCATGAAGTGAGGCGGATCGGCGCATCTGCAGCCGGAATGGCCGCACGCGGGAGCCTCAGCCAACTGGCCGCTTGAACGCATCGTCCAGGAGGTCGGTTTCTGCGACGCCGGCCTGGCTAACTTGGCGCCTTGGGCGTGCATCGATCACGATGTCAAGCTTGGTGCGGACGCCACATCGCTTTGACTTGTACAACGTGTTGCCGCCCCTAAAAATGGCATCCTCTGCGTCCAGCGAACCCAAGGCCATGTCCACGGCACAGCACGACTGCGATGATTCCAAGGGAAGCTCAGCCAGCGCAGGCGAGCCTAGCTTCGGCACGCTGGTCGAGCAGATTCCAGCCGGCTACTTTCGCCTCGATCGCCAGGGGCGCTTCCAGCATGTCAACCGCGCCTGGTTGCTCATGCACGGCTACGATGCACCAGATGAGGTGATCGGGCGGCATTGCGCCATGACCCAGCCCGATGGCGATGTCGCAGCAGCGCAAGCCATGATCGATCGGCTGTGCACCGGCGGGGCCCTGCCGAACGGGGATGTCGCGCGGCGGCTCAAGGATGGCAGCATCGGCTACCACACCTGCTCCATGCGCACCGTATCGCAGGATGGCGAGATCGTCGGAGTACAAGGATTCATCATCGACGTCACCGAACGGCGCTTGAGCGAGCAGACCCTCGTGTTCCTCGCGCAGTATACCGCCTTGCCCGGTCGCGAAGGATTCTTCCAAGCCCTCGCCCGCTTCCTCGTCCAGACCCTGGACGCAGCCGCCGTCCGCATCGACCGCCTGGACGCAGATGGCCTGACGGCACATGGCGTGGCAGTCATGTCTGACGGACGCTTCGTGGATGGCGGTGCCTGGTCTCTTGCCGGCACCGCCGGCGGCGACGTCGTAGGTAAGCACATGTGCTCATTCCCGGCCGGCGTCCGAGAATTGTTCCCTGGGGACGCCATGCTGCGGGAGATGTCGGCGGAGGGATACGTCGGCGCGACCCTGTGGAACCATATTGGACAGCCGATCGGGATGATCGCCGCGATCACCAGGCAGCCTCTGCGCAACAGTCAGCGCATCGAGGCCCTGCTCCAAATGGTTGCGGTGCGGGCGGCTGGAGAATTGGACCGCTTGCGGGTCGAGGCAGCCCTCAGCGAGAGCCAGGAGCGGATGCAGTTCGCGCTCGACTGCAACCGCATCGGGGCCTGGGAGCTGGACTTGGTCGACCATTCCGCCTCCCGCACGCTGCAGCACGACCGCATCTTCGGCTACGACCAGATGCTCCCGGAGTGGACCTACGAGACGTTCCTGGAACATGTGCTGCCGGAAGACCGCGCCGAGGTCGACCGCAAGTTCCGCAAGGCCATGGCCGAGATGGGCGAGTGGAACTTCGAATGCCGCATTGTCCGACGGAATGGAGAGCAGCGCTGGATCACCGCCTGCGGCGAGCATGTCCGAGATGCACATGGGCGCGCACGACGCATGTCGGGGGTCGTTCAAGACATCACTGACCTCAAGCGCCACGAGCAGTCCCTGCTCGATAGCCGCCAGCGCCTAGCGCTCGCCGCCGACTCCGCCCGGTTCGGCATCTGGGACTGGGACATCCGCAACGACAGCATGCTCTGGGACGAGCATATGTACCGTCTCTACGGCATCGATGGACGGACCGACCGCTGCTGCTTCGCTCTGTGGAAGGCCAGCCTGCACCCAGACGATGTTGCCTCCGCCATGGCCGAATCGGAGGCGGTACTCCGCGGCGACCGGCCCTACGATACCGAATTCCGCGTGCGTCATCCCGACGGGGCGGTGCGGCACATCAAGGCCTATGGCATGGTGCTGCGCGACGCGGCGGGGAAGCCCGTGCGCATGCTCGGCATCAATTACGACATTACCGAGCTGAAGGCGATGGAGAGCCGCCTGCGCGACAGCGAATTCTTCTTCAAGGAGTCCCAACGCGCGGCACTGATCGGCTCTTACCGTACGGATCTCGTCACCGGACTGTGGCAGACCTCGGAGATCATGGACGACATCTTCGGCATAGGTCCGGACTACCGTCGCGACATCCCTGGCTGGTTGGGCCTCGTGCACCCCGAGCACCGGGAGATGATGCGGATCTACCTCACCGAGGAGGTCATCGGCAAGCAGCGGCCGTTCGCCAAGCAGTACATGATCCTCAGGCACCGGGATGGGGCCGTGCGTTGGGTGGATGGGCGTGGAAAGGTCAGCCTCGATGCCAGCGGCAGGCCCATATCCCTGATCGGCACCATCCAGGACATCACCGAGCGGAAGCAGATGGAGGAACGGCTCCGCCAAACCGAGAAGCTCTCCAGCCTCGGCCAGCTCGCAGGCGGTGTCGCTCACGACTTCAACAACCAGCTCGGCGGCATCATGGGATACGCCGAGATGCTGATGAAACGGGTCTCCGACCCGGTTGCGCAACGCTATGCGACCCAGATCCTCGCGGCCTCGCAGCGGGCCGCCGACCTTACCCGCGAACTCCTCGCCTTCGCCCGCAAGGGCCAGTACCTGCGGGTGCCCATCGATGTACACGCGATAATCGCTGAAACGACCGCTCTGCTGCAGCGCTCGATCGACCGCCGCATCCGCATCGTACACAGGCTCGACGCCCAAACGCCGACCGTCCTGGGCGATCCGACCCAGTTGCAGAACGCCCTGCTCAACCTGGGACTCAATGCCCGCGACGCCATGCCCGAAGGCGGCACCCTGACCTTCGCCACCGGTCTGGAGCAGGTCGCATGTCTCGAGACGGACGACGACATGGCCGAGCTTGCGCCTGGAAGCTACGTGCAGATCACGGTGAGCGATACCGGTTGCGGTCTGAGCTCCGAGGCCATGGCCCATATCTTCGAACCGTTCTTCACTACCAAAGGGCCGGGCAAGGGCACCGGCATGGGCCTGGCAGCGGTCTACGGCACGGTGCGCAAGCACGAAGGGGCGATCAGCATCGCCAGCGAGCCGGGCAAGGGCACCGTCGTCCGCATCCTGCTGCCGGTTGGCGCTGGCGCCCAACAGCCAGTCCCGCCCGTGCAACCATCGTCCACCCGGCTACGCCAGCTGCGCATCCTGGTCGTAGACGATGAGCCCGTGGTTCGAGGGATGTTCGCTGATCTCCTGTCCGAGGACGGCCATGCGGTCGCCCTGGCAGGCAACGGCCAGGAGGCCATCAGCCTCTTCCGCCAGCAGGTCGACTCCTTCGACCTGGCCATCCTCGACATGATCATGCCGGTGATGAACGGACGAGACTGCTTCCGTGCCTTGCGTGCCATATCTCCGAACCTGCGGGTGCTGCTCGCCTCAGGCTTCAGCCTCGAGGACGAAGCTCGTGCCATGCTCGCCGAGGGCGTGCGCGGAGTCATCCGCAAGCCGTTCCTGAAGGCCGATCTGCTGCACACCATCGCCGCTGCGCTGGAGGGATGAGCCGGCCGGGCCAGCGATAGCCGGCAATCCTGGACGGGATGAGGCTGAGCGCATGCGTCCGCCTCGCTTGCTGGGCTGCCCCCAGCGCGGCAGACTGAACTCAGCCCATGTCGCGGCGCAGCCGTGCGAGGGCCTGCGCCAGTTCGGCCTGGCGGAAGGGTTTCTGCAGGAAACCGGCCACGCCCATTTCGATCAACTGCTTGACCTCGGCGTTGCGCGGGAAGCCGCTGACCAGGATGATCGGAATCTGGGGATCGATGCCGCGCAGACGGGCGGCGACGTCCACGCCCGAGACTCTCGGCATCACCACATCGAGCAGTACCGCCACCAGTTCGCTATGGCGCGAACGGAATGAGATCTCTGCCTCTTCGACATTGCCGGCAGGCATGGGGGTGTAGCCGAGATCCTCGAGCTGCATCGCCATGGCGGTGCGTACCATGTCCTCGTCGTCGATGACCAGCACCAGACCCTTGCCGGTGGGTTTGTCCTGTTCCCTCGGAAGTTCGTCGGCCTGGGCCGTTCCACACGGGAAGTACAGGTTGAACGTGGTGCCACGGCCGACGTCGCTGACGACGGTGACTGCGCCCTTGTGCGAAACCATGGTGCCATAGACCGACGCCAAGCCGAGTCCGGTGCCTTTGCCCACCTCCTTGGTGGTGAAGAAGGGATCGAAGATGCGATTCAGGTCGGTGGCGGCGATGCCGGTTCCGGTATCGCTGACCGCGATCTGCACGTATTCGCCCGCATCGAGGACAACGCTGCCAACGCGACACGCTTCGCCTTCGAGGGAGACGATCCTCGTGGCGAGGATCAGGCTGCCCCCCTGCGGCATCGCATCCCTGGCGTTGAGGCAGAGGTTGAGGAGCGCATTCTGCACCTGAGCCGGGTCGCCGACGACGGCTGCCGAAGGAGCTTCCAGACGCAGCGAGATGACCACTCGCGGATCGATGGTGCGCTCGAGCAGGCCGACCGTCTCGCGTAGCAGCTGGTGGAGATCGACCGGCGAGGAGAGGATCTTGCCCTTGCGGGCAAAGGACAGCAGCTTGCGGGTAAGCTGGCTGGCGCGTTCTGCAGCCGAGATGATGGTGCTGTTGTAGCGCATGATGCGCTCGTCGGTCGCGCGGATGGCGATGATCTCGGCCGAGCCGATGATCGCCGCGAGCATGTTGTTGAAATCATGCGCCACACCGCCGGCCAGCTGGCCCAGCGCCTCGAGCTTCTGCCCCTGGCGCAGCTTGTCCTCGAGTTCGCGCATCACGGTGAGATCGCGGGTGATGGCGACCAGCAGATCGCGACCCATGTGGCGGAACCGGGTTACGACGATCTCGGCATCGAACTGGCTGCCGTCGCTGCGCTGGCAGCGCCAGGAGCTGCGCTGCAGGCCGCTGTCCATGGTATCCGCACTGAGGCGGCGTCCCCGCTCGATCGTCGCGCTCCCATCCGGCTGGGTGGCTGGAGCCATGTCCCACGGTGCGATGGCGTGGCCCTCCACGACCCTGAACAGTTCGCCATAGCATCGATTGGCATCGATGACCCGCCCAGCTTCGATCACGGCTATGGCATCGGGCGATGCATCGAACAGCGTTCGATAATACGCCTCGCTGGCACGCAGCGCATCGGCGGCACGCAGATTGCGGCGATGCAACAGCAAGATGCTGAACACCCCGATGCCAAGGAGCACGGCCACCACCAGATGCACCCGCAGGTCGCGTTGCCACTGCTCGAGCGCTATGGATTCCCGGAATCCAGCCACCGTCACCAGGGGCATGTCAGCGACAGGCTTGCTCGCCCAGATCATGGTCTCCGCTTCACCCAAGGCCGGTGCGCGGAGCACGCTCGACTCCGCTTCCGGGCCCGCGGCCTTGCGGAGATCCGCATCCACCAGCTGGCCGATCTGCTCCGGGCGATGCGGTCGGCGCGCCGCCAACCTGCCGGTGCGATCGAACAGAGCGAAGGTCCATTGCTGCTGGTCGACCGCTGTCAACACAGCGCCCAATGCATCGGTGTCGATGCTGGCCAGGACGATGCCGGCGAAGCGACCATCCGCGGTGCTCAGGCGACGGCACGGGAGCACGGTCCAGTTTCCCGTGCTGCGCGACAGCATGACATCGGGCACGACCAGTTCATCGCGCGCTGCCTCACGCTGGTCTTTGAAATAGGAATGGTCGCTGATGTCGATGCGGGGGACCTCATCGAGGCTCGAGAACATCGGCCGGCCATTGGCTGAAACGACATGTAGCCACAGCACCAGGGGATGCCGGGCCATCCGTTCGCGCAGCATGGCGCCCATGGCCGCAGCCCGCGCGGAATTACCGGAACCGGGGCCGCGGAGGACCTCATCGCCGTCGACATGCCCGCGCACGTCCAGCAACAGCAGATCGATCTGCCTGAGTGCCGCCGCCACCTGGTTGGCCGTGGCATGCGCGCGGTTGGCAGCGCGAGTAGAGAAATGCTCGATCACCCGTTGATGGCCTAGGCCCAGGATCCAAGCCTGGAAGCCGAGCACGATTGCGAACATGGCAACCAGGGCGACTGTCAGGGCGCGGATCTGCTGGCGCTGCGCCATGGGCCGTGCCTTCCGGAAGAGGAGTCGACTTAGTCACTGTAGCCCCCCTCCTCGTTATGCGCAACCTTTGTGTAGCTTTCTCAGAACGATTCCCGCTTTCCAGCCCTGTTGGCATCGGGCGCACGCTGTTGCGGGCTCACCGCCGCATCGCCAACATTGCCTCAAGCGATCCCCGACCGGTGCGTCATTGCCTGCGACCGCTGCCAAGGCCTGGAACCGGGCAGCAACAACCGCTACTGGCCGCCGTTGCTGGGCCCGATGCTACTATTTGTATTTCAATGAGTTACGGACGACCGGCCAGCCAACAGCCGACCTCGCGGAGGGCGCAGGAGATTGTGTCAGCTTACCTACTAGTGGGTTGCGAGATGATGTTGCCAGTGACTATGGGTTCATCTTATGGCCTCCTTCCTCGATGTACTTGTTGATACCTCGCGTTGGCCCGCGCGATGGATGTGCGGAGATTGGCCAGCCTGGCTGGGTTGGCTGCACATCCTGAGTGATCTTACCACATTTGCAGCCTACGTCGCCATCCCGGTTTCGATCTTCCTCTACGTCCGTGCCCGCAGCGACGTGCCGCTGCGCGGACTGTTCCTGCTCTTCAGCGCCTTCATCTTCAGTTGCGGCTGCGTCCACCTGTTCGACGCGCTGATGTTCTGGTGGCCGGCCTACCCGATCCTCGGCCTGATCAAACTCGCCACCGCGTTGATCTCGGCTGTCACCGTCGTCGCCTTGATCCGAGCCCTGCCAGTCGCCGTCCGTCTGCCCGGTCTGGCCATGGTCAACGCCCGGCTGGAGCAGGAGGTCGAGGCCCGGACGGCCTCCGAGGAACGCCTGCGCGACCAACGCCAGGAATTGCAGCGGATCAACCGCCAATTGGAGCAGTTCGCCTACATCGCCTCGCACGACCTCCTCGAACCGCTGCGCAAGGTCCGCTTCTTCGCCGACGTGGTGCGCGACGAGGCGGAGGGACAACTGAGCGCGGATGCCGACGACGCGATCAAGCGACTTGGTCGGGCGGTCGAGCGGATGAACCGCCTGATCCGCGACCTGCTCACCTTCGCCCGCGCCGGCCGCACCATCGAGAACTGCGTACCGGTCGAATTCGATGCGGTCGTGGCCGAGGCCATGGAGCAGATCGAGCCCGCGATCCAGGCCAGCCAGGCGCGCATCGACGTGCAGCCGATTCCCGCGGTCATGGGCGACCGACTGCTCCTCGTCCAGGTGATGCAGAACATCCTCGCCAACGCCATCCGCTATCGCCACCCGGACCGGCCGGTGATGGTAACGATCAGCGGACGACGCAGCGGAGCGCACGTCGTCATCGCGATCGCCGACCAGGGCATCGGCTTCGACCCGTCGGCCTCGCAGCGCCTGTTCGAGCCGTTCGTGCGCCTGCACAGCGGCGGCCCCGACGAAGGCTCGGGCATCGGACTCGCCATTTGCGCGCGCATCGTCCAGGCCCTGCGCGGCACGATCACCGCCGATGGCCGGCCAGGCGGAGGCGCGACCTTTGCCATTACCTTGCCGGCCGCATCCCTGTCCCACGAGGCAGAAGCATGACCACCGCACCCGTACTTCTGCTAGTCGATGACGATGAGGAGGATGCACTGATCCTCGACCGCGCCATCCGCGGAGCCGAGGACCGTGTCCAGCTCCACCACCTCAACGACGGCCCCTCCCTACTGGAGAAGGTGCACAAGCGAGGCATGCCGCCGCGCTGCGTCGTCCTCCTCGACCTCAACATGCCGCGCATGGACGGCTTCACTGTGCTGGAGCGCCTACGCTCCTCGCCCGGTGGGAGCGACCTTCCGGTGGTGATTTATTCGACAGCCGCCGACCAGCACCAGATCGACCGTGCCTACGCCAGCGGTGCGAACGCCTTCCTCACCAAGCCCGGGTCGCTCGCCGAGACCCGCACGCTGGTCAGCGCCCTGGTGACGCACTGGTTCGAACAGGGACGGCTGCCGAGCCAGACCACCGAGGAGGACGCATGACTGCCCGCGACGCTCAAAGCAACGAGATCGCCCTCCTGCTCATCGACGACGACGCCGATGCCGAGGTGGTGGTCAAGCGCATGCTGCGCTCGTCGCCACTGCGCTACCGCGTCGAATGGATCGGCGATGCGGAACCGGGGGCACTGCGCAACCGCATGGCCACCGGCGCGATCGGGGCCATCCTCCTCGACCACCGGCTCGCCACCACCACCGGAGACGCGCTGCTGCGCCAGCTCGGGCCGGTCGACCAGATGCCACCGGTCATCGTGCTCAGCCAGTCTACCGACCCGGCGGTGACTGACGTCTATCTCGGCATGGGCGTCGCCGACTACCTGGCCAAGGATGAGCTCAATCCCGGGCTGCTCGACCGCACCATCCGCCTGAGCCTGCGCCAGCGAGCCCAGGTCGACGAGGAGCGTCGCCGGCACGAGACTCTGCTGCGACAGGAGCGCATGGCGACCATCGGCGTCATTGCTGCCGGCGTCGCGCACGAGTACAACAACCTCAACTCCGTCATCCTCGCGGCCCTCGAACTGGGCGGCAAGCCGGGCAATAGCACGGTCCAGCGGGCGATCTCTGCGATCGAACGGAGTCGACGGATCAGCAACGCCCTGCTGGCCATCGGCCGACCGAACGCCAGCACGACGGCATGCGACATCGTCCGCCAGGTTCTCGACACCATCGCCCTGCTCGACAGCCATCTGCTGCGCCAGGACATCCGCATCACCACGCAACTGCCCGAAGGTCCGGTCAATGTCGCGATGCATCCAGGGGATCTGCATCAGGTGCTCAGCAACCTGGTGATCAACGCCGCTGATGCGATGTGGAACAGCACCGACCGCACGGTCTGCGTTGGACTGACAGCGAAGGACGACGAGGCCATCCTCACCATCACCGACAAAGGCGTCGGCATCGACCCCGATGACATGCCTCGCATCTTCGACCTGTTCTTCACCCGCAAGAAGCCGGGCGAAGCAGGCTCCGTCTTCCAGCCCGATACGGTCGGAACCGGACTGGGACTGCCGCTGTGCCGTTCGCTTATCGAGCAGAACGGCGGCACGATCAACGTGCGCAGTTGGCCCGGCACCGGCACCGCCGTCACCGTCCGACTGCCGCGCTCGCACACCGCAGAACGACAGTCCGACAGCTCGACGGTGGTGACGCTCGCCACGCTGCGCGACCGCCGCATCGCCGTGATCGAGGACAATCTCGACCTCGGCGCACTGATCGCTGACGGCCTCGCCACCTATGGCTGCGAAGTCGAAGTGTTCAACGATCCCACCACCTTCCCAGCCGCACTGCGGCAACGCCACTTCGACGCCGCGGTCCTCGACTGGATCATGCCCGGGCTGGATGGGGCTGGCGTGCTCCTCGCCAGCGCTGACGCCGACCGCCGACCCCCGCTACCGGTGATCATCGTCAGCGGCGGGGACGTCGATTACGGTCCGCCCCCGCCGGGTGTCAGCATCGCCGGCTTCCTGCCCAAGCCGTACCGCCACAGTGCCCTGGCCCTGTGCCTGGCGCGCATTCTCGCGCTGACGCCGAAGCGCCCCCTGTCCTAAGCATCGAATTCCGACTCGGCACTAGCGCGGGGCGAACGCGAGCAGGACCAGTCCCACCACGATCACCGCAACCCCCGCCCGCCGCTGGGGCGACGGACGCTCGTGCAGGACCAGGACGCCTAGCAGGACCCCGAGCGGGATGCTGAGCTGGCGGAAGGCGGTGACGTAGCCTGGATTGCCGACCAATGGCAGGGCGAGCAGCGCGGTGCCGTAGGACAGCCAGATGCCGAATCCTGCCAGCAGAGCGCGTGACAGGATGGAGCGGTCGAGCGCCAGATGCCGACGTTCGCCTGGAAGTGCCGCGGCCAGCACGCTGCAACCGATGCCGTTGCCGACCGCCATCACCGAGGCCAGCGCCAGCACGCCGGTCATGCCGTTGGCTTCCATCGCCATGGCGGTCAGGCCGGCGTCGATGCCGGTGTAGACTGCGCTGAACAGAGCCGCAGTCAGGATCGCCGGCTGTCCCAGGCCAGCGAGCACCGCGCGCCAGCCGCTCCACGAGGTCAGCGGCACGCACAGGCAGCCGAGCACCACCAGGACGACGCCCAGCACAGCCGGCTCCGACAGCGGCCGCCAGCCGAGCGATCCCGCCACCGCAGTCAGCAACGCCACCGGCAGGGCGCGCACCAGCGGGTACGCGGCAGACAGGTCGTTGCGCCGGTAGGCCGCAGCCAGGCCCGCGTAGTAGGCAGCTTGGCAGGCGCAGCTGACCGCCAACAGCCACCAGAAGCGGGGCGGAACGCCAGCCAGCGCGGGCAGCGACCACGGCCATGCCGCCAGGCCCACCAGCCCCATCGTGCCTTCAGCGGCGGCAAAGAACGCCAGCGAGGGCGTCCGTCCCTTTCCCATGAGGTTCCAGAGCGCATGGGCCGTGGCCGAGACGCACAGCAGCAGGAGCGCGATGGCCACGCCTCAGGTCAGGAACAACGGCTGAGACCAGGCGCACTGGCCCATCCCGCTCTCGACCCGGACGCGGACGTAGCCCTCATCGCCAACCGGCACATAGCGCGCCTCGTGGCCCTCGACCATGCCCAGCACGCGCCCACCGGAGCCGATGAAGACGATGCGGCAGCGGCGACCAGCCGGTTTGGCAGCGACCTCGATCGCTCGCGGCGTCAGCACCAAGCGATCGAAGCGCGGCCCGTTCGAGGCGTAGAACCTGCCGGCATGCAGCGCATTGAGGATCAGCTGGGATTCCGGACGTTCGCACTCGACCGCGACCCAGCCGCTGAAGGGCGGGTCACTGCGGAAGGTGCGCTTGGGCCCGAAATGATGGCAGTCATCGGAGGCGACCGCCCACAACCGACGGCCGGCGGTGAGGGCCGCGTCCCACAGCGACTCGGTGCTCTCGTGCTGGGCATCGCCGAGGTTGTCGCTGTCCATCGCCCCGTTCCACAACTCCATCGCGTGGGCGCCATGCACGGCGAGCAGTTCGGCACGACCGAAACCCCACTCCCAGTTGGGATGGTTGAGGATGGTGAAGGCGCCCTGGGCCAGGAATCCGTCAATGCCATGCTGCAGGACGGCGACCGCGCTAGCTGGCGTCTCAGCCGGCCCATGCGTGGCGGTGGCGCCGATGCCATTGATGTGCAGCGGGTGCCCATCGCAGCTGGCGCTGTATTCGCACGCGCCGAGGACAGCGAAGTCTCGGCCCGTGTCCGAGCAGTCCTCCGGGCCGGTGCGATGATTGTGGTCGGTGATGCCGACGAAGGAGAAGCCGCGCTCGCGATAGAAACGGGCCACCTCAGCGGGTGGGCTGTCGCCGTCGGAATTGGTCGAGTGGCAGTGGAGGTTGCCGAAGAACCAGGGCATGCCGGCATCCTATGGCGCTCCGCCAGAGTGTCGGTATGGATCCATGCCTGTCATGTAAATGCTTGCAGTGACACGCGTGATGCACGAGAGTTGTCGTCCAGATCGGTACGACAGATGAGCAGCACGCTATCCCGCCAACTGGTCCAGGCCGGCCTCGGTCGGACCCAGGCCGACGCCTACCTCGCGCTAACCACGCTCGGCGATGCCGGGGCTGCGGAAGTTGCCCGCCAGGCCGGCATGCCGCGTACCTCCGCATACGCCGCCCTCGCCGCTCTCGCCAGCGCCGGCCTCGTCACCACCACCATGCGCGGCAGGCGCAAGCGTTTCGTCGCGGCCCCACCAAAGGCTCTGCTCGAACTGCCTCGCCGGCAGGAGTCCCTGCTGCGCTCGCTGCTCGGTGACATCAACGGCCTGGCGAAGCGCAACCAGACACGGCCGCGTATCGCCGTGCACGAAGGCCGGGCCGGCATCATCCACGTCAACGAGCTGCTGCTGACGGCGCGCTCGCGCTCCTACTGCTACGTCGGCAGCGCCCGCGAGATGGTGGACGCGATGGGCGAGGAGTACCTGCGCGACTACGTCCGCCGACGCGTCGCGCGTGGCGTCCGCGTCCGCGCGGTGCGCGTGCGCGGCAGCGAATCGCCTCTGGACTGCCTGGCCAGCGGCGCGCGCTGGCTGCGCGAGGTGCGCTACCTCAACCGACCGGTCGATCGCGACCTGGTCAGCCTCTACGTGTGGGACGACCGCGTCAGCATCACCTCGACCATCCAGGAGGGATTCGGCATCGTCATCGACAGTCCCGAATGTGCCGCGATGGTCAGGCTGATGTGGGAGACGCTGTGGGAGGCCGCCGAACCAGCGTGATCTCTGGTTGCGATGGCCGTCAACAGGCAGCCGCGTCCGCTGGCGAGGTCCGCGAACTGCTCGGCGCCTACAACGACGCGCCTCAGTGCCCTGTAAAACCAGATCGAGCGAGACGTGCTCGACCGGATCGCCGCCGGCGCCCGACGCAAGCCAGCGGTAACAGCAGCAAGCCGATGGCTCCTGCACCGCAGCCGCCGCCGGAGCTTCCGCCATCGGCCGATGCTCCACCTCCGCCGGCAGCCACGACGGTGACCTGGGAGGTGTCGCTCAGGGATCCTGCAGTGGCGGTGACGGTCCACGGGCCACCAGCGATGGCGCCGGCAGTGAACTGTCCGGCGGCGTCGATGCCGCCACCTCCGCTAGCCGTCCACGTCACCGCCGGCTGGGCCGCCAGCAGGACGCCGAACTGGTCGCTGGCGCTGGCGCTGAACACGGCCTGAGACCCTGTCGCGAGCGTGGCGGCTACCGGCATCGCAGTCAGCGTCGTCGGTGTCGCCGCCACGCTGACATTGACCGTGCGCGTACCGATCAGGTTGCCGGCATCGCGTGCGCTGACGGTAAAGACGTAGGCCCCGGCACGGACGAAGGTGGCGGTGGCGGTTTTCGCAGCGTTGGTGCCGTTGCGGCTGTAGGTGACCGCCGCCGGTCCGGTCGCGCTCCAGGTGTAGGTCAGGTTCGACTCGCCGCCGTCGTCGCTGGCCGAGCAGGACAAGGCGGTGCTCGTGCCGCTGACCGTGGCGGGTGCAGCGCTGGCCGAGGCGATCACGGGGACGGCGTTGGCCACCGAGCCCACGGTCAGGACGAAGCTATCGCTAGCCGACAGCGCGCCGTCGCTCGCCGTCACCGTGATGGTAGTGGCGGCGACATCGCTGGCGGCCGCCGTGCCGCTGAAGGTGCGGGTGGAGGCGTTGAAAACCAGCCAGCCCAAGGTCTCGTTCGACGTCCACGTCAGAGTCGTGCCCTCGACGTCAGTGAAAGTGCCAAGTGGGACGGCGTAGCTGAAGGGCACCGCCACCGTGGCCGACTGGTTGGGGATCGCCAGCGCCAGCGACGGCGCATCGTTCACCGCGGTGATCGTCGCCGTCACGGTGATGGTGTCGACTCCACCACGCCCGTCAGCGACCTGCACCACGAAGCTGTCAGTACCATTGAGGTTCTCCGTCGGGGTGTAAGTCACGGATGTCGCTACGCCGGTACCCGAAATTGCCGCCACACCCTTGCTGCCCTGGGTCAGGATCGACCAGGTCAGGGCATCACCGTTGGCGTCGGTCGCGTTCAGCGTCTTCACACCGGCCGTGTCCTCGTTCAGCGCCATGGTCGTGCTCGCGCCCTGGGTGATCGCCGGCGCAACGTTGGCGGTCAGCGGACGCGGGCCGTAGCAGGGCAGGAGGCTGCCGAATTCCACGGCGCCGATGTCCGGCGCTGCGCCGGCACAATCGTCATTGATGCCCGGCAGGACGACGCCTCGGTCGATCATCGGGGATCCCGGCGACAAGCGTGCATCCACGGGCGAGCATGTCTCGCCCACCTCGGGGATGTCGCAGCCTGCGGCGAAGATCCCATCCGGTGCAGCAAGCTGCAGGCCATGGGACTGCTGCCCGGTCGCCGCAGCGAATGCGACCCTGGTTGCGTAATTGGCCTTGTTCCAGTAGGCGAACCTGGTGAACGCCGTTCCGTCACCGACATACGCATCGAAGTCGAAATCGCAGTCGCGCATCGGCATGGTCAGATCGATGGCGTTCGCATGGGCACCGACCAGGAGGTTGTTGCGCATGAGGAAGTTGTGTGCTGGCCCCTCGCTTGACCAGACGCGGAAGGCGGGACCGAGCTTCACTACGGTGTTGTGCATCATGACACCCCCCGACGTGCGATGCGGGCCGGTCTCCCAGGTGCTCGCAGGATTGGTCGGACTGAGGTGGAGCTTGAACGTCTCGCCGATCACGTTCATGAGGACGTTGCGCACGGCATAGGCCGGTCCGCCGCGGATCGGCTGGAACGAGATCCCGGTCTGGGTGTTGGTGATCCGGTTATGGAACGCACGCGTATTGTGGTCGGTGAAGTCGAGTTCGATGCCGTCGTCGGTCATCTCGGAAATGTCGTTGTTGTGGAAGTCGATGCCCCGGACGGGCGATGGACTCCGGACATCGACGCCATCGCGGAAATTCCTCACCCGGTTGTAGCACACGACGTGTCCCGCCCCCGACAACTGCACGCCGCGCGGCTCGCCGGCCGACACCCAGCCATCCGGACGCGGGAACGGCTCGATGCCGGCAAGCTCATTGTCTGCGACGAAGAATCGCGATTCGCCGGCATCCCCGAAGACGCCGTTATTGACGTTCTCCATCCGGCAGCGCCGCACCACGACATCCGAGGATCCGTTCAGTTGCAGAGCCATGGCGAAGGAGCGGAAGGTCAGCCGCTCGAAGAAGATATGCGATTTGCCGTAGCAGCCGATCGCGAGCTTGTTGGTCGGACCCTCGATGACAGCCAGGCCTCCGCTCAGGCCAGGCGCATCGCCGGTCATGCCGCGGAAGACGATGGGAGCCGCGGACGTCCCGCTGGCCGCGACGTTCACCGTCGCGCTGAGCGTATAGGTTCCCTGACCGAACAGCACCAGGTCGCCAGCCTTGGCATTGGCAAAGGCGGCAGGCAGACCCTTGTAGGGATCCGCCTCGGTGCCTGTCCCGCCGCCACCGCCCGGGATGACATGCAGCGTGCGCAGCGGAGTCGGAGCGACCGGTTCGGCGCGCGTCTGTTGGACGAACTGCTGGGTGACGGACCCGCCGTCGGGATCCACCAGCTTCAACCGCACGTCGTAGGCCGTCGCCGGTTCCAGGAACATGATCGATCCGGCGAAGACGCCCTGTCCGGCAGGCGGCTTGCGCTCCTCCATCGCATCCACCTCGACCCGACGCAGCGGCATCGCCTGTCGCCACGCCGCCGCGCCCGTTGTGCGGTAGGATACCTCGACCGAAGCATTCCCGTTCTCGTCGCCTGCCACCGTCCACACGAAGCCGAGCGAATGCAGGGTCGGAATCTCCTTGTCGAGGGCGACGGATGCAACGGCGTCAGCGGCCCGGGCCGACGCTGCGAGCGCGAGTGAGAGCAACGCCTGGATGATAGGTGTCCGCATGTGTACTCCCGGTTTGATGGTCACCGCGAATCACCATTGCGGTAGCGCCGAGATGCTTTTTTATGATATCGTGTGTCAGATAGACATGCCAACTATATCACATATTACAGTGTTATATGAATCATCATACTCGGTGCCGGTTTTTTACGATGTCTATTTACGACACATCCCAAGGGCATCCGTCGTGCAAACAGGCCATCCGACGCAGTCCCGCCACGAGCGAGTTGCTGTCGAGGCAGACCCAGAACGTCGCCCGCAACACTGAATCTAACGAACGGTGCTACTTCGACACGGCGCGCAGGATCATGCGCAGGACGAACAGTCCTACGATGACGCCGATGATCAGGCCCCAATTCGTCCCTTCCCGCTCGACCCGGCGCACCACGGGCTGGTACGGCGCCACCACCTTCCCGTCCGGACGCGGGCGCGGCGGCCGCGAAGCCGTGAATGGGCCGAGGGCGAGGGAGGCCTCCTGGCGTCCGGCCTCGTCGACGATCAGCACGCGCTGCGCGTCGACATCGATGGCGCGATAGGCGATGCCGGCCGCCTGGAAATGCAGCGCGGTGGTGGTCCGACCGAGCCATTCCACCGGGGTCCGCGCCAGCACGCAGGAGAGCGGGCGGTTGGTGCTCTGGGCCCACGCCCGGATGGCGCGCTCCTGCGGCGTGCGTGCCGCCCATGCCGAGGTCCCGAGGTCGGTCCGGCGTCCGCGGCGCGTCGCATCCAGACTGGTCAGCACCGCCATGCGCGTCTCGTAGACTGCGGGGTCCAGACGTTCGATGCCGCTCTGCTGTGCGAGGTGGCGCGCGTTCAGGTCCAGCAGCGGTTCCAACGCGGCGAAAGCGGTGCGCAGCGGCTGCAGCCGGGAGACGCAGACGGCATCCGTGAGCTGGCCGCGCGCGAGCGCGCGATGCACTTCCACGCCGGCGCCCTCGACCGCATCGGTGATGGCCTGGAACAGGTCGACATGCCCGCGCGAAGCGAACGCGGCCAGCCCTTCGCGCACACAGGCGACGACGAAGGGATCCCAGCGGCAATGCGCGACGAAGCGGGCGATACCGTTGGTTGCGACCTGGTCGGCGTAGCAGTCGACGTAGTACGCGACCATGGCCCGCGCGGCAGCTCCTCGGGCAGCCAATGGGCCTCCAGCATCCGGTTCACGTACATCACCACGGCCTGGAGGCGCGCGGTCGGAGCGTCCGCATCGATCAGCTGGCGCAGCGCCAGCCATGGAGGCTGCGCGCTCATGGCCGCGGCAGACCGTCGAGCTGGGCGGAGAAGCGCGCGGCGGCCGGCTTGTCGGTCATCGCGATCCAGGCGATCATGCCGCGCAGCCAGGCCTCGAAGTGCTCGTGCCCCTCGCGGTTCTGCGCCTCCAGACCCTCGCGCTTGGCGTGATGCAGGATGGCGCGGATGCGCCGGATCTGTTCGCGTGGGGCTTTCGCCCGCTGGTTGACCACCAGCCCGGTGACCTCCTGCGCCTGGCTGCGGCGCAGCACCTTGGTCTTCGCCTCGTTCACGGTGAAACCCTCGTCCGCGACGATGTTGCGCACCGCGGTGAGCAGCCGGCCGATGTCGGCCTCGGCGGTGGTGCTGAGGGTCAGGTCGTCGGCGTAGCGCGTGTAGATCCAGCCCCACGCCTTGGCCAGGCCGGCGAGCCGCGCGTCGAGCACGCGTGCCGCCACGTTCGCCAGCGCCGGGCTGGTGCAGGCCCCCTGCGGCAAGGCGCGCGGCCCGGTGGCGACGAACAGCTTCTCGCCCCGCAGGCTCAGGACCTGGCGCGGCGACTCGGTGCAGATCAACGCCAGGATGCTGGCCGCGCACGGCGAATAGCCGGCCGCGGTGAGCAGCCCGCGCACGCGCGGGAAGCCGATCGAGGGGAAGAAGTCCTTGAGGTCGAGGTTGACCACGAAGCGGGCCCCGACGTGCGGCGTGGCGTTGCTCAGGATGCTGCGGCCGGGGACGAAGCCGTGCGCCGCCGGATGCAGCCGCAGGCGCGGCAGGATCTCGTGGAAGATCTGGCGCTGGGCCGCAGCCAGGCTCGCGTGCGGGGCGGCCAGTCGTCGCACGCCGCCGGTCTTCTTCGGCACCGTGAAGAAGACGTAGTGCGACACCGTGGTGCTGTCGCTATGGAAGGCGAGCCAGCGCAGCCGGGGGATGGTCAGACCGAGATGGCGCGCCACGTCGGCCGGCGTCGCCAGCAGCGGCAGCCCTGCGGCCTGCAGGTTCTCGATATCGGCCCGCCGATCGGCCAGGCCATGCGACACGCCTCGTCCGAGGAAGGAGATGTCGTTGGCGCGTCGCGTGATGACCGCGGCGCGATGCGCCTCGCGCTTCGCCTGCGCCTCGGCCCGTTTCTGCTCCTTCCGCTGCTTGCGCGCCTCGGCGTCGGCATTGGCCGCCTGCCGGGCCTGGGTATGCGCCATCGCCAGATCGGGACGGTGCTGTCGGTAGAGATCACCGACCTCGTGGATGGTGGCCAGCTGCTCCGGAGTCAGGTAGCCGTAGGTGACCAGCGCGCGGTCGACCAGGTTGGTGCGCGGATCGTCGGCCGGCGGGATGGTCTCGACCCGGCCCAGCCACGGATCGGTCATCAGGTTGTGATTGCGCGCCCGCTCCTGCAGTTCGGCCTCGGAGATCGGCGCGAAGTGGCCGAGCTCCATGCGCCGGACGAGATCGCCAACCCCGCGCGGC